>CAZYWP010000044.1:0-14970 GCA_964651495.1 uncultured Eubacteriales bacterium | reverse complement strand
ATGATGGCGATCTGCTTGCCGATGTTGTCGCCGGTGACTTTTTCAAACCGCCGGCCGCCTTCAGAATTGAGGGAGAAGGAGACAGCGGGCGTGTTCCATTCGTCGACCGTCCGGCGGACGGTCCGGATGTCTTTTCCGGTCACGGTGGCGATGCGGTCAAGCAGAAAGAATCCCGCTTCACCCCGGTTGGGATCGCCCTTGACCACCTGGGCATCCTCGGGGACGGTCCCCCCAAAAGCGCTCAACAGGGATTGCTCATCCGGGGAGGGCCCCGCCCTGACCAGTTTCCATTCCAGGATGGCCGTGGTCTTGATCAGGTTCTTCGCCCGCTCAGTATCCTCGATCCCGGGCAGCTCGACCAGGATCCGATCCCCGGCCAGCCCCTGCCTCTGAATCATGGGTTCGCTCACGCCGAACTGATCGACCCGGTTGCGGATGGTTTCCAGGGCCTGGTTGACGGCCTGCTCCTTGAGGTAGCGGGCAGCGGAGTCCTTCAGGCTGAGCGAGACCGTACCGCCGACGAAGCTGTAATCCCACTCCTGGAAATTTTCATCCAGGACGCTCTTGACATTCGCTTCCTGGTCGGCGCCAAAATCCTGGATGGTGAACTTGCCCACGGCACCCTTGACCATCGCCTTAAAAGCGACGTTTTTCTTCTTCAGCTGATCCTGGAGACGGGCGATTTCCTGGTCGGTTTCGATAGTGACGGCATCGTCGGTCATGACCTGCAGGACGAGATGAATTCCGCCCTTGAGGTCAAGGCCGGGTTTGATTTTTTTGCCCGGGGGATAGGCGAGAACGATGGCCAGAACAATGACAGCGATGGTCAGAAGGAGTTTCCACTGGAGGCCTTTTTTCACGCCGCGGACCTATTGAGCTTGCGGTCCCAGGATCACCGCCACGGCGCTCTTGGTGATGTCGATCTTGACGTTGGCGGACACCTTGAGCTCGATCCGGTCGGGCTGGACGCCCATAACCGTTCCGTAAATCCCACCGGACGTGATGATCCGGTCCCCGGGCTTGAGCTGCTCGACCATGCTCAGGTGTTTCTTCTGCCTTTTGCGCTGAGGCATGATGATCAGGACGTAGAAAATGACAAAGACGAGGACAAAGGGCAGGAGAGCGGTGAAAAACCCGAGGCTGCCCTGCGGGCGGCCCGTCGGAGTGGCCTGGAGTGACATCATAAAACCGGCTAAAGTCATGTTTCGCCTTCCTCTATATGCGCGCTGGTTGAGTGTCTGAACGCAGCGAACGAATTTGATGTAATAGATTGCCTAATTTTGCCAAAGAAGTCAAGATAAAAGTTCAGGTTGTGGATGGTGTTGAGGACGGCCGATGAGACCTCGTTGCGTTCATAGAGATGGCGCAGGTAGGCGCGGGAAAAATGGCGGCAGGTGTAGCAGCCGCAGCCCTCGTCGACCGGCCGGAAATCCTGGGCGTATTTCTGGTTCTTGATCACCATTTTTCCCCGCCGGGTGAAGAGCGTCCCGTTGCGGGCGTTCCGGGTCGGGAGCACGCAGTCGAAAAAGTCCACGCCGCGCGCCACCGCTTCCAGGATATCCTCGACATATCCCATTCCCATGAGATAGCGGGGCCTGTCTTTGGGCAGGAGTGAATCGGCCTTTTCCAGCGACTCCATCAGCTCCGACTTCGGCTCGCCCAGGCCCAGCCCGCCCAGGGCATAGCCGTCGAACCCGATCTCGAGCAGGTCCTGGATGCTCTGCTCGCGCAGGTCCCAGAACACGCTTCCCTGCGAGATTCCCCATAACTGCTGGGGCGTCTCGGCCTCGAGGAAATGGTCCTTGGAGCGCCGCGCCCAGTCGGAGGTCGTCTTCACGGCATCGCGCATTTTGGGCTTGGGGGAGGGAAAGGGGAGGAAGTAGTCGAGCGTCATCATGATGTCGGTCCCCAGCGTCCGCTGGATGTCGACCGCGTCCTCAGGCCGGAGGAAGATTTTTGTTCCATCGAGGTGGGAGGAGAACCGGACTCCCTCGGTGCCGACTTTGACCAGGGGCGAGAGGCTGTAGATCTGGTAACCGCCGCTGTCCGACAGGATCGGTTTAGGCCAGGAGATAAAGGAGTGGATTCCGCCGGCCCTGGCGATAGTATCCAGGCCCGGCCTCAGGTTGAGGTGATAGGCATTGACCAGGATGACCTGGGCGCCCAGCTCTTCGACCTGGCAATGGAGCAGCGCCTTGACCGTTCCCTGGCTGGCCACCGGGGCGAAGGTCGGCGTCTCGATGATGCCGTGCGGGGTCTGGATCCTGCCCGTTCTTGCCGCTGAGGACGGGTCGCCGGCGGTCAGAAGGAAGGTCTTCTTCATGCGGTGAACCTGAAATAGATCACGTCTCCGTCCTGGACCGTGTAGTCTTTGCCCTCCAGGCGGATGGCCCCTTTGTCTTTGGCGGCCTGCATTGACCCGAGCTCGAGCAGACGGCTCGCGGATACCACCTCGGCCCGGATGAATCCGTGCTCGATGTCGGAGTGGATGGCTCCCGCCGCCTGGGCGGCGCTCGACCCCGCGGCGACCGTCCAGGCGCGGACTTCGTTTTTTCCGATGGTGAAGAAGGCGATCGTCTTGAGCAGGCCGGGAAGCGTCCGGTAAAACCGGGGGGCGCTCAATTCCTTGAGGCCGTATTCGGCCAGGAAGCTGGCTTGTTCTTTTCCCGCGAGCTCGGTGATCTCGGTTTCGATCTTGCCGCAGAAGGCCAGGACGTCTGTCCCCGGACGCCTGGCCGGGTAGAATTTTTCCGGCTGCTCAATCAAGGAGATGTCCGTTTCGTCCAGGTTGACCAGGTGGAGCAGCGGCTTCTGGCTCAGGAAGGTGAAGCTGCGGACCGTCTTTTCTTCGGCCGGGGAGAAGGTCAGCTCGCGGATGGATTTTCCCTCCTCCAGGTCGGCGCGGAACTGGGTCAGCAGCTCTTTCTCTTTTTCCCCTTCAGGGCTCTTGGCCTTATGGAGATCTTTCTCCAGCTTCTCCAGCCGGGCCGTGATAGAGATCAGGTCGGTCAGCATCAGCTCTTCTTCCATATAATGAATATCATCCTGGGGGCGAATTATTCCACGGGGATGGGCGATTTGCGGGTCGACGAACCCCCTGACCACGTGGATCAACCCGTCGGCTTTGCGCAGGGCGCTGAGGTAAATGCTGTTTTTGACTTCTCCGTAGGACACCCCGGCCAGGTCGAAGAGCTCGAAGGCGGCGTTGATTTTCTTCTTATCCGGATGGAGGGCGGCGATGCGGTCGAGCCGGGTGTCGGGGATGGGGCAGGTCCTCTGCGTTGCCTCCCGCTTCCCGTCTTCAAAGGCTTTGACCTCGACATGGGCTCCGGAGAGCAGGTTGAAGAGGGTCGTTTTGCCGGTCTTGGGGTAGCCGAACAGGGTCAGATTCACGCCCTCAGTTTCCCGCGTTTTGCCGGCTAAGTCAACCGTCCACAACTCGGGCTTTCCTTCTTTTTTAGCTGAGGCGAGGGGTTGGGGAGAGGAAGACCGTCGAAGACTGAGCGGGCACGGATTCTCGACCGAAGGGAGAGAAGAGCGAAGGATGAGGTCGGAGCTGATTCTCCTCGCCGGGGAGAATCCGCGTTCTGACGACCCCAACCCCTCGCCTCCCCGAGCCTCTCTTGAACGAAACGCCGATATCCGCTATATTATCTTTTCTCGGACAGGTGACCAATGACCAAAGAAAAGAAGCCGCGGGACACGAGCGTGGTGCGCGAATATTTTGAGCTGATCGCCGAGACGGCCGTGTTTGTCTTTTTCGTCATGACCTTTGTCGTCCAGGCCTTCCAGATCCCCACAGGGTCGATGGAGCCGACCCTTCTTGTCGGCGATTTCCTGCTCGTCAACAAGCTGGTCTATTCCAACCCGCCGTTTCCGCTGGAGAAGTCGCTCCTGCCTCGCCGCGACATCCACCGCCAGGACATCGTCGTCTTCAAATATCCGAAGGAGTTGAACAAGGACTTCGTCAAGCGCGTGATCGCCCTGCAAGGGGAGAAGATCGAGATCAAGAACAAGCAGGTGTTCATCAACGACAACCCGATAACGGAGACTTACAAGGTCCACGGAGACAGTCAGGTCTTCACTAAGAACGGCTACTATCATTACGACGCTACGATCCGCGACAATTTCGGACCGGTTGTCGTCCCGCCCGGCCACTGTTTTGTCATGGGCGACAACCGCGACAACTCCATGGACAGCCGCTACTGGAGCTTCCTGCCGATGGACTACATAAAGGGGAAGCCCTGGGTCATCTATTTTTCCTACCGCGCGGAGCGGGATGCCTACATGAAAACGACTTTCCAGGAACGGCTGAAAAAATTCGTCAGCTTTATTCCCAAGGCCCGCTGGGGCCGCATGCTCCGGATCATCCGTTAAGCCGGATCGCGGCGGCGAGCGAATTTTCTTATTGAGGGGGAATGATCTCGAACTCCTCGTAAGAGGAGATATAGATGATGGGATTATCGGCCGTGAATTCGGGCAGAAAGAGAGAGGTCTTGACGATGCCGTCCATGTCCCGGCCGACCGGAAGGCCGAGATAGTAGAGAAGGGTCGGGGCGAGATCGACGATCCGGATGCCCTCCTGGTTTTTTTGCCGGGCGATTCCTTTGCCGTACATAAAGACAGCTCCAACCGGCGCCAGCTCGTGATAGGCCGAGACGTTGCGGTCGCCGAGCAGGCGTTCAACAAACCTCTTCCAGACCGGAAGGGGTTCGGTGCCGTGCGGCGAGAAGACGATGAGGATCTCGTCTTCTTTCAGGCCGGTCAGGTATTTTCCGATCAGCCCGTCATAAAAGCCATAATAATTTTCGATCACCGAGCCGTACTTGGACAGGCTGTCCTGGTCGATGCTGCCGAATTGCTGGGGGAAGCTGTATTTGTAGAAATAGGCCTGAACCGTGTTCAGGCCGTCGAGATACAGGTAGAAGACCTGCGGCTGGAGCCGGGCTTTCTCCTCGGCCGCCTGCTCTTCCCGGACGCAGTCCCGGCAGAAGGCGTTCTTGGCCAGCTGGAAATACTCATCCGTGGGCAGAGCCGGGTTGTTGAAGACATTGCTCAGCAGCTTCTCGACTCTCGGCGTGGGCCGGGAGGTCTCAAGGTCATCCGGCCGGTCGGCCCTGGCATACGGAATCCGGTTGCCCTCCAGGATCTGCCATATGTCTTTGGCCTGGATCACGGGCCGGGCTGGCGTGACCCGAAGATACCCGATCCCGGCCAGCTGGTGGAATAAAATAAAGCGGGGGATGACATCGAGCTCTTGTTTGAGCTTCCCCAGCCGGTAGCGTGATTGGGAAAGGACGCGGTGCCGGGCGGGATATTTTCCCGTCTCCAGGGAAGCCCGGAGGATGACCTCCTCTGTGGGCGTGAAATTGACCAGGCTGGCCGAGCAGCCGTTCTCCATCAGGTAGGTGAGGTTGGGCAGTTTGCCCTGAGCTGATACCGGAGCGATAAGGTCAAAGCTCAACCCTTCCAGGCCGATCATCGTGATCTTCTTATCCACCCGTTTTCCGAGCAGGGGCATCCGGGCCGAATCCGTCCGCGGCAGGTCCCGTTTCTGCGCCAGGAGAAAGCTAATCCCGGCGGAGAGCAGGACGAGGTAAGTCAGGAACAGGGGCAGCTTTTTCTTGAGAGGCAGGAGGCTGAAGAAAGTCGCCAGGCCGAGGAGCGCCAGAATAAGAACCGTGATCATCTGGGTGCGGAGATCGCTTCGCGCGGCGGCGTCGAAAAAGGACTGGAAATGGACGGTGTTGGCCCAGAAGACCGTTAGGAAGAGCAAAAGGAGGAGCGATAGACTCAGGGAAAGGAACAAGGGTGAGATCAGGCCCGGCCAGGATTTTTTCCCGATGAAAAACTGGAGGAGAAAGTAGGCGCCGACGGTGATCAGGGCGACGGCCAGAGCGTAGACCGGGGCCAAGCGCAGGCTCAACGAGATGATCAGACCCGGCGACATCCTCTGGTTGATGTTGAGAACGGCCAGGAGATGCGCGAGGAGGAGGCAGAAGACCAGCCCGCCGAGAAGAGCGTTGGCCAGGACCTTGAGGAATTTCATCCGCCTTAAGAATTAACATGAAATATAATAGCGGTCAATAAAATGGGAAAATGGGTCCTGTCACGGCGCGTCCCCGTCGAGGCTCGGTATTGGGATTCGTCAGCCCGCTCGTTTCCCACAGCGTCTCTTTGGAGGGAGAAAGCTTCGCTTTCCCCCTTCCAACCGTCGCTTCGCTCCCTGCCTCCCCTTCTCGGACTTCGTCCTGCGACCAAGGGGGCCATCCCCCTTGGAACCCCCGCTGCTTTGCTGCTGCAAATCAGCAAACTCGCTTTCAGTCGAGAAACCGTGCCCGCTCAGGATTCGACGGACTTCCTCACCCAATACCCTCGCCTCTTCCCCCCCAAACGCCCCAAAGCGTGCCACCCATTTTCCTAGCTAGGTTGATGAATGGTTTTCGCTGGTGGATTGACCGGCCGGGGGGAATGGCATAAGATGAAAACTCATGGAGAGTTTTGAAGGGACGGTCGAACAGGTCGTCTACTATAACCCCGAAAACGGCTACACGGTCTGCCGTTTCAGCCTCGAGGACGGCCGTACGCTGACCATCGTCGGCTCTTTTCCGCCCCTCTCGGCCGGCGAGGTCCTCCGCCTCACGGGGAAATGGGAAGTCAACCCCAAGTTCGGCCAGCAGCTCAAAGTCGAAAGCTATGTCCCCATCCTGCCGTCCTCGGCCAAGGGCATCGAGAAGTTCCTGTCCTCCGGGCTGGTCAAAGGGATCGGGCCGGTCCTGGCGCGCCGGATCGTCAAGGAGTTCGGCGAGCGGACGATCGAGATCATTTCCCAGAGCCCGGATAAAATCCTCGGCGTCGAGGGAGTCGGCGCGGTCAAGCTGCGGGAGATCAAGAAATCCTGGGCCGAAAACCAGCATATCCGCGACCTGATCATCTTTCTCCAGGAACACGGCGTCTCCACGACGATCGCCACCAAAGTCCATCGTCAGTATGGCGAGCGGTCATTCCATGTCCTCAAGAGCAACCCTTACCAGCTCTGCCTGGATATCTGGGGCATCGGGTTCAAGACAGCCGACCAGATCGCGCTCAAGCTCGGGACCGACCCGGCCTCTCCCGAGCGGGTCAAGGCGTTTGTCCTCTATCTCCTGGAAAAGGATGCCGAGCAGGGCCACGTGTTTTCCTACCAGGAGGGCCTGGCCGAGGCCTGCCTCAAGGAACTCGGAGTCGAAGCGGAAAAAACCGGCCGCGCCGTGACCGACCTGGCCCGCGACAGGCGGGTCGTCATCGAGACGGAGGGAGAAAAGACGGCCGTCTATCTCCCGTATCTTTACGAAGCCCAGGAAGGCGTCGTCCGTTCGCTCCTCAGGCTCTGCGCGGCGCCGTCGCCTCCTCCTCCTTCCGACATGGCCGGCACGATCGCCGCGGTCGAAAAGGACCTCAGCCTCGAATTCTCCCCCCGCCAGAAAGAGGCGGTTGAGGAATGCTCCAAAAAGAAAGTGCTGGTCATAACCGGAGGCCCGGGAACGGGCAAAACGACCATCATCCGGGCGGTGGTGGCGGTGTTCCAGAGCTGGGGCCAGCGGGTCCTGCTGGCCGCGCCCACGGGCCGGGCGGCCAAACGGCTGTCCGAGGCGACGCAGGGGGAAGCGAAAACCATCCATCGGACCCTGGAATACAACCCCAAGCAGGGCCGTTTCAAGAAAAATGAGAGAAGCCCGCTCCGGAGCGACGTCCTCGTCGTGGACGAGTTTTCGATGGTCGACCTCCCGCTGATGTACGCCCTGATCAAGGCCGTTCCTTTGGGGATGCGCCTGATCCTCGTGGGAGACAAGGACCAGCTGCCGCCGGTGGGGCCGGGAAACCTCCTCCACGATATCATCGAGTCGGGCCGGGTCGGTGTCGTCAGGCTGGACGAGATCTTCCGCCAGGAGCGCGACAGCCTGATCGTCCAGAACGCCCACCGTATCAACCAGGGGATGTCTCTCATTTATCCGCCGCGCGAGGAGCGGAACGCCGATTTCTATTTCATCCACCACGAGGACGAAGACAAAGCCTTCAAGACCATCATGAGCCTGTGCTGCTTCAACGTCCCCCAGAAGCTCGGCCTGCCGGCGCTCTCGCCGCAGATCCAGGTCATCAGCCCCATGTACAGAGGGAAATGCGGCGTGGACAGCCTCAACACTGAGCTCCAGGCGCGGCTCAACCCGCACCAGGACGGGCTCAAGGTAGGGAACCGGGAGTTCCAGGTGCGGGACAAGGTCATGCAGGTCCGGAACAATTACGACAAGGAAGTCTTCAACGGCGACATCGGGATCGTCGTCCACATCGACAAGCAACACTTCCGGCTGATCGCTGATTTCGACGGCCGCCAGGTCGGGTTCGAGAAGGACGAGCTCAACGACATCACCCACGCCTATGCCGTCTCGGTTCACAAGTCCCAGGGAAGCGAATACCAGGCCGTGATCATGCCGCTCCTGACCCAGCACTACATCATGCTCCAGCGGAACCTCTTTTACACGGCTCTGACCCGGGCCAAGAAGCTGAGCGTTATCGTCGGGTCTTACAGAGCTCTCCACATCGCCATCAAGAACGACAAACAGGTCAAGCGCAACGGCCGGCTCAGGGAAAAACTGATCCAGGGCGCACCGTCGCTTCTTGTTTGACTTAGCCGGTCCCTTTTCCTTATGATGAAACTCCGAAGGAGGTGCAGTTGAAAAGACCAATTCCTTCTCTTCTTATTTTTATCGGCCTCGCAGCACTCTGCGTCTGCCTGCTGCTCGCCGAAACCCTGATCGTCAAAGTCCAATCGACAAACCTCAGAAGCGGCCCCAAGTTTTACGCGCCCGTCGTCCAGGCCCTCAAGGCCGGGGAGAAGCTGGAGAAGATCTTGGGTCAGCCCGACGGCTGGCTCCAGGCCAGGACTGCCGGGGGTGTCGTCGGCTGGATTCATACAAGCGCCGTCCAGGTCCAGAAGTTCGACCTGCTGGCCATGGACAAGGGGTTGAAGACCCAGGCTTCGGCCTCCGAAGTCGCCCTGGCCGGAAAGGGGTTCAACAAGCAGGTCGAGGAGAGCTACCGGGCTAAGCACGCCGAGGTGAGCTTCGTCTGGGTGGATAAGATGCTGCTGATCAAGATTCCCTCCGCCCAGGTGGAGGAATTCATCAAGAAAGGGAAGCTCGGGGAATGGCGAGGTGCCAAATGAAAAACGGCAAGACCGTCGCCTATCTCGCCCTCGGGCTTCTTGCCGCATCCTTTCTGGCCTCCTGCTCCGCCGTCCAGCAGGGAGCGGATATCCTGACCCAGACCGGAAAAATCTCGGAGAGCGACAAAAAGGCCATCGTCCAGACGAGCGAAGCGGTGCGCTCGACCTTTGCTGATATCACCGAAGAGGAAGAGTATTACATCGGGCGTGCCGTTGCCGCTCTGGTCCTCTCCCAGTTTCCGGCCTATGACAACGAAGCCCTGACCCGCTATCTCAACACGGTCGGCCAGGCCGTCGTCTATTATTCCGACCGTCCCGAAACCTATGTTGGGTATCAATTCCTCGTCCTGGACACGGAAGAAGTCAATGCCATGTCCGCCCCGGGCGGGTTCATTTTCGTCAGCAAGGGGCTGCTCAAGCGGTGCAGGAACGAAGAGATGCTGGCCGCCATCCTGGCCCACGAGGTGGGACATGTCTGCGCCAGGCACGGCCTGCAGTCGATCAAGAAATCGCGCCTGGTCGATGCCTTCCGGGTAATCGGGAAGGAAGCGGCCCGCCGGTACGGACCCGAAGAGCTGGCCCAGCTGACCGAGGTCTTCGAGGGCGCGCTGGGCGATATCGTCGAGACCCTCGTCGTGCGGGGATACGATCGCAAGTACGAGTACGAGGCCGACGAACTGGCCGTGAAATTCGCCGCTGCCATCGGCTATGCCCCTCAGGGCCTCCTGGATTTCCTCCAGACCATGGTGGGCGATTCTTCGACCGCCTCGGCCAAGGGCTGGTTCAAGACCCATCCTGCGGCCGGGGACAGGATCGAAAAAGCCAAGGCGAAGACGGCCGGCATGGGAAAGCTCCCGGTGGAGGACCCGGTCCGGACGAAGAGATTCCAGCAGAGTCTGGCCGGGGTGAAGTGACGATTGTTGTAGGCCGCTTTGTTTTCTGATTCTTTTTGGCGCAACAGGCTTGCCAGGGGGATCCTGGTCGGAGTCGGGGCCTTCCTTCTCGCTCTTGCGCTCTTCAGCCTGAAAGCCGCCCGGCCCCTGGAGTGGAAGTCCTGGGACCTGAGGCTGCGCCTGTTCGCCAACCCGGCGCGGGCCAACCGGGACATCGCCATTTTCCTGATCGACCAGTACAGCCTCGACGTTTATGAAAAGCAGCAGGGCCTCTCCTGGCCCTGGCCGCGGCAGCTTTACTCGGCTGTGACGGACTACCTCCGGACAGGCGGAGCCCGGGCGGTCTTTTTCGACCTCGTCTTCAGTGAGGGCTCCCGGGCCGGAGTGGAGGATGACGAGGACTTCGCCCGGGCCATGGAGCGGGCGGGCAATGTCTTCCTGCCCTTTTCCCTGAGCGGGACTGAAGCGACCCTGGACGAGGCGCCGTCCGGGATGCTGGAGAGGTTTTCGATTTCTCCGGAAAAGTCCGTCCCGGCGCGGTTCCCTTCCGCCCGGTCGGCGAGCCTTCCGGTGGACGCGCTCCTCGGCGCGGCCAAGGGCGCCGGCAACGTCCTGTTCTCGCCGGACAGCGACGGGGTCTACCGGCGGCTGCCCCTGGCTTTTATCTATCAGGATCTTCTGATCCCCGCGCTTCCTCTGGCGCTGGCCCGCTTTCTGGGAGGCGCGGAAAACCTGGCCGGCCTGCCCCTCGACGATTCGGGCCGGCTGATCATCCGTTATTACGGCCCGTTGGGAACCTACAAGACATATTCCATCGCGGCCGTCATTAACTCCTGGGCCCAGCTCGAGTCGGGCCTCGAGCCGCAGATCCCCCCGGGTGAGTTCAGCGGGAAGACCGTGCTCATCGGCGGGAGCGCGGCCGGGATCCTCGACCTCCGGCCGACACCGCTGAGCGCTGTCTACCCGGGCGTAGAGATCCATGCCACGGTCCTGGACAACATCTTGCGCCGGGATTTCATCCGGCCGCAAAACCCGCCCGTCTTCGTCGGCCTGCTTTTCTTTTTTTCGCTGCTGACCGCCGCAGGCGCCTCTCTGCTCCGGAAGATGTGGCAGCAGGTCCCGTTTTTTCTTTTCTCTCTCGCTCTTCCCTGCGCCGCCGCCTGGCTGGCGTTTTATGCGGGGTACTGGCTCGAGTTCGCCGTCCCGGAGTTCGCCGTCCTGGCCGGTTTTATCGGCGCCTCCCTTCTCAACTACAGCGTCGAGGGGAAGCAGCGCCGGTTTATCAAGGGCGTTTTCCGCCATTACCTCAGCCCGGACGTGATCGACCGGATCATCCGCAACCCTTCGCTCCTCCGACTCGGCGGCGAGAAGCGGGAGATCACCTCGTTCTTCTCCGATGTGGCCGGTTTCACCTCGATCTCGGAGGCCCTCTCGCCCGAGGACCTGGTCAACCTCCTGAACGAGTATCTCTCCGAGATGACCGAGATCATCCTCGCCTCCGGCGGGACGCTCGATAAGTACGAAGGAGATGCCATCATTGCCTTCTGGAACGCGCCGCTCGACCAGCCCGACCACGCCCTGCGCGCCTGCCGGGCCGCGCTGCAGTGCCGGAAGCGGCTGGCCGAGATGGGGCCGCGGTTCAGCGAGAAGATCGGACGTCCCCTCGCCATGCGCATCGGCCTGAACTCCGGGCCGGCGGTAGTGGGAAACATGGGGTCGAGCCGGAGGTTCGATTACACGGCCATGGGCGATACGGTCAACCTGGCATCGCGGCTCGAGGGAGCTGCCAAGCTTTTCCGGGTGACTATCCTGGCGGGAGATGAAACGCACGCCCGGGTCAGGGAGGCCATCGTGGCGCGCGAGGTCGATACCATCCGGGTGGTCGGCAAGGCCAGGCCCGTCTCTGTTTACGAAGTCATCGGGGAGAGGGGAGGGGTGGCGGCCGAGGAGACGGAAAAGCTGAGCCTTTTCGAGCGGGCCCGTGAGGCCTACAAGCGCAGGGACTGGGACGGCGCTGCTGAGCTTTTCGCCCGGCTCGAGGGCGACGGCGCAGCGGAGATGTACGTCGCCCGCTGCCGGGAGCTCAAGGCCTCGCCGCCCCCTGCCGACTGGAACGGTATTTTCGAGCTCAAGCATAAATAATAAGGAAGAGGACGAATGAGAGTGGAATTCTGGGGCGTGCGGGGGACGGCGCCTGTGTCAGGGAAAAGTTTCGTTAATTATGGCGGGCACACTCCCTGCGCGGCCGTGGAATCGTCCGCCGGCGACCTCATCATCGTCGATGCCGGGACGGGGATCAGGCGGCTGGGCGATGGGTTGATGGCCAGGAGCGGGTCGCGCGCGCTCGACATCCATCTTTTTTTGACCCATTTTCATCTCGACCACATCATCGGACTTCCGTTCTTCGCCCCGCTCTACTCGGCGCGGTCCCGGATCACCTTCTATTCCCCCGTTCTCCCGAAGGAAGCGGAAAAATGGCTGGGCGGGCTGCTGACCGGGCGCTATTTTCCGGTCGCGTTCCGGGAGACGGGCGCGGCGAAGGCATTTGTCAGACTTGAGGAAGATAGTCTTTCGATCGGAAAACTCGAGATTTCCCACTGTCCCCTCAACCACCCCCAGGGGAGCGTGGCCTATAAGATCGCTGAAAAGGATGCCGGGATCGTCTTCGCCACCGACACCGAGCCTCCCGACGAGGGGATGGACGAGCGGCTGGCCGGGTTCATCCTAGACGCCGCCTACTTTGTCTGCGACGCCACCTTCACCCCGGAAGAATATCGCAGGCGCCAGGGCTGGGGCCACAGCTCCTGGCAGCACGGGACGGAACTGGCCCGGGCAGCGGGTGTCCGGAACCTGCTGCTCTCCCACTTCAACCCCGACCACGAGGACCGGGCCATCGACGAGATAGTACGGCAGGCCAGGCGGGAATTCCGCCGCACCGGGGCCGCCCGCGAAGGCCTGTACTTTGAGATTCAGGAGCACTTATTATAAGAGGATCACGATATGGATTATTGTCGCAGGTCGTTGCGAGGAGCTTTGCGACGAAGCAATCTCTGTTTTTGGGATCAAGAGAAGTTTTTCTCCTACGGCTCGCTAAGACGCTTGCCTGAGGAATTCAATTATCCGAGAGGATAGACGATGAACACCAGCCCATCTCAAGGCCCTTTCTACATGGAACCTCTCGTCCTGATTGCCGCCGTCGGCGTCGCCGCGCTTGTGTTCCTTTTATGGCGGCGGCTGCTCAAGAAAGTCAAGGGTTCCGAGGCCGACCCTCTCATCTCTTTTCTCTCTCATATCAGCCTTCCCGCCGTTTTTCTTCTCATTGCCCTCGCCCTCAGGTTGGAGGCGCTGAAAAAGGCCCTCTCCTTCAGTGGGAAAATCAATGATTATGTCCAGGCCGCCGTCGTCTTCCTGGCCGTGCTGTTTTTGATCCGGGTTGTCGATGCCTGGGTCCTGCTCCGCTACGAGAGGCGGCGCCGTCCCTTCCCCATGCCCGGCGTCCTCCACGGCTTTCTTCTGATCGTCATCTACCTGCTTGTCCTATTTACCGTCCTCAAGGGAATCCTGGGGGTGAATATCACGCCCCTGTTGGCCACATCGGCCATCTTCACGGCCATCATCGGCCTGGCCTTCCAGGGCGTCCTGAGCAACGTCCTAGCCGGCATCTCGCTCAACCTGACTAAATCCTTCAGCCGCGGCGACTGGGTTCGGATCGGTTCCCACGAGGGAGTGGTGCTCGACACCAACTGGCGGGAGACGCTTGTCCTCGACCGAGCCACCAACGTCGTCATCATCCCCAATAGCTCCGCGGCGTCGGAGATGATCATCAACTTTTCTCGCCCGGACAAAAAGACGGCGCTGACCATCCTTCTTAAGGTGAGCTTCAGCGCTCCTCCGTCCGTGGTCTTCGACCTGCTCCGGGAGGCCGCGGGCGAAGTCCCCGATGTCCTGGCCGCGCCCGCGCCCCAGGCTTATATCCTCAGTTACGATGATCTCGGCATTTCCTATATTGTCAAGTACTGGGTGACGGATTTCGCCCGCAAGGACCCGATCACCGGCGATGTCGCCAGACATATCTGGTACAAGTTCAAGCGGCAGGGAATCGAGGTCCCGGTCGCTCTGGCCGAAGGCGTGAAGGACGTGGTCCAGGCCGTCCGGATGGAAGATCGGACAAGAGAAGCGGAGTCGGAAAAACAAAAGACCTACGATGACCTGTTGAATTCCAGCCTGCTGCGCTACGGGGAAGGGGAGAAGGCCGGCGAGCTCGTTGTCCCGGCTGAGGAAGTCCGGGCGCTGGCCGGGCTGATCGAGCGAAAGGTCTTTACCCGGGGCGAAGTGCTATTCCGACAGGGCGGGACAGGGGACACCTGCTATATCGTAGCTAAAGGAATGATCAAAGGCGAAGTCGTCTATGAGGAAAAAGGGAAACGCTACACCTCGGATTTCAAGATTGGGCCCGGAGGGATTTTCGGCGAGATGTCCCTTTTTACCGGCCTTCCCAGGACGGCCACCGGGTTTGTTGAGGAGGACTCCGAGCTGCTGGAGATCGAAGCGGAGGATTTCGCCCATTTGTTGAGCCGGAATTCCAAGGTCGCCGAGGTCATGGCCGAGGTCGTCAGCGCCCGCAACCGGAAGAACGAAGATTTTCTGCGCAAAATCAAGGAGCTGTCGGAACAGGACATCGAAGCCAGCACCAACCCGCGCTCCATCCTCGAACGGCTGAAAAAGCTGGTCTCCCGCTTCCGCCGGAGCGACTAAGGTTTGAAAATCCGGCCCGCTTAGAGTATATTTTTCGACAGGTGCCCCTGTAGCTCAGTATGGATAGAGCAAGGGATTCCTAATCCCTGTGTCGCTGGTTCGAGTCCGGCCAGGGGCACT
>CAZYWP010000043.1:3812-20714 GCA_964651495.1 uncultured Eubacteriales bacterium | reverse complement strand
ATGGAATTATAATTGACAAATGGACGCCCTTTTGTTAAATACGATTCCATGATAAACCGACCTTATTGGCTGAACCGGATCCGCGCCGCCTGGATGAAGCGGCCGATCGCCTGGCTCGCCGGGGTTCGCCGGGTGGGCAAGACTACTCTGGCCCGGATGCTGCCCGATGCCGTTTACCTCGACTGCGATTTGCCTTCCGACGAACGCCGCCTGGAGGACCCGGAGATGTTTTTCCGGGCCCAGCTTCAAAACGCCGTCATAGTCCTCGACGAGGTCCATCGCTTGAGCGACCCGAGCCGGGTGCTCAAGATCGCCGCCGATGCATTCCCCCGCCTCCGCATCCTGGCCACCGGTTCATCCACGCTCGCCGCCACGCGCAAGTTTAGGGATTCTCTGACCGGCCGGAAGCTAGTGCTGACGCTCTTTCCGGTTCTCTGGACAGAATGCGAGGAGGAGTTCGGGATTCTCGACCTGGACCGCAGGCTCTTTCATGGAGGCCTCCCGGAGCTTTTGCTCAGCCCGGCAAGGGACGATCATTTCCTGTCAGAATGGATGGACAGCTTCTATGCTCGCGACATCCAGGAGCTTTTCGCCGTCCGCGAACGGGCCGGCTTTCTGAAGCTTCTGCGGCTCATGCTCAGGCAGAGCGGAGGGCAGGCGGATTATACCGCTATCTCTGGGGAATGCGACCTCAGCCGGCCGACGGTCAAGGCTTACCTTGAAGCGATGAGCGTCGCCTGCGCGCTTTATCCTCTGGCTCCCTTCCACGGAGGCGGCCGGAGGGAGATCGTGCGCCGGCCGAAAGTGTACGGATTCGACACCGGATTCGTCGCCTATGCCCATGGCTGGAAGGACATCCGGGAAGACGATCGGGGCCTGCTCTGGGAGCATCTTGTCCTGGACGTTCTCCGGGCAGCGACTTGGGGCGAAGGCCTCCATTTCTGGCGGGACAAATCCGGCCGCGAGATCGACTTCGTCGTCCGGCGCGGGCGGGAGGCCGATGCCGTCGAATGCAAGATGAACGTCGACCGCTTCGAACCGAAGCCGCTGGCCGTTTTTCGCGAGCTATACCCCGGGGGGGCGAACTACCTCGTATGCCCCTCGGTCAGGTCTCCTTTCGCCCGGAGATTCGGCTCTCTTGTTGTTAACGTCGTCGGCTGTCGCGATTTGATAAAGAAGTTTGCAAGCGGGTGAGACTATGAAATGCCCGAAGTGTCAGGCGGAGAATCCGGAGACGGCCCGGTTTTGTCTGGATTGCGGAACCCAGCTGATTCGGCGACAGGAACCGATTGCCTCGGAATCCGGTATCGTGTCCCCCGTTTCGAAAACGGAAACCCTCCAAGCGCCCATCCAAGAGCTGACCACCGGCTCGACCTTCGCCGGCCGCTACCAGATCATCGAAGAACTGGGCAAGGGAGGGATGGGAAAGGTCTACAAAGTCTTTGACCAGGAAGTCCAGGCCAAGATGGCCCTCAAGCTCATCCGGCCCGAAGTGTCGGCCGACAAGAATACGATCGACCGCTTCCGCAACGAGCTCAAGATCGCCCGGGATATCTCCCACAAGAACATCTGCCGGATGTATGACCTGGGCCGGGAGGCCGGCAATTACTTCATCACCATGGAGTACGTGTCCGGAGAGGACCTCAAGAGCTTCATCCGGAGGTCACGGCAGCTGGTTGTGGGAACGGCCATTCTCATCGCCAAGCAGGTCTGCGACGGGCTGGCCGAAGCCCACAGGATAGGCGTCGTCCATCGCGACCTTAAGCCGGGCAATATCATGATCGACCGCGACGGCAATGCCAAGATCATGGATTTCGGGATCGCCCGGTCCGTATCGGTCAAGGGGATCACGGGCGCCGGAGTGATGATCGGCACTCCCGAATACATGTCGCCAGAGCAGGTGGAAGGAAAAGAGGTCGATCAGCGTTCGGACATCTATTCGCTGGGCATCATCCTCTATGAGATGCTGACCGGGCAGGTGCCTTTCGAAGGGGACACGCCCTTCACCATCGGGGTGAAGCAGAAGAGCGAAATTCCGAAGGATCCCAGGTCTTTGAACGCCCAGATTCCCCAGGACCTCAGCCGCCTGGTCCTGCGCTGCCTGGAGAAGGACAAAGAGAGGCGGTATCAGAACGCCGATGAGTTGAAGGCCAACCTCGAGAAGATTGAAAAAGGCATCCCGACCGCGGAGCGTCCGGTCCCCATGAGGAAGACCGTCACCTCAAAGCCGATCACCTTGACCATCAGCCGGAAGAAGCTTTTTGTTCCCGTCTCCATATTATTCGCCATTGCCGTCTTCGCTTTGGCCCTCTGGCGTTTCCTGCCCAAACAGCGCGCCGCTCCCCCTCCCGCCGGCAAGCCAACCCTCGCCATCCTGTATTTCAAGAACAGCACCGGAGACAAAAACCTGGATGTCTGGCGCGACGGCCTGTCCCGGATGCTGAGCTCCGACCTTTCCCAGTCCAAATACATCCGGGTTCTGCCCGATGATCAAATCTACAGCCTTCTCAGCAAGATGGATGCCCTGGAGAAGGACAATTTCACCACGGAAGACCTGAAAGAAATCGCCGGCCGGGGCGGCGCATCCCACCTTTTGAGGGGGATCATCACCAAGTCCGGGGATTCTTTCCGCATCCAGGCAACGCTCCAGGAGACAAGAAACTTGGCGGAGATCGCCGGCAATTACTCGGCCGATGGAACCGGAGAGGGCAGCTTTTTCGGCATGATCGATGAACTCACCAGAAAAATCAAAACAGGCCTGAATATCTCGGCCAGCCAGATCGCCGGCGATGTCGACAGGCGCGTCGGAGAAATGACGACCTCTTCGCCCGAGGCTTATAAACTGTGCAGCGAAGGCTATCGGCTGAACTATCAGGGCGAATTCGCGAAAGCCGTGGAAGCCCTGGAGGGGGCGGTCAAGATCGATCCGAAATACGCCTCAGCTTATGTATTGTTAGGAGCAGCATACGGCAACTTGGGCTATCCATCTCAAAACAATAAAAATTTTCAAAAAGCCTTGGAATTGAGCGACCGGTTGCCGGAGAAAGACCGGTTGTTTGTCCAATCGATGTACTATCTGCAAACCGAGAGGACATACGATAAATCCATCGAGGCTTTTAGCCAGCGCCTCCGCCTTGACCCGAATGACCTGAACGCGGCCCGAAATTTCGGGATAATATACTCCTACTTGGAACAGTGGGATAAAGCCCTGGAATTATATGAAACGAACATTCAGAACAAATTAGAAGCCTATTTCCCCTATCGGAACGCCGCTGAAGCTTATGAGGCCAAGGGATTATACGACAAAGCCCAGGCCGTCCTTGAGGGCTATCTCACATCTGTTGGAGATAATGCGACAATCCTTCGGCGCCTGGCCAATAATTATCTCTGCCAGGGAAAGTATGACCTGGCGTTGAAGGAACTCGAAAAAGTCTTCCGGGTTTTTCCCGGCCAGGATCCAAATCACCTGCTCAAGGGCAATGTTCATCATCTCCGGGGAGATTTCCTCGAGGCAGAAAAGGAATACCGGAATCTCTGCGGTTTTGCTGAAAAGCCCGCCCAATTGGAGGGGCGACTTGGGCTGATGATCTTATTCCTGGCTCAGGGACAGTTCATTAAGGCCAAAGAGGAGGCGAAAAGTGGGATTGAACTGTGCCTGGAGCTTGATGATAAATGGTATGAATCACGTCTGCATTTGAATTTGGGATATGTCCATATCAAGAGCGGGGAAATTGCGGCCGCGCTTACTGAGATCGAGAAGGCCAGGAGCATCGACGAAAAAGCCGGGGGGATCACTGGGCAAATCATCGCCCTCCATCTGAAAGGGCTGGCCCTTCTGGAGATGGAATCAATTCCCGAAGCTCAAGCCTCGGCGGTCGAGATCAAGTCGCTTGTCGATAACTGGCTCAATCCGAAGCTCATAAGGTATTTTGATCATCTCAGGGGGATGATCGAGCTCAAAAGAGGTGATTTTCCCGCGGCCATAAGCGATTTTGACAAAGCGGTATCGCTCTTGGATTTCCAGTACGCTGCCATTGGCGAGGAACATGCGCTTTTTATCGGACCTCTGGCCCTGGCCTTTTACAAGTCGGGCCATTTCGACAAAGCGCGCGAGCAGTACGACAAAATCACTCGGCTGACCACGGGTAGGCTTTATTACGGCGACATCTATGCTAGAAGCTCCTATATGCTGGGGAAGATCGCCGAGGAGCAGCGGGATCAAGCGCGCGCCGGCGAAAACTACCGGAAATTCCTCGACCTCTGGAAGGACGCCGACCCGGGCCTGCCCGAAGTCGAGGACGCCAGGAAGAGGCTGGCTGGGTTGAAGAGTCAGTAGAATGACAAAATATCTATAGATCAAACCAAGGGAGGGTAGAGGTCCCGGTGGGCCTTCTGGACTTCAAATCCAGCACGGGGCCTGACGAGGGTCCCGGGTGGGTTCGACTCCCACACCTTCCCGCCGACCTTTATTTCCCGGCTTTCTGCTTTTCGACCGCCGCCAGGCGGTTTTTGAAGAACGGCTTCTGGGCCTCTTCGGCCAGCTCCAACGCTTTTTGCGCCGCTTTCAAGGCCTCATCGAAATTCCCCTGCTTCAGGTAAACCTGGCTCAGGACATCCCAGCCGAAAGGCTCGTCGGGGGAAAGCTCGACGCTCTTTCTGGCCGCCACGAACGCGCTATCCAGATTCTTCCCCTGGCCGGCCCAGAACCGGGCATAGCCGCTCAGCACATTAGCCTTATCCATAGACTTGCCGATGTATTCGGGTCCGTAGATCACCAGGGCCTTCTCCGTCTGATTGAGCTTGCCGTAGATGCCGGCGGCCTGCTGGATCAAGTAGGTGTTGTCGGGCCTCAGCTTGAGCGCCAGCTCGGCCATGGCCACGGCGCTCTCGGTATTGGCGTTCTGTTCGACCCAGTAATTGGCGTAGTCGATGAGATTGTAGCCGAGCATGGCCACCTGATCGTCCATGAACTCCTTGCCGTAAAGCTCCTCCGCTTTGGTCTTGTCCCCCTTGAGAGCGTACAACTCCGCCTGATTTTTAACATATTCCGGATAAGAAGGCTTCACCAGCTGGTTGATCTTTTCGCTAAGTTCGATCCCGCGCTCGATGTTTGACTTGGTCCTGACGATATAATCCACATAGGAGGAGAGGACCTGGGGATCATTCGGGTAGCGGCCGACATATTCCTCAAAGAATTTGGTGCCCTCTTCACTGGGCCGGGGGGAGCGGAAGGAGAAGGACAGCCGCTGGTAGGCCGCCTTTACCATAGGGCCTTCCGGATATTTCTGGATGAACGCCTTCAGAGGTCCGGAGTCGCTTTTGCCGCCGGGGCCCATGACCTGCATTGCGGCGATCTGGAACTCCGCATATTGAGTGTAAGTCACCCGATCCTTCCCGTATTCGGTCGTCCCTAACTTGCCGTCGGGGTCGAGGACGAGGACCTCCTTGTAGAGGGCCGTCGCTTTGTCCTGGACATATCGCCGGTCGTACTTGCGCGCTAAGTTGAAAACGGCGTCGATATTCTTGGGCTCTTTGGCGTAGAGATCGCTGTAGTATTTGAAGGTCTCTTCGCCTTTGACCGATTTTTCGATCTGAGCGTGGAACTTGTCGGGCGGCGGGTCGTAGCCGACGTGCCAGTCGGCCTCCGAACCGTCGGGGCCGAAGATCATGACAGTCGGCGTGCCCCGGATGCCGAACCGCTTGAAGGTGTCCTGCCCGATTTTATCCGCCCGGTCGGCCCGGAACATGACAAAATGGGATTTGAAATAATCCTGGAATTTGGCGTTTTCGAAGTACTGCTGACCCAGCAGTATACAGCCCCCTCAGCCTCCGCTGAAGAAGTCCACGAGGACCATCTTGTTCTCGGCCTTGGCCTTGGCCTTGGCCTGGTCGAAGGTCCCCTTGAACCAATTCTGGGCGGAAGCCGAGACTACGAACGCGGCAAAAATTGCGCTCCCGATGATGGTTTTTCTCATGCTTCTACCTCGACGTCGAATATAGCGTTTATCGCAGTCGAAGTCAAACCCGAATTAGGGGCGCAATTCAACCCATTGTCAGCCGCCGCCGAGCGTGTTATATTCTTTAAGGAGCCGGAAAATGCCGAAGGCAGCAGCGCTGATGCTCATTTTGCTGGCCATCTGCGGCTGCAAAAGTCCTCTCTCCCCCGACCTGGATGATCTTTCGTCGGCTCCCGAAGAAATCGTCATCAGCGGCCGGGTATACACGATGGAGACCTATCTCTATCGCGATTTCATGCCGGTTTCTCCCCCGGATGGGCGCCCCTTGACTGCCATCATCCGGGTGACCGCCGTTGACCGCAACCCGTTCCCCGCGACGCTGGAAGCGGACCGAATCTGGGTGATTTACGGGGGAGATATCTGGGAAACGAAATTACCCGCGGGGTCAGGGTCCGGGGACCCGACCCGGCAGCACCAGCTGGAGAAGGTCGCCCACGACGGCCCGAAATGGGGGCCCGGCATCTATGTGGATGTCGTGGTCAGGCTGCGGGAAAGCAATGGCAAAGACTATCTGCTGCGGGCCTCCAACCAGTACATCGGCCGTGCAGACTAAAAGATCGCCGTTCAACAAACACAAATTTGAGGCCTGGATCCTGATCTCTCCCAGCGGGGAGGTCGCTCGACCAGAAGTTAGACTATCTTTATCCGGGAGGCGACGTCCAAGAAGAAGTCCCTCGACCAAAGCGCCAACGAAGAAGTATCTTTAATGAAAGGTTCCACCTCTCGTCGCGTTTGATCGATGTTGATGTGGCTGATTCTTCGAGTCAGCATAGTATGAAAGTCCTCGAGGGCAAAGGTCGACGGCCCTTCCCAATGGCCTGTTTGTCGCATCCTTTGTTCAAGATGGGAGAGGTGCATTTCCGGATGATTGGCTGCGAACCAGACAAAATCATACCAGTCCCGCCCCTTGACCCTGCTTTTCCATTCACGGCAGAGAACGGCGTGCATTTTTCCGGCAAAGAGATCGGGCAAACTGAATGTTCTGACGGCGAAAGGAACGGGAAGAAGAAGATACCTGTTCGCCGTTGAAAACCCGGAGGGCGGATCGGTGTCGATTTCCAGTTTGATCTTCAGTTTTTGATTCCGGGGGACCTGCCGGATGAGGACCTTGTCAAATTCGACGGTGATCATTTGATATCGAGTGTTGGCTTTGAGAAATGTGGACTGGATGGCCGTCCCAGTCGATTTTTTTCTGGTCTCTATCTCGACTTCAAAACCGAAGGAGTTCAGCTCCCTTGCTAATGCATCGCTATAAACGGCCAGGTCGAAGTCCTCATCCCTCTCTAAGAGCGAAAAGTCCAGATCCTCAGAGAAGCGGTCCAGGCCATGAAGCACCCGAAGCGCCGTGCCTCCATAAAGCGCGGCTCTTTCGAAAAACTTGCTTCTCCAAAGACCGAGGAGGGCGGTTTCCTGCATGATTTCCCTGAGAGCCCGGAGGGAATCGTCCAGGGAACGAATTTCGTACTTGGCGAGCATTTGATGGATAGCTTCATTCATGGGCCGTCCCCCCTTTGGATTCCCGGAGCCGTTTCACCAACCGGCTCATCTGCCTGAGCTTCCGGGAATGATAAATTCGGGCATACTCTTCGATACTCTCGATGGACAGGGATTGGATAATGCTGACGTCAATCCTCAGGCTCTCGACGAGAAACTGGCGCATCTCCGTCGGGGAGACTATGGGAACGCCTCGCTCCGAGATGATCTTATCGGCCAACGCTTTTTCAGGCGATGCGATTAGAAAAGCTTGTCTATGATCCCCCTCCACCCTGACCATGCCGGCCTGATAAGCCTGGATGGGGATTTGACGGTAGATAAAAAGCCCGACCGGCGTGCTGAATTTGCGGGAACGGCCAGGCGTGACTGATGTCAAAGCTTCTGATCTCTCCGGGATGAATCCGTAGAAATCGAGGGCATAATCAAGAGAAACATAGGAGGGACCGTATATGAGATTGGCCAACAATTCTCTGGAATAGGGATGCCTTCGGTACCGGTCACCGAAGACGTACAACCCCTTTTTGACCCTGATAATGATCCTCTTCCTGATCAGATCGGTGATCTTATCTCTTGGGAAGGAAAGCTCTCCCAAGGCATCGGTCAGAGTCTGATAATCGAATATTTCCGCCTGAATCCGTTCTCTTACGTCAATGGTCATCGTCTTGTTCCCTGACCGAGATTCGTCCGGATTATACCATTATTTACATAGTATGTCGATATTTTATCGACATACTATGGAGCTCGTATTGCTCTTTCGCGTCGTTGTACTCAACTCAGACGAACCGGGCGGCTTCGACATGGTAATTCTATACGGCCGCGCTAAATTGTTCGCGACAGCGAGTTGCGCAAAGCCTTCAATTCAAATTGAATAATCACTTTTAGGGGATCGCCAGCTTCCGGTGCAGCATCCAGAATCCCGCCGCGCAAGCAGCGCCGGCGCCCCCGAGCAGGAACCAGAGGGCATCGCCGCCGATGGTGGCGAGGGCCCAGTTGCCGGTCAGCGGAGCGATGAATATGGCCAGAGAAAAAGCCATGCTGAGCATACCCATATAGCGTCCGGCCGCCGCCCCGGCGCGGTTGGCTGTCACGGTGGCCGTCAGCGGCATGGTCAGGATTTCCCCCATGGTCCAGACCATGACTGTCAGAGCGATGTAAGCATAGCTTCGGCCGAGCGGCATCAGCCCGAAGCCCAGCCCGATCAGGAGGGCGCCCAGGGCGACGAGCTTGATATCGGAACGCTTTCTCAGCACGTGGAGCAGGGCCATTTCGAAGAGCACGATCATCACGGTGTTGATGGCCCAGAGCGGGCCGATCCGGCTTTCCTTCAGGCCGATGGCGGTATGAAGGTAGAGCGGAAAGGCGCTGAATAAATGGGCGAAGACCGTGGCCAGGAGGAGAAATAGCCCGATAAAGGCGAGGAAAAGGCCGTCCCGCCAGGGCGACCGGGAAGCCGGCTGGGAATCCGGTGATACCTCTTGCGGAGCAAGCGAACCGGCTCTCAGATACAGCACGAGAAAAACGGCGGCGGCCAGGCTGGTCAGCCCGTCAATCCAGAAAATATAAAGATAATCAAGGAGAATGAGATACCCCCCTACCACGGGGCCGAAGGTGATGCCGAGGTTGGAGGCCAGGCGACGCAGAGCGAATCCCTTGGACCGCATCTCCCCGCGGCAGAAGCGGGACATCGCCGTATCGTTAGCCGGGAAGAGCGCGGCCGAGGTCAGGCCATAAAGGAAGAGAAGGAGCAGAAGCAGCCCGTAGCCTTTGATAGACCCCGTAACGATCAGCAAGAGGCCGGAGAGGGCAAGGCTTCCCACTTGCACTTTCTTCACGCCGATCCGGTCGGTGAGATAGCCTCCGAGATAGCCGCCGGCAATGGCCCCCAGACCGTTGGCGCTCAGGACGCGGCCCGCCTGGGCCAGAGAAAAGTTCAGCCGGCCGGTCAGGTAGATGTTGAGAAAGATCAGGACCATGAACCCGCTGCGGTTGATGAACTCGGCGAGGGCCAATATCCAGGCGCCGCGGGGGAGTCCGGAGTAGGCGTCCCGGTAGAGGGAGATGACTTTGGGCAGCATGGAGTTCAACCGACGTTAGCAAAAGAACACAGCGAAGGAAGGATCAGCGTTAACTATCATGAACGCAGTAATTTATGTTACGTCGCCATTGCGAGCGACTTTTTGGGAGCGAAGCTATCGCTCTCTGGCCGGTGGAGATTGCTTCGTCACTTCTTTCCTCGCAATGACTTCTGCCTGAACGCGTTCATATAAGCTCTGGCTCAGCTCATCCTCACTGGGTTTTGGACGGTTTCCCGACCTTCCCGATGACGAGCGAGACTAGGAACAGGATTCCGGCCATGACCGCGGCAATGGGCAGGCTTCCCTGGACAGTGCGCCCGACGCTCATGTTGCCGATGAACTTGGGGATGAACGTGCCGCCCAGCAGGCCGACGGCGAAAATGATGCCGAAGATACTGCCGTAGAGCTTGGGCTCAAACTTGGCGAAGGTGACACCCACGATCGTCGGGAAGATCGGCGCGAAGGCCAGGCCGGTGAGCAGAATGGCGATGACCGCCAGGACGGGGCTCTTGGTGACGATCATGACGACGACGGCCAGCGCCGCGATGAACGACATCACGGTGATGACCTTGGCGCCCATCGCGGTCAAGTTCTTCATCGTCGAGGCCAGGAATCGGCCGAGCATCATGGCCACGCCGAAGAGGCTGAGCACCAGTCCGGCCCTGGTCGCGGCCCCGGCCGCTTCGCTGCCGCCGAGGAGCTCGGTCATGAAGGGCTTGACCCAGGTGGCCATGGTGGTCTCCAGCGCGATGTAACAGAACAGGGCCAGGGCGGCGATGAGCACTGCGGCCTTGCCCAGGAGCTTGACCGCCATGGAGAACTTGTATCCCGTCGGCGCCTGGGGGAATTTGGTGGCCAGGGCGAATAGAAGGAACACGGCGACGAGAGCGCCGATGATGGCCACGGAAGCGCTGTAGGACAGACTCAGACTCTTGAGAAAGAAAACGAAGAGCAGCGGGGTGAGCACATAGCCGAGCCCGAAAAAGGCGTTGCCGAAGTTCGAGGCCCGGGCCGGGTCTTTGCCCTCGAAAAGCACGATTGGGATAAGAGTATTGCCGACCGTGTTGAGGCTCATGGCGCCGATTCCGAGCAAGATGCAGGCCAGCATGGTCAGCGAGTAGCTCGGGGCGAAGGCCAGCAGGAACATGCTGCCGCTCGTGACCACGAACCCAAGGATGGCGATGGGCTTGTAGCCGAGCTTGTCGACCAGCGGCCCGATGATCAGCTGGACGATGCAGCTCGTCAAGAACAGGCTCATGACCAAGGACCCAAAGCGGCCTTCGTCAATGCCGAGAGCGCCCATGAGCTCGACGGAGACGGCCCCGAGGATGATGAAGCAGATGGCCAGCGAAAAGACCGCCATGAGAGCAACAACCGCCGTCATTTTCTTCATTTGCCTTCCTCCCTCCTGATTTAAGTTAATGGTTTATCTTCATAAAGCGCCGATGATAAACCCGGAACATCAATCAACAGCCTACCTTGGCTTCCCCTCCCCTAGGAGGGAGGGGATGAAGGGGAGGGGGTATCGCCCGAATCTCACCCTCTCCTCCACCCTCTCCCCTCAGAGGCTGGTCGTAATTGCAATTTGTCATTGCGAGCGACCTTTGGGAGCGAAGCAATCTCCTTTCTTTTCAACGCATTATGAGATTGCTTCAGTCGCTTCGCTCCTTCGCAATGACATTGCGACACAGCCTCTCAAGGGAGAGGGGAAAAAGCGCGGGGGAAAACATATCATTCTCGTCGAAGCCCTGTCAATGGCGGCCAAAAAGTGAATTCGCCAAAATCAGTGGGTGCGGATGATCTCTTTGACCCGCATCAGCTGGACCTGAAAAGAGCGCTCCATCTCCTCCAGGCGGCCCGAGATGTAGGCGATCGTCTCCCTGATGCTGGGAATGAGGATGTATTCGAGGGCGTTGACCCGGCGGCGGGTCACTTCGATCTCGTCGGAAAGAAGCTCGGCGGCCTTCCAGAGCCTGGCCATCTCCAGCAGATCCGGCATCACCTCTCGTGTCTTCTTGATTCCGACATCGAGCTCCGCTTCGGTGTTGAGAAGGTCGTAGGCGGAGATTTCCAGCTCCTTGATCTCCAGGCGCGGGATGGCCAGGTTGAGGATGCGCTCCTTTTTCGCCTCCACGATAAGCCGTCCTGCGGGGAGGAGCTTTTCCAGCTCGGCGAAGGAATTGCGCGTCCGGGCCAGGGCGAAGGAGATAAACGCTTTGTTGAGCTTCTCGCTGACGCCGGCCTGGAGCTCGGAGAGGCGACGGATGTTCTCCAGGAACTGGCGCATCAGCTCTTCGAGCTTATCCTTGAGCAGCTTGTGGCCGCGCTCGGCCAGGCCGAGGCGGCGGCGCAGCCGCAGCAGCTCCATCCGGTTCGGGTTGACGTGCAGTCTCATCGCTTAATAGTACTTGTTCAGGTATTCGGGCCGGATGCGCTTGAGCTCCGCCTTGGGGATGCGCCGCAGCAGCTTCCAGCCGAGATCCAGCGTCTCGACGACGCTCCGGCCGACGAACTCGCCCTGCCGGACATACTCGTTTTCGTAGGCTTCGGCGAAGGCCAGGTAGACCTTGTCCAGGTCGCTCAACGAGGCCTCGCCCAGAATCAGCGCCAGCTCCCGCGCTTCCTTGCCCCGGGCGTAGCAGGCAAAGATCTGGTTGAGGACGTCGGCGTGGTCCTCGCGCGTCTTGCCGGCGCCGATGCCCTTGTCCTTCAAGCGCGAAAGGCTGGGCAGCACATCGATCGGCGGGTAGATCCCCTTGCGGTGGATCTCGCGGCTGATCATGATCTGGCCCTCGGTGATGTACCCGGTCAGGTCGGCGATCGGGTGGGTCTTGTCGTCCTCGGGCATGGTCAGGATGGGGATGAGGGTGATGGAACCATTTTTTCCTTTGATTCTCCCCGCCCGTTCGTACATTGAGGCCAGGTCGGTGTAGAGATAGCCGGGAAAGCCGCGCCGGCCCGGAATCTCCTTGCGGGCCGCCGAGATCTCCCGCAGCGCCTCGGCGTAGAACGTCATGTCGACCAGGATAACGAGGACGTGCATGTCAAGCTCGAAGGCCAGGTATTCGGCGCAGGTCAGGGCCAGCCGCGGGGTGGCCAGGCGCTCCACCGGGGGCTCGTTGGCCAGGTTCAGGAACAGCACGGCCCTCTCCAGCGCCCCCGTGTTGCGGAAGTCCTCGATGAAGAAGTTGGCCTCCTCGAAAGTGATGCCCATGGCGCCGAAGACAACGGCGAACTTTTCCTCTTTTCCCAACACCTTGGCCTGCCGCGCGACCTGGGCGGCGATCCGGGCATGCGGCAGCCCGCTCCCGGAGAACAGCGGCAGCTTCTGGCCCCGGACCAGGGGGTTCATCCCGTCGATCGAGGAGATACCGGTCTCGATGAACTCGGAGGGATAGTCGCGGGCGCAGGGGTTGATCGGGCTGCCGTTGATGTCGAGATGTTTCTGGGCAATGATCTGCGGACCGCCGTCCTTCGGCCGGCCCGACCCGTCGAAGACGCGGCCGATGATCTCGTCCGAAACGCCCAGCCTCTGGGAGCGGCCGAGAAAGCGTACTCTCGACCGGTCCACGTCCAGCCCGACCGTGCCCTCGAATACCTGGACGACGGCCCTCTCGGTGGAGACGTCGAGGACGGTCCCGCGGCGCACCAGCCCGTCCGCCGTTTCGATCTCGACGAGCTCGCCGTACTTGACGTCGGCGATCTTTTCCACGACGAGCAGCGGACCGACGATATTGGAGACGGTGATATATTCTTTATGCATGCCGGCCTCTCATTCCCTCTCTTCACCTAGAGCTTTGAAGGCCCGGTCGATCTCGACATAGGCCTCGAGCACTCCGGGGTCCTCTTCCGGGACATATTTCATCTGCGCGATCTTCTCCCGGACCTTGAGCGATATCACGCTCTCCAGGCTGCGGCCCTCTTCCAGGGCTTTGAGTCCCTGGTGGTAATAATGGAGGATGGCCCGGAGCATCAAATACTGCTTCCTCATGGAGGTGTAGGTGTCCTGGGGATGGAAGGCGTTCTGGTGGAGAAAATCCTCCCGGATGGAGCGGGCCGACTCGAGGACGAGCCGCTCTTTCGAGGAAAGGGATTCGACGCCGATGAGCCGGGCGATCTCCTGGAGCTCGGCCTCCTGTTCAAGAAGGAGCATCGCTTCCTGCCTCAGCGCGGTGAACTCCTCGGCCACCCGCGTATTCAAATAACCCTTGATGTTCTCGCTGTAGAGCGAGTAGCTGAGGAGCCAGTTGATCGCCGGAAAGTGGCGCATGTTGGCCAGCCGGTCGTCGAGCGCCCAGAACACCTTGACCACCTTCAGTGTCGCCTGAACGACCGGGTCGGACAGGTCGCCCCCGGGCGGGGAAACCGCGCCGATGACGCTCAGCGCGCCCGACCGCTCCTCCGAGCCCAGGCAGATGACTCTGCCGGCCCGCTCGTAGAACTCGGCGATGCGGCTGGCCAGGTAGGCGGGGTAGCCCTCCTCGCCCGGCATCTCCTCCATCCGGCCCGACATCTCGCGCAGAGCCTCGGCCCAGCGGCTCGAGGAATCGGCCATCAGGGCAACGGAATAGCCCATGTCCCGGAAATACTCGGCGATGGTCATCCCGGTGTAGATCGAGGCCTCGCGCGCCGCCACCGGCATGTTGGAGGTATTGGCGATGATGACCGTGCGCTCGAGGAGCGGACGGCCGGTGCGGGGGTCCTTGAGCTCGGGGAAGCTCAGGAGCAGGTCGGCCACCTCGTTGCCGCGCTCGCCGCAGGCCACGAAGACGATGATCTGGGCGTCCGACCATTTGGCCAGCTGGTGCTGGACCACGGTCTTGCCGCTGCCGAACGGGCCGGGCACGCAGGCCGTCCCGCCCTTGGCCAGCGGGAAAAGCGTGTCCAGGACGCGCTGGCCGGTGGTCAGGGGCTCGTCCGGCATGAGCCGCCTCTTGACGTTGCGCTGTTTCCGGATGGACCAGGTCTGGTGCATCTTGACGTCCCTGATCCCGGTGCCCGTATCGATCCGGGCCACCGGTTCCTCGACCGTGAAGGCCCCGGGCTTGATGTCCACGATCTTTCCGCTGGCGTCGGGCGGGACCATGATTTTGTGCCGGACGAGCGGCGTCTCCTCGACCTCACCGAGAAAATCGCCGGGCTCGACAGCGTCACCCTTTCCGCGCGTCGGCCGGAATTCCCATTTTTTCTCGCGGTCGAGGGAGGGAAGCTCCACCCCGCGGGTGATAAAATCCCCCTTCTTGATCCGGATGATGTCGAGCGGCCTCTGGATGCCGTCGTAGATCGAGCTGATCAGGCCGGGCCCGAGCTCGACGCTCAGAGGCTTCCCGGTCAGAAAGACGGGCTCGCCCGGGCCAATGCCCGTCGTGTCCTCGTAGACCTGGACAAACGCCTTGTCCTCCCGCAGCTCAATGATCTCACCGATGAGACCCAGCGTCCCGATCTTGACCATGTCGTACATCTTGGCTCCCAGGCAGCCCGATGCCACGATCAGGGGTCCGGCGACCCGGATGATTTTCGCTTCACTCATGGCTTCCCTTTCTCTTGACCAAAGAATCCGACCCTGTAGCTTTGACGGCCATCTCGCGCACCCGTTTTTCCAGCTCGTCGGTCAAAGACCGGTAATCGGAAAACCCGACGATTACGGGGCAGAACTTCCGGCCGGCCGCCGCCTCTTCTTCCTTGAACGCGGCCAGCCAGCGCTGGTCGACAAGGCAGAGGGCGAAATCCCCCCTGACGATTCCGGCCGCGACCTTACTTGCGTCCTCGGCGCCCGCCGGGGAAAACGTCCAGATCCCCAAGGCGCGGAATCCGAACACGAGGTCGGGTTCGCCGACGACGGCGATCCGGGTAAAATCAGACATAGGTTTCGCTGATCCTCTCTTTGAGCAGCTCCGGCGACAGATGGATGAATTTCCCCACCCCGATGAGGCGGATGAGCTGGAGCTCTTTTTTCTTGGCCTCGGCGTAGGCGAAGACCGGCTCCGGACCGAAGGTGAACCGGCGCGCCCGGCGCAGGTAATGCATCAGGAAATCCTCGCTTTCCCTCTCCAGCACGACAAACGTCTCCCTCTCCTCCAGGGCGTCCAGCCCATTGACCAGCAGTTCATAGTAAGGCGAAGTCCGAAACTGCTGAGCCAGCTCAGCAAGAGGGAGCGCGTAAGAGTCGATGAACGCACGCGGCTCGACCAGCCCGCCCGGCAAAAGACGGGCTTTCAGGAAATCGGCCGAAAACCCCAGGTACTTGACCCGGCAGAAGACCTTGATATTGCCCAGGTCGATGCGCTGACGAACATAGTCGAGGAGGAACGGATAGCCGCTGCGCTCGGCGGCGCCGAGGGCTTTCTCCGGCTCGTCCATCAGGAGGTGGGTGTCCAGGACGTCCTTCTCCGGAATGAGGTCGGCCATCTCCTGCTCGGTCTTTTTGCCCTCGCGGTCCAGGACGGCATCCAGGTCCCCTGAATTGCCTGCTTTAATCATGTCCTCGGGGTAGCGCCCGGCGTCATAGATGACCTTCAAGGCGGCGGCGAAATCCGTGGTCCCGGACGCCTCCCGGAAGACGGCCTGCGGGATGAGATATTTTTCCAGCGCCCGGACCCGGCCGACGGGATAGGCGTAGTCGAGGCGCGAAGGCTTGCTCATATCTTCAGCAGGTCCAGGATTTCGCTCTCCAGCCGCGCCCGCAGCTCAGCGATGAGCTTTCCCCGGTCAAAAACCTCTTCCCGCTCTCCGTCCTTGACGACGACCGTTCTTTTGAGCTCCAACGGGCGAAGGGAGTCGCTGTCGAACGCCCTGGTCAGGACCTGGTCAAGGAGCTCTCTTCTTTGCCGCAGGACAAGAAGCTTTTTCTCCAGCCGGGCCTGGGTGACGATGCGGCCGGCCTGGAGCCGGGCTTCTCTCTCCGCTTCGCTCAGCCGGGCCGCCGCTTTCTCATCGGCTTCCCTTCGAGCGGCCTGTTTGATCTCCTCCGCTCTTTTTCGGCTCTCGAGCGTGATCTTCTCGGCCTCCGCCCGGGCGTCAGCGGTGATTTTCTCGACGATCTTCTCTAAACTCATGACTCAGAGTTTGATCCCGTTGAGCAGGAGGACGGTGATCAGCAATCCCAGAACTGCGTATGTTTCCACGAGGGCGCCCAGGACCAGCGGCTTGGCCATTTCCTTGGGTTGCTTGGCGACCATGTACACTCCCGAGGCGCAGACCTTTCCCTGGTGGATGGCCGAGAGGAAGCCGACGAATCCCACGGGCAGACAGGCGATCAAGATCTGCCAACCCTGATAGACAGAGAGCTTGGCGACCGTGCCCGAGACCAGGCCGAT
>CAZYWP010000043.1:0-3712 GCA_964651495.1 uncultured Eubacteriales bacterium | reverse complement strand
TTTCCTCCCGCCTGAAAAAACTTGGTGAAAAACTCGACAAACTGCAGGCGCATCGAGTGGACAAACCCGCCCAGCAAACTGATGGCCAGGTTGAAGAGATGGCCGCCGACGAAAATCAGGGCGGCGGCGAGCCAGCCGACCCAGGGAATGCCCAGGGCCGTCTTGGCCAGAGTGTTGACCACCATGGCGATGACGCCGGTGGACAGGCCGAGCGCCAGGAGACGGGAATAGGAGAGGGTATCGCCAAGGTACCCGGATATGCCATAGAGGGCGTACAGCCCGCCGAAGAACCGAGCGATTGGGTTCTTCCTCGGCGCAGCAAAAAAAACCACCCCGGCCGCGCCCACGAGCGCCAGGATTCCGGCCGCCGGCTGTTTGATCAGGAAATAGGCGACAAGAGAAGGAAGCAATAACAGCCAGCCCGCCTTTACTATAGCCTGTGCGGTATCCTTTTTCTTCAGGCAATGGATGAGGCTGAGCAGCGTCCCGAACCAGACCTGGATGAAACCGAGGATCAGGGACAGCGCCAGGAACTTGATCGGGTCCTGGAGCGGGTCGAGGAGGAGCAGCCGGCGGATGGGGAATCCGAACCAGCCGCCGACTAAAGTCCCCAGGACGATATTCGAAATGCCCAGGTAGAAAAGGAGCTTCATGAACAGCCTGGCATTGCCTTTGGGCTTGGCGAATTTGAGATAGAGAAGGCTTAGCACGGTGACGAGGGCGCCGTATCCCGCCTCGCTGACGCACAGTCCCACAAAAACGAAAAAGAACGGGGCCAGGTGCATGGTCGGATCGCTGAAGCCCCGGCTGGGAAGGCCGTAAAGGTTGGTGATGATCTCGAACGGCCGGGCCAGCGCGGGGTTCTCGAGCACGACCGGCGGCTCCTCCTCGGGGAGAGGAGGCCGCAGGTACAATTCGCTGGCGTCGGCGTAGGGCGCAAGGGCCTGACGCAACCGCGGCAAGTCGGTGGCCCGGACCCAGCCCTCGAGATAGGCCACTTTTTCCGTCTCACCGAGGAGGCGCGAAGAGGCCAGCCGTTCGCGTTCGTTGTGAAAAATATCGTAGAGCTGGCCGAGCTTCTCTCGGTGGACAAACAGCTTTTCCGCCTCCACCTCCAGAGCTTCGACCGCTTTCCGGGAACCTTCGATTTCCCGGCGGTTCTTCTCGATGATGTCCCGGACCCGGTCATCTCCCGCCGCTTTGGCCAGGATGGGTTCGGCAAGGTAAACGGGGCTGAACTGGAGCTCCTTGAGATGCTCCTCGATCGTCTCCCTGTCTTTTTTCAAAAAGAGGAGGAGGAAAATCGCCTTGCGTTTATCTTCCGCGACCAGCTCGGTCCAGATAGCGTTCTGCTCCACCAGGACGGAAAAATCGTCTTTCCGGCTGAGCGGCAGCGTGCCCAGCATGATCTCGACCTGGTTGGAAGACTTGAAATGGGCCAGCGGCAGTTCCAGGCCGGCCAGCGGCCGGAGGAATTCCACTTCTTTCTCCAGGAAGCGGGCGTGGGAGAGCAGGTCGGTGCGCCGGGCTTCGATCTTCTCGATCTTTTCCAGCACGGAAACATAGGAGAACCGGAGGAGATCTTCCCGAGCTTCCGCTGATAACGCCGGTTTTTGCGCCGCAAGCTTTTCCAGGAATCCTTTCTCTTCCCAGCGGGAAAGAAAGTCGAAGCCGTGTTTCAGCCGGTGCAGGAGATGGTCGAGCGCCGTCAGCTCAGCCGGAGCAAAGCTCAACCCGAGATCCTCTCTCCGGACTTCCTCGAGCTGCAGGATGCCGGCTTCCTGGAGGGCGGTCAGGAGGGTCAGCTTGAGAGAGGCGTGGGCCAGAATCTCGACCTTTTCGACTGCGGCCAGGCCCATAGTCTAAACGCCGCCCCCCGCCAGGATGTCCTTGATTTTCGCCGAGACCTTGGTGACGGCCTCCGCCAGCGCGGCATCGGCCCGGCGGCGGATGGCGGCCGTCTCAGCCTGGGCCTCGGACCGGATGGACTCCGCCTCTTTCTCGGCCGCCTGGACGGCCGAACGCACTCTGTTTTCCGCCTCTTCCCCGGCCCGAACGAGGATATCATGCCTGGTCTTCTCTGCTTCGGCCGCAGCGTCCTTGATGATCTGGGCGGCCGTTTTCTCCTGCGCCTCCCGGATGATCGCCTTCGCTCTGTCTTCGGCCTCTCTGATCCTGGAAATGGCTTCGAGCGCAGGGCTCTTTTCGCGGTCACCGTTCATTAAGACATCCTCGCTTCAGGCAGAAATCCTGTTAGCACCTTAATCCCCGCAACCCCGCAGCTTAGGCTCTCGCCGACGGGCTGTTATTATAACCGATGCGCACCGCTTTTTAAAGGAATGGACCGGGTGCTGTCGCGGTTTGCCGCCAGCGAGGCTCGGGATTGGGATTCGTCAGCCCGCTCATTTCCCCAGCGAGGAAACTCGCTTCGAACTCATCCTTCGCTCTTCTCTCCTTTCAGTCGAGAAACCGTGCCCGCTCAGTCTTCGACGGACTTCCTCACCCAATCCCCTCGCCTCTTCCCGCTTGATCCCCCATTGGTCTATCACCGTGGTAACGAAGCAACGGTCAGGGTAGGAAGGTCGTGTAAAGGTAGTAGGTCCGGAAGCCCGGAGTTCTCTTGCGGGCCTCCGTCTCCAGCGCCCGGAGCGAGGACCAGGAATCGCTGGGCGGCGTTTTGAAAAGGACGTACGCGCCAGATTTGAAGAGCGCCCGCAAGACGCCCATCTCCTGCCCCTTCTCGATGTGCAGGACGAGGCCCGCCCCGGCGGCTTCGGCCTGCCTGAGGAGATCGGCCAGGAGCGGAGCATCTTCCTCTGCCTGGAACGACTGATCCGAGAGGTGAATCCAGGCGCCGTTTCGAACCACATCCTCGAGCCCGGCAGCCGGACGGCCATGATGGTAGTAGACGAGAAGGCTTCCTGCCTTGTGGCAAGCGTAGGCCAGCCCGGCCAGGTTCCCAAAATCCCTCGTCCTTTCGCGGTTGGTCAGGTGGAGATCGATACCGCTCCGGCCGATGTCCAGGAGAAAACCGGGAGAAGACGGACCGCCCTCCGGGTCCTCCCTTAGGGCGCCGTGCTGGAAAAACGCCACCACACCGTTCCCTCTGGCGCACGCCCTGGCCAGGAGATCGAGCTCGGTCTTATCGGCCCGGGCTTCATCCGAAGTGTAGATATCGGCGCCGGCCTCCGCCAGCCATTCAAGGTCGAACAGGCTGAATTTCCCGCAGTCGATCAGGCGGAACCGTCCGCCTCGACGGCGGCAGATTCTCGCGGCGTCCAACAGGGCTGAAAATTCCTCCTGGTCGTCCCGGACTGTGATCTCGGACCCCTTTTCGGCCCGGGAAAGGAGCTCGAATACCTTCGACCGGGAAGAGTCTTTTTCTTCACTCATGATCTTCGCTCGGGGCGCAATTCCAAGCCAGCCATCCAGACTGGAAGCCATAGTATGGCAAAAGGGGAAATCCAAGTAAAGCGGCGGCTCAGAGATTGATCCGGATGGGAAGGATGATGGTGGTGATCCCTTTCCAGCGGAGCTCCTGCTGGATGGCGAAGGCGGTTTCGTTATGCAGAATCCGATGGAGGACTCCCGACTGCCGGAAAACGGCCTGCCCGGCGAAAACCGCAGAGCGGGGGAATTCCCTGGCCACGGATTCGCAAACCCGGCTCGCCGTCTGGACGATGTCCGTTCCCAGGTCAAAGCGACAGTCCGC
>CAZYWP010000042.1:0-20733 GCA_964651495.1 uncultured Eubacteriales bacterium | reverse complement strand
ATGCGGACTACATCAAGAACATGATCACAGGGGCGGCGCAGATGGACGGGGCGATATTGGTGGTGGCGGCGGACGATGGGCCGATGCCGCAGACGCGGGAGCACATCGTGTTGGCGCGGCAGGTGAACGTGCCGGAGATTGTGGTGTTCATGAACAAGGTGGACCTGGTGGATGATCCGGAGATATTGGACTTGGTGGAGCTGGAGGTGCGGGAGCTATTGACGAAGTACGAGTTTTCCGGGGACAAGACTCCGATCATTCGGGGGAGCGCGTTGAAGTCGATGGAGTCGGATGGGGACCTGAACTTGGAGTGGAACAAGAGGGTATTGGAGTTGATGGATGCGGTGGATGCGTACATCCCGCAGCCGGTGCGACTGGTGGACCAGACGTTTTTGATGCCGATAGAGGACATTTTTACGATATCTGGACGTGGGACGGTGGTGACGGGACGGGTGGAGCGGGGAAAGGTGAAGGTTGGGGAAGAGGTGGAGATCGTGGGATTTGGGGAGACGAAGAAGCGGGTAGTGACCGGGGTGGAGATGTTTCGGAAGCTGTTGGACGAGGGGATGGCGGGGGACAATGTGGGGGTGTTGTTGCGGGGGACGGAGAAGGCGGAGGTGGAGCGGGGGATGGTGTTGGCGAAGCCGGGGTCGATCACGCCGCACCGGCGGTTCAAGGCGTCGATCTACGCGTTGAAGAAGGAGGAGGGGGGTCGGCACACGCCGTTTTTCACGGGGTACCGGCCGCAGTTTTATTTTCGGACGACGGACGTGACGGGGTCGGTGAAGCTTCAGCCCGGGGTGGAGATGGTGATGCCCGGGGACAACGTGAATTTGGAGATCGGGTTGATCACGGACGTGGCGATGGAGAAGGGGCTGCGGTTTGCCATCCGCGAGGGCGGACGGACGGTGGGCGCCGGGTCGGTCACGGATATTGTGGAGTAGCGGAATTCATCACCCTCCCCATAATCCCCTCCCTCCAGGGGAGAGGAAAAAAGGATAATAAGGATTTTTTTTACGGAGAACAGAGGAAGTCAAGATGGAAAAAATCAGGATCAGGCTTCAATCCTTTGATCACAGACTCCTGGACCAGTCGGTAAAGGACATCGTCACCAAGGCCAAGCGGACGGGAGCGCGGATTTCGGGGCCCATTCCCCTCCCGACGTCAATCCACCGCTACTGCGTCCTCCGTTCTCCGCATGTGGACAAGAAATCGCGCGAGCATTTCGAGATGAGAATCCACAAGAGGCTGATCGATATCTCCGAGTATAACAACGAGACAATCGAGGAGTTGCAAAAGCTGGATCTTCCGGCCGGAATAGACGTCGAAATCCAGGCCTTTGGCGCGGGAGGGGAGTGAAATGGTAGAAGGGCTGATCGGCAAAAAAATCGGCATGAGCCAGACCTTCGACGCCGCAGGAAACGTCGTCCCCGTGACGGTGATCAAGGCCGGACCGTGCACGGTCATCCAGAAAAAATCCAAGGAGAAGGATGGCTACGCCGCGGTGCAACTCGCCTTGGTCGAGGACAGAGCCGTGAGAAAGCCGGGCAAGGCTATATCCGGGCATTTTAAGAAGTCGGGCCTTCCCCCGTCCCGGATGCGGCGCGAATTCCGGTCTTCTACCGAGGCGGAAATCAAGGAAGGCGACCAGTTTTTTGTCGATATCTTTCAGGCCGGCGAGAAGGTCCATGTGACCGGCACGTCAAAAGGAAAGGGCTTCCAGGGCGTTGTGAAACGGCACGGCTTCCGGGGCGGAGGGGCCAGCCACGGCTCGATGTTCCACCGGGCGCCGGGTTCCATCGGTGCGTCATCCTATCCTTCCCGGGTCCTGAAGGGAACTCGGATGGGAGGCCACATGGGCCAGGACAGGACGACGGTCCGGAACCTCGAGGTTATCCGAACGGACAGGGAAAACAACCTCCTGCTGGTCCGGGGAGCAATCCCGGGGCCGCGGGGAGGCTACATCCTGATCAAAAAGGGTCAGTTCAAGGCGGAATCCGCCTGAGGCGCGGGAGAGAGGGTCAGATGGCCAAAGTGCAAGTTCTCAACACAAGCGGGCAGGCTGCCGGTGAGGTGGAACTCCCCAGCGGAGTATTTTCCTATCCGGTAAAGGAGCACCTGCTTTACGAATCGGTCGTCCAGCGCCAGGCCAACCAGAGACGGGGCACGGCCTCAGCCAAAACACGGGGGGAAGTCAGCGGCTCGAACCGCAAGCCGTGGAGGCAGAAGGGGACTGGTCGGGCTCGCGTCGGCAGCATCCGCAGCCCGCTCTGGCGGAAGGGCGGGACAGTGCACGGGCCCAAACCGCGGGACTATCACTACGAGCTTCCCCGGGAGGCCAAGCGTAACGCTCTCCGTTCCGCCCTGGCCATGAAATGGACTGCAGACCGTCTGCGCGTCCTTGAGGACGCCGAGTTGAAGGAGGCCAAGACTAAAGAGGCCGCCCAATGGCTGAAGTCACTCCACCTCGACTCCGCGCTGATCGTAGACAGGCATGAGAACAAGAACCTTTTCCAGGCGGTGCGTAATATCCCGAGGGTCAAAGCCATCGATGCCGCCGAGCTCTCGGCCTTCGATGTCCTCAGTCATGAATGGCTCGTCCTGACCCGGCGCGCTCTAAAATCGCTGGGCGAGAGGTTCAAAAAATGAAAGACAGCTATCAGGTTATCCTCCGGCCGATCATCACCGAGAAAAGCACCAGGCTGAAAGAAAAGAACCGTGAGGTCTGCTTCGAAGTGGCGCGGAAGGCCAACAAGACCGAGATCAAGAAGGCCGTCGAACAGCTTTTCAAGGTCAAGGTCGATCGTGTTCGAACCCAGAGCATAACGGGCAAATGGCGGCGTCTCGGCCGCAATCAAGGCAAGACCGGCGACTGGAAAAAAGCCTATGTCAAGCTCAGAGAAGGCGAAAAGATGATCGAATATTTTGAGGCGGTGTAACATGGGGATTAAAACATACCGACCGCGGACACCCGGCCTGCGCCACAGGACGGGATTGACCTATGAGGAACTGACGACCGCTGTTCCCTATAAGCCGCTGCTCGAGTCCCTTCCCGTCTCGGGGGGGAGAGATTCGCGCGGCCGCATAGCTACCCGATTCCGAGGGGGGGGGCACCGACGGATGTACCGGCACCTGGATTTCAAGCGGGACAAGATCAATATTTCCGGAGTAGTTGAAACCATCGAGTACGACCCCTATCGCTCGGCCTTCATCTCCCTGATTAGATACCGAGACGGCGAGCGCCGGTATATTCTGACACCTCTGAATATGAAGGTGGGTCAGACCATTATCTCGTCCGACCTGCAGGTTGATATCCTCCCCGGGAACGCCATGCCTCTGCGCTACATCCCCCTGGGAACGATCATTCATAACATCGAGCTGCGTAAGAATAAAGGCGGTCAGGTCGCCAAGTCCGCCGGGAGCGGCGCCCAGATCCTGGCCAAAGAGGGGGAATACGCCCAAGTCCGGCTGCCCTCATCTGAAATCCGCAAGATCCACATTGACTGCCGGGCGACCATCGGCCAGGTCTCCAACCTCGACCACCAGAACATCTCCATCGGCAAGGCGGGGCGCACTCGCTGGCTCGGACGGAGGCCTCACGTCCGCGGAACGGCCATGAACCCGGTCGATCATCCGCACGGCGGGGGGGAAGGCCGGTCCAAAGGCGGCCGCCATCCAGTCAGCCCCGAAGGCATCCCCACCAAGGGCTACAAGACGAGACGCAATAAGCGGACTCAGGACTTTATCGTACGCAGAAGGAGTAAGTGAGCATGAGCCGGTCGTTACGCAAAGGTCCCTTTGTCGATTCCCATCTCCGGGAAAAAATCCTGGCGCTGCGCTCGGTTAAAGAGAGGAAGGTGGTCAAGACCTGGTCCCGGCGCTCGACGATCATCCCCGAGATGGTCGGAATCACCGTCGCCGTCCATAACGGGAGGAAATTTATCCCCGTGTTCATCACCGAGAACATGGTGGGACACAAGCTCGGCGAGTTCTCTCCGACTCGGACTTTCAGGGGCCATACATCCAAAGCGGCCAAGGCCGTCAAGATAGGCAAGTAAGATGAAAGAAGACGCGATTATCTCGAAGGCGGCGGGGCGTTATGTCCGCATTTCTTCCCAGAAAGCCCGGCTGGTGGCGGATACGATCCGCGACCGGTTCGTGGGAGAGGCGTTGACCATTCTCCATTTTGGGGAGAAAAAAAAGGCCAGCGCGATCATCGAGAAAGTCCTCCGCTCGGCCATCGCCAACGCCCAGCAGAAGGTGCCCAACGTCGATGTGGACAACCTTTTTATATCCCGGATTTTCGTTAACGAGGGGCCGCAGCTGAAGAGAACCCGGCCGGCTCCGATGGGCCGGGTCTATCGCATCATCAAGAGATCTAGCCACGTCCATATTCATTTAGAAGAAAAGAAAGGGAGATAAGACAGTGGGGCAGAAGACACATCCTGTCGGTTTTCGGTTGGGTTTCAACAAGACCTGGTCGTCCCGTTGGTTTTCCCGCGGCCACGATTACAGCCGGCTGGTCCATGAAGACCTGAAGATGAAGAAGGCGATCAAGGAGAAGTACTATCATGCCGGGATCGCCGAGGTGGTGATCGAGCGCGTCGGGCCCAAAGTGCGGGTCATCATCCATACGGCCCGCCCGGGAATCATCATCGGACGAGGCGGAAAAGAGATCGAAAGCCTCAAGAATTTTCTCGTGGGGATCGCCCAGCGGGAGGTTTATGTCGACATCCGTGAGGTGGACAAGCCCGAGCTGAATGCCCTGCTCGTTGGGGAAGGGATCGCCGTCCAACTGGAGAAGAGAATCGCCTACCGCCGGGCGATGAGGAGGGCTATAGAATCGTCCCTCAGAATGGGCGCCAAAGGAATCAAAGTCATGTGCTCGGGCCGCCTGGGTGGAGTGGAGATCGCCCGTTCGGAATGGTACCTCAAGGGGCGCCTCCCCCTCCAGACGCTCCGGGCGGATATTGACTACGCCTTCACCCAGGCCTTCACCACATACGGCCAGATCGGGATCAAGGTCTGGATCTACCGCGGCAATGTGGAAAAAGCGAAAATGACCTCGCAGACAGCTGAAGTCGAGGAGATTTGACCATGTTGATGCCCAAAAAAGTCAAATACCGGAAAAGCCAGCGGGGCCGGATGAGGGGCAAGGCCAGCCGCGGCTCCGAGCTTTCCTTCGGCGAGTTCGGGCTGCAGGCCCTCGAGCCGTGCTGGCTGACGGCGAGGCAGCTGGAGGCCGGGCGCATCACCATCACGCGCTACATGAAACGGCGCGGCAAGCTCTGGGTCCGGGCCTTCCCCTGGAAACCGGTCACCAAGAAGCCGACCGAAGTCCGGATGGGGAAGGGGAAGGGTGATCCCGAGTTCTGGGTGGATGTCATCCGACCCGGGCGGATCCTCTACGAGCTGGAAGGGGTGCCGGAGGGAGTCGCCCAGGAGGCGATGAGGCTGGCCGCCCATAAGCTGCCGATTAAAACCCGTTTCATTTCGCGAGAAGGCCGAGAACTGAGATGAAAGCGAGAGAGTTGAGAGAATTATCCGAGGATGAGCTTTTAAACAAGGAAAAAGAGCTGGCCGACCAGCTGTTCAAGCTCCGCTTCCAGCACACCTTGGGGCAGTTGGACAGTCCAATGAAGCTGAGGAATATCAAACGGGATATTGCCAGGATCAAGACCGTGCTCGAAGAAAAGAGCCGAGGGAAGGAATAGAGCATGGAACACACAGCCGTGAGAAAAACCACCAAAAGAGGGGTCGTCATCGGGAAAAAGATGCGCAAGACCGTCACCGTGTTGGTGGAGCGCCAGCTCCGTCATCCCGTTTATAAAAAGATCATCCGGCGGCGGAAGACGTTCCTCGCCCATGACGAGTATGAGAAATGCAAGGTCGGCGATGTCGTCCGGATCGTCGAGACCAGGCCCATCAGCCGGCGCAAGAGATGGCGGGTAACGGAGATTCTCGGGATCTCCTCGGCGGAGATCGAGAGCGAGATCGGGGAGATTAAAGAATGATCCAGATGCAAACGATGCTCAAGGTGGCCGACAATTCCGGCGCCCGGATGATCATGTGCATCACTCCCCAGGGTGGAGGAGTCGGCCGGCTGGCGTCCCTGGGCGATATCATTTCCGCTACGGTCAAACAGGCCGAACCGGAAAGCAAGATCCCCAAGGGCAAGGTCATCCGGGCGGTGGTCGTGCGGACGTCGAAGGAAGTCCGCCGCAAGGATGGATCCTACATCCGCTTTGACGACAACGCGGCCGTAATTATCGACAAGGCCGGTGAGCCGGTAGGAACGCGGGTATTCGGACCCGTGGGCCGGGAACTGAGGGAGAAAAAGTTCATGAAGATCGTATCCCTGGCCCCGGAGGTGCTCTGATGAACAAGATCGGCCTGAAAAAAGGCGACCTGATCATCGTCAAGAAAGGAAGGGATAAGGGGAAGACGGGCAAAATCCTCAAGGTCGTGCCCGAGGAAAACCGGATCATTGTCGAAAAAGTCAACTTCCTCAAGGAATTCATGCGTCCCGACCGGAGCCGCAACATCCAGGGTGGAATCATGGAAAGGGAAGCCCCCTTGGCGGTGGCCAACGTGATGATCTACTGCGCCGAGTGCGCCCAGGGCGTCAGGGTGAAGAGGAAAGTGCTGGAGGACGGCAGCAAGATCCGGGTTTGTCATAAGTGCGATTTGAGCCTGGAAAAACAAAAATAAGGATGATGCGATGAGCCGCCTGTACGAAAAATATAAGAACGAGATCATCTCCGAGCTTCAGAAAGAGCTGGCGATTAAGAACCGCATGGCCGTTCCCCGGCTGGAAAAGATTGTGCTCAACATGGGGGCCGGTGACGCCATCCAGAACATCAAGCTTCTGGACACCGCGAAGGCCGAGCTCAGCCAGATCGCCGGCCAGGCCCCGGTCATCGGCCGAGCCCGCAAATCCATTTCGGCGTTTAAGCTGCGGAAGGGGCAGGCCATCGCCTGTTATGTGACCCTGCGGAGCAGGAGGATGTACGAATTCTTTGATCGTCTGGTCAACATCGTCCTCCCCCGGGTCAGGGACTTCAAGGGCGTTTCGCCCAAATCGTTCGACGGCCGGGGCAACTATACCCTCGGCTTCAGGGATCAGCTTGTTTTCCCCGAGATCGATTACACCAAGGTGGAGAGGTCGAGGGGGATGAACATCACCATCGTCACGTCAGCCAAGAATGACCAAGAGGCCTTCGCCCTGCTGAAGAAGTTGGGCATGCCTTTTCGTGAGGCCTGAAGAAATCATAAAGGAAGGACACGATGTCAACTACATCAGCCATGGCCAAATACCTGCGTGAGCCCAAGTACGCGGTCCGAAAAAAAAGGCGCTGCCGGATCTGCGGTCGCCCGAAGGGGTACTACCGCAAGTTTGATATGTGCCGGCTCTGCCTGCGTGAATTGGCCCTGAAGGGAGAAATCCCCGGGCTCATCAAGGCGTCGTGGTGAATCCGAGGAAAGGAAAGCGCGATGAGTCAAACAGACCCGATTGCCGACATGCTGACGAGGATCAGGAATAGCGCCAGAATCAAAAAAAAAGAGGTCCTGATTCCGTCCTCGAAATTAAAGGTGGAAATCGCCAAGATCCTCAAGGAGGAAGGCTATATCCGCAATTTCAAGGTGGTCGACGACAATAAACAGGGGTTCTTGAATATCGCCCTGAAATATACCGATGACAGCCAGAGCGTCATCTACGGGCTTCGTCGTGTCAGCCGGCCGGGCTGCCGCCTCTTCTGCACCCGCGAGTCGATTCCCAAAGTCCTGGACGGACTGGGCATCGCCGTCATCTCGACGTCGAAAGGAATCATGACCGGGAGCAGGTGCGAAGAGATGGGGCTCGGCGGAGAGATCCTCTGTTTTGTCTGGTGAAGTCGGAAAAAGGGAGAGCCGGAAGATGTCAAGAGTGGGACGCAAGCCGATCGAGTTGCCGGATGGAGTAAAGGTGACTATTCAGGCGGACAAGATCTATTTTGAGTCCGCCAAAGGAAAGCTCGAATCGCCCTTATTCCCTGGAATCCAGGCCAGAGTGGAAGACAAAAAGCTCATTTTTACCCGGGCGGACGACTCCAAGGAGATGAAGACCAATCACGGCCTCGTCCGCAGCCTGGCGCGGAACGCCGTAGTTGGGATCACGTCGGGATTTGCCAAGCAGCTGGAGATCGTCGGAGTCGGTTACCGGGCCAAGCTGGAGAAGGATCATCTGGAGCTGAGCGTCGGATATTCCAGGCCGGTCCAGTACAAGATTCCAGCGGGCATCCAGATCATTGTGGAAAAGCCGACCCTGATCACGGTCAAAGGAAACGATAAGCAGCAGGTCGGTCAAGTCGCCGAGGAGATCAAGCGGTTTCGCAGGCCCGATCCGTACAAACTCAAGGGCATCCGCTATGTCGGCGAACGTCTGATCAAGAAAGAACGGAAGGCGGGGGTGGCCGGTGCATAAAGATAAGGCCGAACAGAAAAAGAAAACCAAAACCAGAATCCGCAGAAGGATACGGGCGAAGATCCGCGGGACGGCCGAGAGGCCAAGGGTGTTCGTGTTCAAAAGCAATCGCTATGTCTATGCCCAGGCCATCAATGATGAGAACGGGATGGTCATAGCCGCCGCCTGCACCCTGGAAAAAGGGTTCAAGGAAAAGAACAAGACCACCAAGAACGCGGGCGCCTGCGAGAACCTGGGCGAGGTCTTGGCCCGGCGGCTGAAGGAAAAAGAGATCGCCAAGGTCGTCTTCGATCGAGGAACATATCCCTACCATGGCCGAGTCAAGGCGCTCGCCGAGGCCATGAGAAAGGGAGGCCTGGCGTTCTGATGCCGGACGGATAGGCAATTAAGGAGGAAGAAGAGTGGACCAGAGACATTTGAAACACACGGGAGCAGAGGAGTCAGCCGAAGTTGAGCTCAGGGATCAGGTGATCTCCATCCGGCGCGTCACAAAAGTCGTCAAAGGCGGAAAAAACCTCAGTTTTTCCGCCCTGGCCGCCGTGGGTAACGAGCACGGGACGGTGGGCGTCGGAAAAGGGAAAGCCCGGGAAGTTCCTCAGGCTATTTCCAAGGCCGTGGAGAATGCCAAGAAACATCTGATTACGGTTCCCCTCGCCGGCACGACCATCCCCCATCTGGTCCGGGGGGAGGATGGCGCGGGAACGGTCATACTCCGGCCGGCCTCCAAAGGGACGGGAGTGATCGCCGGAGGGGCCGTCCGGGTGATCGTCGAGCTGGCCGGAATCAGAGATATCCTGACTAAATCCATCCGCAGCCACAATCCCTTCAGCGTGGCCAACGCGACTCTGAAGGCCCTGCGGCAGCTGAGAAGCCCTGAGAGTGTCTCCGAAAAAAGAGGCAAAATCAGGGAAACGGTAAAGCCATGAAAAGGACAAAGGACGAGAAGAAAGGAGCCCAAGGGCGAAAACTGAGGATCACCCTGGTGCGCAGCGTGATCGGCTATCCCCGGAAGCAGCACGAGACGGTTGCGGGGCTGGGATTGCGCAAGATCAATTCCCAGGTCATTCATGAGGACCGCCCGGAGATCCGGGGGATGATCCGGAAGGTCTCGCATTTGGTCAAGGTGGAGGTAGTGGAGAAATGAACCTGAGCAACTTACATCCGGCAAGCGGCTCGAAAAAAACGGATAAGAGACGGGGGAGGGGTCCCGGCTCGGGGCAGGGGAAGACGGCCGGCCGCGGTCATAAAGGACAGAAATCGATCGCCGGCTACTCCAGCAAGAAAGGTTTCGAGGGCGGCCAGATGCCCCTCCACCGCCGCCTGCCCAAGCGCGGCTTCACCAACATTTTCAAGTCTGGATTCACCCTGGTCAACCTCGATCGCCTGGTTGACATCAAGGCTGCCGAGATCGGTCCAAAAGAGCTCAAAGAGTCCGGGCTGATCAAGAAGGAAACGGAGCGGATCAAAATCCTGGGACGGGGCGAGATCGCCGCGGCCAAGAAAATAACGGCCCACCGATTTTCGCGATCGGCGCGCGAAAAAATCGAAAAAGCGGGGGGCCAGGCCGTTCTCATTGGGAAGCTCTAATGTTAGACAGCATCCGCAATATCTTCAGCGTTCCCGACCTCAGGAGGAGGGTGCTCTTCACCTTGCTGCTCCTGGCCGTTTACCGGATCGGCGCCCAGATTCCGAATCCCGGAATCAGCGCCGACGCCCTGGCCGAATTCTGGAAGGTCCAGAAGGGGACGATTTTCGGGTTTATCGACCTCTTCTCCGGGCGCAACATGTCCCGGATGACCATCTTCGCCCTGGGGATTATGCCCTACATCAGCGCCTCCATCATCCTCCAGCTTCTCCAGGTCGTCTGGCCATATCTGGAGAGGTTGTCCAAGGAAGGTGAACTCGGCCGGAAAAAAATCACGCAATACACGCGGTACGGGACCCTGCTGATCTGCTTCATCCAGTCGTTGGGGATCGGCGTCTTCCTGCAAGCCCTGAAGAGCCCGGGAGGTGCTCCGATCGTACCCAACCCGGGCATCGGATTCCAGGCGCTGACCATGTTGACCCTGACGACCGGGACTGTGTTCATCATGTGGCTGGGCGAGCAGATCTCGGAGCGGGGAATCGGCAACGGCATCTCGCTCATCATTTTTGCCGGCATTGTCGTGGACATTCCGCGCGGCCTGCAGGGCGTTGTCACCGGGCTGCGGACGGGCAACATGGATCCCCTGAGGCTCATTTTCCTCCTGGCGCTGATGATTGCGGTCATTGCCGTCATCGTCTTCGTAGAACGAGGACAGCGACGCATCCCCGTCTCCTATGCTAAGAGGGTAGTGGGACGGAGGGTCTACGGCGGCCAGAGCACCCATCTGCCGCTGCGGGTCAACACCGGCGGAGTCATCCCGATCATCTTTGCCGCCTCGATCATCACCATCCCTCAGACGTTCGCCCAGTTGATCAAAATTCCGGCCATCCAGAGGATCTCCCAGCAATTCAACATCGGCATGCCGCTCTACAATCTTCTGTATATCTCGGCCATTATCTTTTTCACCTATTTCTATGTGTCCATTGTTTTCAACCCAGTGGATGTGGCGGATAATTTACGGAAATACGGCGGGTTCATCCCGGGCATCCGCCCGGGCAAGAACACCTCGGATTTTATCGATACGACGCTCTCCCGAATCACTCTAATCGGAGCGATCTATCTTGCGGCCATCGCCATCATGCCCGAGTTTCTGATCACGGGAATCAAAGTCCAGGGGATTCCGTTGATCGGCGATTTTCTGGAGGCGAACCTTCCCCGCTGGGTCACCCAAGGCCTGGGGGTTGATTTTTACTTCGGCGGGACATCCATCCTGATCGTCGTCGGCGTGGCCATGGACACCCTGCAGCAGATCGAAGCCCAGCTCGTTATGAGGCACTATGACGGGTTCATGAGGCGCAGCCGGATCAAAGGAAGACGAGGATAAAAGGGATGAGGATCATTCTTTTCGGCCCTCCCGGCAGCGGAAAAGGCACCCAGGGCGACCTCATCGAGAAGAGGTACGGTCTTCCCAAGATTTCCACGGGCGATCTTCTCCGCCGTGCCGTCCTGGAAAAGACCGCTCTGGGAAGGAAGGCCGAGGCGCAGATGAACCAGGGAAAACTGGTCAGCGACGATATCGTCGAAGGCCTCGTCCGGGAGAGGATCGCTGGACCCGACTGCCGGGCCGGCTATGTCCTGGACGGATTTCCGCGCAACCTCGCCCAGGTTAAGAGCCTCGAGGCCATGGACGGGAGCCGGCCGGAGACCGCCATCGAAATCGACGTTGATGCCTGCACGCTCGTCGAGCGGATGCAAAGCCGGCTCACTTGCCGAAAATGCGGCGCCATCTACAACCTCACCCTCCAGAAGCCGAAGATCAAAGGCCGCTGTGATGTCTGCGGCGGCCCGCTCTTTCAGCGCGAAGACGATCGGCCGGCCGTGATCAGCGAGAGGCTGAAGGTCTATAAAGAGCAAACCGAGAAAATCAAAGCCCACTACCAGGCCAAGAATGTCTACCAGAGAGTGGATGGATCCGGCGCGGTCGAGGACGTCTTCGGCCGGCTGTCTCGGATCCTCGACCAAAGACTCGCCCTGGCCGAGGCCGGCAAGGCCCTAAGATGATCATCTATAAAACTGCGGCGGAAATCGCCGCCATGCGGGCAAGCAGCCAGATCGTGGCCCGCATCCTGTCCGAGCTCGAGTCGATGGTCAGGCCGGGACTGACGACCAAAGAACTGGACCGGTACGCGGAGACGAGAGCCAGAGATATGGGCGCCGTTCCCGCCTTCAAGGGCTACCGCGGCTATCCGGCTTCGCTCTGTACTTCGGTCAACGAAGAAATCATCCACGGCATTCCTTCCACCCGCGTCCTCAGGGACGGCGACATCATCGGCCTCGATTTCGGCGTTGCCTACGATGGATTCTATGGAGACGCGGCCATCACCATCCCGGTCGGCGTTATCGGCCCCCGGGCGAAAACCCTGATTGCCGTTGCCGAAACGGCTTTCTATCAAGGCATCGCCCAGATGAAAGAGGGAAACCGTATCTCCGATATTTCGCATGCCATCCAGAGCTATGTCGAAGGACAGGGATTCTCGGTCATCCGCTCCTTCGTCGGACACGGCATCGGACATTCTCCGCACGAGGAGCCTCAGGTGCCCAATTTCGGACATCCAGGACGGGGTCCCAAGATCAGAGAGGGATTGACCCTGGCGATCGAGCCGATGATCGCCGCCGGAGACTGGCAGGAGGAGATCCTAGAGGACGGCTGGACCGCGGTGACCAAGGACCGCAGCCTGTCGGCCCATTTCGAACATACTGTGGCCCTGACAGAGCACGGAGTGGAGATACTCAGTCTGGGAGCGCGGGAAAACCCGCCGCTTTCTCTTCAAAGGTGAAGCTGATGCCAAAACAAGATGTCTATGAGGCGGAAGGAACGGTCATCGAAACCCTGCCCAACGCGATGTTCAGAGTCGAGCTGGCGAACAAGCACAGGATTCTGGCCCATATTTCGGGCAAGATGCGCAAGCATTTCATCCGGATTTTGCCCGGCGACAAGGTTCTGGTCGAGATTTCACCTTATGATTTGACCAAGGGGAGAATCACCTACCGATTCAAATAAGGAACAAAACCATGAAAGTCAGAGCTTCAGTCAAGAAAATCTGCCGCAACTGCAAAATTGTCAGGCGCAAAGGAAACCTCAGGGTTATCTGCACCAACCCGAGGCATAAGCAAAAACAAGGCTAAACGAGGGCAACATGGCAAGAATCGCAGGAATCACGCTTCCCCCGGAGAAGAGAATTGAGATCGGTCTGACCTACATCTTCGGGATCGGCCGGTCGAAATCGAACAAAATTCTCCAGGAAGCCAAGATCGACAAAAACAAGAAGGTGAAAACCCTCACCGAGGACGAGGTCAACAAGATCCGCCAGATCATCGAAAAACGGGAAAAGATCGAAGGCGACCTCCGCAAGGAAGTCACGACGAACATCAAGCGGCTCGTCGACATCGGCTGCTACCGCGGCCTGCGGCACAAACGGAGACTCCCGGTCCGCGGCCAGCGGACAAAGACCAATGCGCGCACCCGAAAGGGGCCGCGCGGCCATACCATAAAAAAGCTGAAGGCTCAGACCAGCTAAAGAGAGGAAGCGCATGGCGAAAACGAAGACCAAGAAAAAAAAGGTCAGAAAAGAAATCGGGTTCGGCGTCGCCCACATTCAGGCGACCTTTAATAACACGATTATCACGATCACCGACCACGAGGGCAACGCCGTCTGTTCGGCCAGCTCGGGGACGGCGGGGTTCAAGGGCGCCCGCAAGGGGACGCCCTTTGCCGCCCAGTTGGCGGCCAAGGAAGCGTCGACCAAGGCCAGGGATCTTGGGGTCAAGTATGTCGATGTCCGGATCTCCGGCCCGGGCTCGGGCCGGGAATCGGCCATCCGGGCGCTGCAGGCCTCCGGGGTGGAGATCAAATCCATCCGGGACGTAACGCCCATTCCCCATAACGGCTGCCGTGTGCCCCGGCGGAGACGAGTCTGAGGGACGGAGGAGGAAGGTCAGATGTCGAGATACGGTGAATCATTGTGCCGGCAGTGCCGGGTGGAACGGACCAAGCTGTTTCTCAAGGGCGATAAATGCCTTTCGGAGAGGTGCCCGTTGGAGAGGCGGGCCTACGCGCCCGGCGAGCACGGGAGGGCGAGAAAACGCATTCTCGGCTACGGCATTCAGCTCCGGGAAAAACAGAAGTTGAAAAGGTACTACGGTATGACCGAACGCCAGTTTCGGCTGTTTTTCAAACGGGCGGAAAGGAAAAAAGGCATTACGGGCGAGAATCTGCTTACTATGCTGGAGAGGCGGCTGGACAATGTGATCTATGTCATCGGCTTCGCCCGCTCCCGGAGCCAGGGGCGCCAGCTGATCACCCACGGGCATTTTCGGGTGAATGAGAAGAAGGTGACGATTCCGTCCTTTATCGTCGGCCAGGGCGACAGCATCGACATCCGCCCCAGGTCGGCGCAGTATGAAGATTTCAAGCAGCTCGTCAATCAGAATAGGAAAAAGACGGTTCCGAGCTGGATCGCGGTCGATTGGGAGGCCAAGAGCGCCAAGATCGCTGCGCTGCCGACGCGCCAGGACATCACTCTGCCCATCGAGGAGCATTATATCGTTGAGCTCTACTCCAAATAGAAAACGCGTCTCGCGGAGTCGATCTCAAAAGGAGGGAGAATGACAGAATCAATTTTTCAAAGGCCGAAATATCTGGAATGCGATTACGAAACCCTGACCGATCAGTACGGGCGGTTCTGGGCCCAGCCTTTCGAGCGCGGATATGGAGTCACCGTGGGGAACGCCTTGCGGAGAATTCTGCTCTCCTCTGTCAAGGGAGCGGCCATCACCGCGGTACGGATCCAGGGAGTTTTGCATGAGTTCTCCACCATCCCCGGGGTGGTTGAGGATGTGACCGACATCATCCTCAACTTGAAAAGCATTCCGCTCAAGCTCAAGGGTGGAGCGTCCAAGAGGATGACCCTGAAGATGGAGGGACCGGCGGAAGCGAAATCCTCGGCCATCGTCTGCGACTCCGATATCGAGATCCTGGCCAAGGACGTTCACATCGCCTCGCTCGACCGGGACGGCAAGCTGGATATCGAGATGATCGTCAAGAATAACCGGGGATATATAACGGCGGACCAGAATATTGATGAGACCTTAAGCGTTGATTACATCCCGCTCGACTCCTCCCACTCCCCGGTCAAAAAGGTCAACTACAGGGTGGAGCAGGCCAGATTGGGGAAGAGGATTGACTACGAAAACCTCACTCTGGAGATCTGGACGACCAGCGCCATCTCTCCCCAGGAAGCTCTCTCCCAGTCGGCTAAGATCATGCGCGACCACCTGGCCATCTTCCTCAACATCGTGGATGAGCCCCTGGAGAAAGAGCCGATCATCGCCAAGAAGGAAATTCCCCATATCACCCAGCTGGATGTGCTGCTCAAGCCGATCGAACACCTGGAGCTGTCGGTGCGCTCGTCCAACTGCCTCAAAGCGGCGGGGATCGAACGGATCTTCGAGCTCGTCCGGAAGACCGAAGAGGAACTGCTCAAGACGAAAAATTTCGGCCGTAAATCGCTGGCCGAGATCAAAGAGACCCTGACCAACCTTAACCTCGGGTTGAACCTGGACCTCCATCCCAAACTCCTGGAGAGAATTCAGGCCGAGATCCAGGCCGAAATGAAGCGAAAGGAGTTCACTGAATGAGGCACCGGGTCAAAGGCAGAAAACTGAGACGGCCGACGGCCCACCGGCTGGCCCTGCTGCGCAATCTTGTCACCTCTTTTCTGGAAAAGGAAAGAATCAGGACCACGCTGGCCAAGGCCAAGGAAACAAAACCTCTGGCTGAGAAAATGATCACGCTCGGCAAAAAGGGTTCCCTTCACGCCCGGCGTCAAGCTCTGGCCTTTCTGCGCAAGGAAGCCGTGGTAACCAAGCTCTTTGATGATCTCGGTCCCCGTTTTGGCCAGAGGCCCGGCGGCTATGCCCGCATTGTCAAGCTCACCCCTCGTTCCGGCGACGGCGCTTCGATGGCCTTGCTGGAACTCATCGGTTCGGAATTCAAGAAGAAGGAAAAGAAGAAAAAAGGGAAAGGGAAAGCGGCCAAGAAAGCTTAGCTTTTAGGGACGAGCCTGACTTCCTGCCCGGGATAAATCTTCGCCTCCGCCGTCAACCCGTTCAGACGCAGGAATTTGTCCAGGTTCATGGCGAATCGCCTGGCGATCCCGTAGAGCGTGTCCCCCTCCCTTACCTTATAGGTTACGGCCTCGCCCAACTGAGAAGACGGGTCCGGGTCGGCGGATGAGGGGGCCGACGCAACTCTCACGCCGCGCCCCGGTATTTTCAGCCTCTGTCCCGGCTTGATGAAGTGAACGCTGCGCAGGCCGTTCAGCCGCGCGATCGCCGTCACGCTCGTCCGGTAGTGCTCTGCGATGGTGGAGAGCGTTTCCCCTCTGCGAACATAATGCCAAACGTACTGGGCTTCCGGCGGGATCCAGCGGGGCAGGCTGTTCACGGCCAGCAGGGCTTTCTCTCCCATGCCGGCGGGAACGCGGAGCTCATAGTCGTAGCCAGGTGTCGATTCCTGGCGCAGTTCGGGGTTGAGGAAAACGAGCTCGGAGGCGTCGGTCCCGATGGCTGCGGCCAGCGCCGAGAGCTTGAAGGGCTGATTGACCCGAATCGTCTCAAGTCCCTGGGGGGGCAAGGGCTGAGGAAGGGTGAAGCCGTATTTTGCCGGATCGTTGATGATGTGCAGGGCGGCGAGGAAGCGGGGGACATAGCGGGCGGTTTCGACCGGGAGCTGACGGTAGAGGTCCCAGAAGTTATCCAGGTAGTCGATGCGCTGGGAGCGGATGACATTCTGGACGCGAATCTCGCCGCAGTTGTAGGAGGCCAGCGCCGTAGTCCAGTCGCCGAAGAAAGAGTGGAGTTCGATGAGATACCGAATGGCCGCCCGGGTGGATTTAGGCGGGTCCATCCGCTCGTCGACCCAGCGGTCGCGCTTGAGCCCGAACCGGTAGCCGGTCGAGGAGATGAATTGCCACATGCCCAGGGCCCGCGCCCTGGACAGCGCTTTCACTTTGAACCAGCTTTCGATCATCGGCATCCAGGAGAGCTCCTCCGGCAGCCCCTCCCGCCTCAGCTCTTCCAGGATCATTTCCCGGTAAAGGCCGGACCTGACGTAGGCTTCTTCGAAACTTTTCCGTTCCCTGGTCTGGAATGAGGCGATCTCGTCGTTGATTTCCTTGTTCTCAACAAGAGGAATAGTCTTGTGGTTATCGCCCACCGTGACAAGACGGGACGCGTAGATTTGTTGGATCCGCTGGGCAATGAGCAGGCGGAGGTCGTTTTTTTCCTGGCAGAGGGGGGAATCCGGGGGCAGGCCGGCCTTGAGGATGAGGCTGTATGCTTCGTCGAGAGTCTGGAGGGCGGCATCCGACTCGCCTTTTTCCCAATCGGCTAGGGCGTCCTGGTAGGTGTTGAAGGCTTCTTCAAGCAGGACGGAGGCCTCCTCTTTAGCGTTCTGCAGCTCCTTTTCCTGCTCCGGGACTTCCTCCGCGGTCTCCTCCTGGATTTCCGCCTTGACTTCGCCGGCCGGGGGGGCTTCGACTTGAACCGGAGGCGGCGCGGCAGTCGGCGCCGGCGGCTCCTTCTGCTGGGGCGCAACCTGCGGCGGAGTCTTAGGGGAGGAGCAGCTCCCGCCGAGAAGGGCGAGGGCCAGGAGGAATATCAGGCCCTGGTTTTTCGCTAACATCATCTTCTATCTATGCCTTTTATAGCATTTTGCCCGGCCGGCGTCAATCCTCTTTGAAGGGGATTGTCCTTCACCGGGGCGCACCGGCCGCAGCCGGCGCCCGGGAGTGCCATTTCCAGGCAGTCTCAACGATTTTCTCCAGGCTGGAATGGCAGGGCCTCCAGCCCAGGAACTGCTCGGCCTTGTCCTTTGAGGCAAGGAGGGCCGGCACATCCCCCTTCCGGCGGGGTCGGGCCTGGCAGACGACTTTTTGACCCGTGATGTCCTCGACCGTGCGGATGACTTCGAGGACGGAATGGCCCCGGTTGGTGCCCAGGTTGATGAAGTCGCTCTCCGAGCCCCGGAGGAGTCTCCGGAGCGCCAGGACATGGGCTGCGGCCAGGTCGGTGACATGGACGTAGTCCCGGATTGCCGTCCCGTCGGGAGTGGGGAAGTCCGTTCCGTAGAGCTCAAACACCTTCTTTTTGCCGAGAAGATAGAGCAGGATGTTCGGGATGAGATGAGATTCCGGGTCATGCATCTCGCCGAGCCGTCCGTCCGGGTCGGCTCCGGCGGCGTTGAAATAGCGGAGCGAGATGAATTTCAAGCCGTGGGCCGTGGCGCAGTCCTCAAGAATCTTTTCCACGACCAGCTTGGACTGCCCGTAGGGATTGGAGGGATTGAGCGGATGGGATTCGGGGATCGGCGTCGTCTCCGGGGCGCCGTAGACCGCGGCGCTGGAAGAGAAGATCATCTTCTTGACGCCGGCCTCGAGCATGGCCTCGATGAGGTTAAGGCTGGTCGATAGGTTGTGGGAATAGTACCTGAGCGGGTGGAGATAGGATTCTCCGACTTGAATCAGGGAGGCGAAATGGAGCACGGCCTCAAACCGGCCGGACCGGAAGGCGTCCCGCAGGGCGTCTCTGTCCCTGAGGTCCGCGCTGATCACCTCCCCGCCGAGGAGGAGCTCGCGCCGCCCTGTGGAGAAGTTGTCGAACACGGCCGGATCAAATCCTTCCCGGCGCAGCTCCTTGACCGTGTGGGAACCGATATATCCCGCCCCGCCGCAGACCAGGACCTTCATTTTTTCCGGCCCTTGATGATGCGTTCGGCCGCCTTCAAGCCTGCGGCCTTCGTCTCGAAGGCGCTGTCGAGCTGCAGCTCATAGAGGCGTTTGAGAATTTTGCCCATCCCCGGCCCCGGAGCGACCCCGAGCCTGATCAGGTCCCGCCCCATGATCAGAGGAGCGATCGTCTCCCGGCTGACGTTCAGCTGGGCGAACTTCCGGAGGAACCATTTTCCCTGTCTGTCCAGCGATCGGACCGGAGTTTCCTTCCGGCCGGCGCGGTCGGCGGCGTCCAGATAAACCAGGAGCTCGATCTCACCGCAGGCCGCGGCGGCCAGCCGGTTGAAGGCTTTCTTCGTGACAGTGTCTCTGTTCTGCCAAACTTCCGAGAGCCGGTGGTGGGCTCGGATGAGCAGGGGGACCATTTTCCTGAGGTTGAAACCGTTCCAGGAGAAAATCCGGAACCGGGCCAGAACCCGCCTGGCGATCCTCTCACTGGCGATGTCATGGCCGTTATTAGTGATGACCATCCGGCCCTTTTTGTATTCCCATTGGGCGGTCGATGGTTTGCCGACGTCGTGATAAAGAGAGGCGATGAGGAGGGAGAGTTTCCTTTCAGGCTCCCATTCGCTCATGTCAACCAGGGCCTTTGCTTGGTCGACCGCGAGCACGGTGTGATGCCAGACGCTGTGATGGCCGAAAGAATCCTTTTCGGGATGGAAGAACGCGTCCTGGATGGACAGGGTCAGTTTGTAGAGCTCGGGAATAAGCTGTTTCAGGACGCCCAGTTTGAACAGCTCTTCCAGTCCTCGGGAGGGACGGGGGGAGAGGAGGAGGATTTTAAAAAGTTCCTCGTTGATCCTCTCGACGCTCAGGCCGCGCAGGTCCACTTCCTTGGCCAGGGCATAGATTTCGGGGTCGATAGAGAACAGGAGAACGGAGGCGAACCGGGCTGCCCGGAGCACGCGCAGCGGATCCTCGGGAAACGCCCGCGGGTTGGTCAGTCGGATCATCCTTGCCCGAATATCCTTCAACCCGTCGAAGGGATCGATGAGTTCGCCGCCGCGCAGCCGGACGGCCATGCTGTTGGCGCGGAAGTCGCGGCGTTCTAGGTCTTTTTCGACCGGCAGGTCGGGGTCGGCAGAGATGAGGAAATCCTTGTGGCGCCGCGCCGGCATTTCCCTGGGGATATCCTTCCGCGGCAGGGCGATGTCGTAGGTCTTTTCCCGGATAGTGAACTTGACAATCCCGAAGCTCCGTCCCACCAGGTCCACTTTCCCGTAGGGGCTGATCTTGCCGATGATCTCATCGAGGGGGTGGCGGGCGATCAGGATGTCCACCTCTTGGGTCGGAGCGCCCATGACGAGGTCGCGCACGCAGCCGCCGACGGCATAGACGTGCTCGCCGAAGAGACGGACAAAGAGGTCCCTGTCCCGGAACTTGACGGCGAGCTTCTTCCCCGGAGCGATCATCGTGCCGCCTATTTTATCACAATTTGGCCCCCCGTCATCAATCCACCGGCATTCGATTGCATCTCTATTTCCGTGATGCGATAGATCTGGAATAGGGGCCTGTCACGGCTCTTCCCCGCCCGCCCTCGCTCCGCACCCGTCAAGAGAGGGGTCCCCTACGCTCGGGCGGTGCGGGGAGCCCCTTCGCCGTGCCACCCTTTCTTGGCCGTCGATTCAGATCACGGAAACAGAGGTTGTTCGGTTTCCCAAGTTATCGGGACGCATTTTGGGCTTGTCCTTTGGCAGGCGTTCGTGTATCCTATGGCCTCCGAATGGACAGCGTTCGTCTCAAGAAAACCGGCCTTCTCGGGCTTCTCGCCCTTCTCTTGGCGGCGGCGGGCCCGCTGATCCCGGCGGCCAAGAAAAACATCACCGTCTCCCTGA
>CAZYWP010000041.1:0-21315 GCA_964651495.1 uncultured Eubacteriales bacterium | reverse complement strand
CGGAGATAAGGAGGCGGCCGCGGTCCCCTTTTTTGGCCAGCGGATGCCGCTCCTTTTCCGTCGTGATCTCTTTGGCCTTCTTATAGCCGTAAGCGAGCGCCTCGACGTTTTTGCGGACCACCTCCTCTCCTTTCCGCTTAAGGAACATTTCGGAGATGATCTGCTCGAGGAGAGAGCAGTCGAGATCAAGGACATAAGTCAGAGCGCCCAGGGCCAGCATGTTCTTGAAGATCTCCAGGCCGAATTTCTCCCGGGCCAGGGAACGGAGAGGAAAACGGTGGAACATCTTGCCGCGCGATTGCTCGGGCGGAAGGGCGCCGACTCCCTCGCCGTCGCAGAAGACGATGCCGTTCTTAGCGATTTCCGGGATATGGCTGAGCACGGCTTCGCAGTCAAAGGCCAGCAGGATATCCAGTCGGTCGCTGAGTCCGTAAACTCGGCCCAGCGAAGCGCGGATGGTGTAGCAGGTGGCCTCGCCGCGGATGTTGGAGGGGAAATCCCGGAAGGTGGCGATCTCCCAGCCGTGCCGCTTGAGCAGCCTGGCCAGGACATTTCCGGTTAACAGAACGCCGTCCCCGGCCTTGCCGGCGATCATCACGGACAGGTCTTTAATCATGGGCCTCAAGGTTGAAAAATGATCTCCCTCAGACCAGATTTTACTCTTTTTAAGGGCCGATTACAACTATTCTTATCGGAATAGTCGAGTTAAACGCTCCCGGCCCTCAGACCAGTTCCCCTCGCGCGACCAGGAGCACTTTGCCGCCGACGAAAATACTGATCTCGCCCCCCTTGTCTTCGGCGTTAAGCAGCAACAGCGAGGGCCGTCCGATCTCATAGCCCTGCTCGACCCGGATGTTGATCTGGGCGGAGTCGAAATAGCGGCTCTTGACCAGGTATCCCGCCAGGCAGCCGTTGGCGCTGCCCGTCGCCGGGTCTTCGGGGACGCCGTGGTATCCGGCGAAGACCCGCACATTCAGGTCGTTCTGGGAGCTGTATGTCTCCGGGCAGAAGAGGAGAAAGGCCTTGGCTTCGGTTCCCCGGACCAGGCTGAGCATCAGGCTATCAACAGCCGTGCTCCTCCGGACAGCTTCTAAGGTTTTGAGCGGGACGATGATGAAGGGCAGGCCCGTCGAGACCTCAAGAATCGGGTGTCTCCTGTCCACGTCCTCCGGCTTGAGCCCGAGCGCGGGAGCCACGTCGCGGGCCTCGAGGGCTTTTCCGAACCGCGGCTTGATCTGTTTCATCCACAGGATCTCGAGCTCCTGGCCGCGGTAGGTGAAAGTCACCGGAATCGGACCGATCCTCAGGTTCAGGATGACCTCTTTCACCGGTTGCTTGAGGATCTCTTGCTGGATGATAAAGGCGGTGCCCAGGGTGGGATGGCCGGCGAAGGGCATTTCTTCCTTGGGCGTGAAAATCCGGACATCGAACCCGCCCCGGCTCTCCTGGTCCTTAAGAATAAAGGTTGTCTCGGAGAAGTTCATCTCCCGGGCGATCTTCTGCATCACCAGGTCGGAGAGAGGCCCGGCGCCGCGCACTACGGCCAGTTCATTGCCCGCATACTTTTCTTCGGCGAAGACATCGACGATGTAAAAGGCGTTTTTCCCGTTCATGCCTCTCCTCCCGGAATCCAGCCCCGGGTCCACCAATGAGGAACGGGGAAAAGCTCAGGAAAATTAGCCAGGCGGAATTTCCTGCGATCCTAAAGTAAAACCGGTGGACCGGATCGGGAAGAATTGAAGGCGGCCTATTTGGCCGCCTTTTTTTTCATCGGCTTATCGCAGCAGACGAAGACATGCTCCTCGGCGCAACCGCAGGCCTCATCGACGACGATCCTGTAGCCGCAGATTCCGCACTGGTAGGAATCCCCCTTATCTATCTTCGCTTTGGGTTTGGCTTTGGCGGTTTTCGTCGGCATCTCACACCTCCCGGATGTAAATTTTGATATCCAATCTCGCCCATATCATTACCACGCCCCCAAGGTGAAGTCAATCCGATTTCGGTCCAATACCGGGAGCCCTTCCTGTTTTCTCATTCCCAGTCGAGGAGCCGTCGTTCGCCCTGCAGCCCGCGAATGGCGGTGGCATCCTGGCTGACTTCCAGGCAGCCCCGGTAGGCGCCGCCGGCGTCGCGGACGGCAAAATAGCGGATGAGGACGAATCTTCCATTGAGCTGGATCCAGAATTCGGCCGAACTTCGACTCCCCTGCCGAAAGGCGGCCAGGATGCGCTTGACGAGGTGGACGCTGGCCGGGGGATGGCAGTTCTGGACTTGGCGCCCGATTACGGCCGGGCTGCGGGGAAAAATCCTCTCCGGAGTTCCAGAATAATAACGTACCGTATCAGTCTCATCGACGAAGGTGATATCGACCGGGAGATGGGTGAGCATCAGGTTGATTTGCTCGGGCGTCAAAGCGCCGGTCGCCAGCTCGACCAGGGCGCCGGACCTTTGATAAGCCGGCAGCGGCGGCAGACCCTCCGGACTGACGGCTGGACGCCAGTCCGTCCCGGGCCGGACCCAGGCATACCCGATCTCCTCCTCGCCGCGCTTGACGCGGGCCCAGTCCGTGTCGTCCAGGCTCTCCAGGCTCATCGGCAGCAGGATTTTTTCCTCTTTGTAGATCATATCCGCCATGGCCGTGCTGAGTTTCCTTCCCGCAGCGATAAACTGTGGAACGTTTTCCCCATCCAGTCGCGGCCGCAGATCGCGCAGCATTACCCGGATGTCATCATGGATCGCCCACATCACTTTGGACGGCCCGCTGACCCCTTTGGCCTCGAGGAGGGGAAAGAGCTGGTTCTCTTTGCGAAGGTAGTGTTTTTCCACTTCGGCGAGGTTCTCCAGGCTGGCGGAGACTCCCCCCTGGAGCGATGTCCAATCGGCGCCCCGCGCCTCGAGCCGGTCCAAGAGTCTGTTCCAGGAGGCCAGATGCTTATCCAGAACCCTGTTTTCTTCCAGCAGCGTGTGCAGAGGATGTCCGGGAATCGCCGCGGGAAGAGGCTGCCCCGCCAAGGATTCCTTGAAGACCTGGACGTGAACGTCACAGAGCCGTTTGACCTCCTCTGCGGGCATCCCCTCTTCGATCAGCGTCTGCTCCATCTTCGAGATTTCGGCCGGGCTGACATCCTTGATCAGCTCGCCGAAGCGCCGCTTCTGTTCCTCCACGTCTCCCCCTTGATGGAGCCGGCGGATGATGTCCTTGAGAGTTTCGAGGCGAGCCTCCGCGTCGGCCAAAGGAGGGGCGGGCATCTCTTCGCTCTCGATCTCCACGACTTGACCCGTTACGCGCTCGATCTCCGCCCGGATTTTCTGCAGCAGCTCCGCCGCGGGGATCGCGCCGAACGCGGCCGCTTGCCGGAGGGTTGCGACCCGGCCGATCGTCTTGAGCAGGATCGGGCTCTTCAGCCTGGAAAATTGGGGCGAGAGGCCGGCCAAATAATCCAGGAGAAACGGATATTCCCTGAGAAGGTCGGCGATCTTTGTCCCGGAATTTAGAGTCATCATCTTCTTTCCTTGTCTTTTGTTGCCTTCCCGCGCCGGAGATCAGTCGAGCCCGGCCCGAATCTTCCCGCTGTCGACTATCCCCTCGAGCTCCTCGTCGATAAGGAGCGAGTCCTTTCTCCCGACACCGGTGGAGATGATCGCCACCCTGGCCTCGATGGAATCCTCAAGCAGTCGGATGTAGTCGCGGAAGGCGGTGGGCAAAGAGCGGCCATCCGTGGTCCGATGGATGGGTGTCTGCCACCCCTTCATCGTCCGGTATTGCGGAGTCACTTTGTCCAAGATATAGGATTCCGAGGGAAAACTCCTGAGGATTTCCCCTTTATACACATAGCCGAGACAGACCGGGATCTCGGAGAAGACATCCAGGATGTCGGGCTTGGTCAGGACGATTTTTTCACTGCCGTTGAGGCGGCAGGCATAGGCCACGGCCACGGCGTCAAACCAGCCGCAGCGCCGCGGGCGCCCCGTGGTGGCGCCGAACTCGTTCCCCCGTTCCAGGATCAACCTTCCTTTCTCGCCGCCGATTTCGGTCGGAAACGGACCCGACCCCACGCGTGTCGTGTAGGCCTTGGCCACGCCGAGCACGGCTTGAATTTTGGTCGGGCCGATCCCGAGTCCCGTGCAAGCGCCCCCCGCCGTGGAGCTGGAGGACGTGACATACGGATAGGTGCCATGGTCGAGGTCGAGCAGTGCTCCCTGGGCGCCCTCGAAAAGGACCGCGCTCCCGCGGCGGATGCAGTCATTCAGGATAAAAGAAACATCTCCGACATACCTGATGATCCGCGAGGCCAAGTCGGCATATTTCTCATAGATCTCGGAAGCGACGAGAGGCTCGATTCCAGCCCCCCGCAGGACTGTGTTTTTTTCCGCCACGTTCGCCTCGAGCTTTTCCCGGAAGACATCCAGGTCGCAGAGATCGCCGACCCTGATGCCGATACGGGCAGCCTTGTCTTCGTAAGACGGGCCGATCCCCCGGCTCGTCGTGCCGATCATCATTTTCCCTTTTCGTTCCTCGGAGATCCTCTCGACGAGCGGATGATAGGGCAGAATGAGGTGGGCATTGCGGCTGATGACCAGCCGGTCGCCGAGCGAGGTGCCGTGGGCCTCGAGCTGAGACGCTTCCTCCAGGAAGGCCAGCGGGTCGAAGGCCACTCCGTTGCCGATCAGACACAATTTTCCCGGATGGAGGATTCCGGAGGGGATGAGATGGAGGACGATCTTTCTTCCGCTGAGATAAACCGTGTGCCCGGCATTGTGGCCGCCCTGGTAGCGGGCGACGACATCGAACGCGGGAGTCAGCAGGTCGACAACTTTGCCCTTGCCTTCATCCCCCCACTGGGCGCCGAGAACGACGACGTTGGCCATCCGAAACCTTCCTCAAGAATTTTGCATTGTCGTTAAAACTGAAAAGCGACCTGGGCCAGGAAGCTGTCATTTTTCAGAGCAAGCCCCTCCTCCCGGTTGAAATCATACTCGACCTTGAGCAGCAGGTTGGACGAAACGAGATAGCTCAGCCCGATAGCCCAGCGACTGCCATCAGAAAAAATTCCTGACCCCGGCAGTTCGGTAAGACCGAAGCCCGGACCGTGGAATTCATCCTTGTATTCGAAAGTCTGGTAGCTGCCGAAGGGGGAGAATTCACCCCAGCTCAAGGCCAGCAGGGCAAAATGTCCAGCGGCCCGGCCTGGAGTGAAATCGACGGGATTTTCGACCCGGGCCTCCGTATATTCATATAGGAGTCGGAAGGCGGCTGTGTTCCAGCTGAGGTCGAGCCCCCGGTACTCCAGATTCCGTTCGTCGGCATCATCATACTTCCCCCGATAATAGGACAGCCCGAGCTCAAAGGCCTGGCTGAGCAGAATTCCCACCCGGCCGCCCAACGATTTATTCTTGTTGTTATCTTTGAACTGCTGGGCTGCGCCCAGGTCAAGATCCTCTTTCAGTCCGTTGCCGATATAAACGGCATAGCGGAGAAAACTCGTGCTTCCCTCCGCCATGACTCCCACGTCCCTCCAGCTCTCGGGGTAGATCTGCGCCTGGGTCAGGGGCGGCTGGATAAAGAGGGTCTGGTGAGGCCGGCTGAAGGTGTTGTATTTCCCGAAGGGCACCAGGTAAACCCCGAGCTTGAGATGAAAGGCGGACGACGTGCTGAACCCCACCCAGGCTTCCTCGATCTCCAGCCGGTTTTCCGTCTTAAACCGGAGCTCGAGGGCGTAGTCGAGAAAGTTCTGCGCCGTCCCCGTGAAAAAAAGCCCCGCCCTCGCCTTCCCGAAGGTCCCGCCGGGGAACTCACTCTCGCTCTCACCCTTCTCATACTGAGCCGAGAGATAGCCGCTCAGCTTGAACTGCGCCCCGACGGGCGAGGCCAAAAAGGCGGCGCACAGAATAAGCAGGGCGGATCTTGCTCTCATAGCTGGGAAAAATCGAAAGCATCATTCAGCAGGCTGTTGACCCACCGGCCGACCTTCATCCGGAGCGTCACGGCGCGGGTGATTTCGCCGGCTCCCTTCTTCGTCCCCATCCAGATGGCGCCGACAAGGGCGTCGTCCTGGAGGACGACCTTTTTATAGATTCCCTCCTCCGGGCTGGATTTGTGGATTTCTTTGTATGCTTCTCCCTCCGGGGTCACCAGGCCGATGGAGGTGACATAGACCCCGACGACCTTCAGGGTGTTGGCCCAAACAGTCCCCTCGTATTTCTTCTCCTGACCAAGGATGTTATAAGCGGCCGCTCTGGCCTGGTCAAAAGAGGCCGGGATAATTCCATAGATCCGGCCCCGGTGCTGGATGCCGTCCCCTGCGGCAAAGATCCCGGCAACGCTGGTCTGGAGGCGATCGTCGACGATGAGCCCCTTATCCGTGGCCAGGCCGGCCTCGATCGGCAGGGCCAGGTTCGGCCGAACTCCGGCGGCGATGACGGCCATGTCGGCGTCAAGCTCCGCGCCGCCCTTGAGCCGCAGACCGCTCACTTCTTCCCCGCCCAGAATCTCCTCGGTGATTACTCCCAGCCGGACTCGGATTCCCAGGCTCTCGATCTGGATCTTGAGCAGAGCCGCCCCCTGGCTGTCGAGCTGGCGCGGCAGAAGCCGGTCGAAAACTTCGACGACCTCGACTTCGGCGCCCCTCGACCTGATCGCTCTGGCGATTTCCAGTCCCAAGAGGCCGCCGCCGATGATGACGACTCGGTGATGGTCCTTGAGATAATCGAGCATAGACAGGGCGTCTTCCATCGTCCGCAGGGCGAAAACGCCCCGCTTGGCGGCGCCTTTAATCGGGGGGATGAAAGATGAGGCTCCGCTGGCGATGAGCAACGCGTCATAGCCGACCCTCCCACCCTCAGCGACCTCGACCTCCTTGGAATCCGGAAAAATCCTGCGGACGGGATTTCCGAGATGGATGTCGATCCTCTGGCGGACGTGCCAGTCTTCGGAGAAAGCGAACACCTTCTCGAAGGGCAGTTTTCCGGCCACGAACTCGATGAGGTTGGGGCGGGGATAATACGGATATTTTTCCCCGGCGAAGATTTGGACCTCGACCTGCGGGTCCAATTCCCGCAGCGTCTTAGCGGCCATCGTCCCCGCCAGGCCGTTGCCGATGATGACGACTTTCATTTGAGTATTTCCCGAGCCAGAGCCTCAGGCGATTTTCTGGAAGAATTCCTTGCCCACTCCGCACTGGGGGCAGACCCAATCGTCGGGGAGGGCATCGAATGGAGTCCCCGGGTTGATCCCGTGATCGGGATCTCCCTTGGCGGGATCATAGATATACCCGCAGGCCGTGCATTCCCATTTCTCCATTTCTCTCTCCTTAGGGTGGATTGGTTTTCCTCCGGACCCGCTAGTCTTCCCAGAGGACGTGCTTTTCGTATTCGAGCTCCAGCCGCAGTTTGTGCGATTTTTCCTGTTTGGCCAGGAATTCAAACAGCGCTTCTTGCTCTTTAGACTTGGATTTTTTTGCCAAGTCCTCGTACAGATCGGCGGCCCTCTTTTCTTTCTTGGCGGCGAAGATGAGCAGGTCCTGGAAGTTCATGTCGGCGCCCAGGGGCTCCTCGACGAGATAATCGCTGATCTTCAGGTCCTTCACATCCTTGGAGGCGGAGGACGCGACTTTGACTTTCGTCAGTCCCTGGAGAACCCGCTTGTGGTTTTTTTCGTCCTCCTGCAGGTCCAGGAGGAGCTTCCTGGCGGCCTCGTCCTGGGCGCGCTCCATCATGTCCCCGTATGCTTTGGCGGCTTCCTCCTCGCGTTGGATGGCGAATTGAATGACATCGTCAAAACCTGAGAACTTCATCGCTTGATCACTCCTTCGAAAGGATCGTCTCGGCCGCGCCCGGGGTTAACTCCAAAACGATACTAAAAATTATACCAAAAGCCCGGTTCTGTCAAACAGAAGGCCGTGTAAGGGTCGTCAGCGCGCTGAGCTGACTTATCTCCGTCGCTGGCAGCTGGGACAGAAAAAACTGCTGCGTCCGGAGATGCGGAGGCGCCGGATCGCCCTCCCGCAGCGGGGACAGGGCAGCGCTTCCCGTCCGTAAACACAGAGGTGGTTTTGAAAGGCGCCTTCCAACCCCTCCCCGTCCCGGTAATCGCGCACCGACGTTCCCTTGAACCGGATCGCCTTCTCCAGGATCAGCGGAACCGCCCTCCACAGCCGGACGATAGACCGGCGGCTCAGGCTTTGGACCTCGGATTGAGGATGGATGCGGGCCGCAAAAAGGATTTCATCGGCATAGATGTTGCCGATCCCGGCGACCACATTTTGGTTGAGAAGGAGGGGTTTGATCCGGCCGTGGCGGCCGGCAAGGAGCTCTCTGAAGCCGGCCGCATCCAGGTCGAACGGCTCGGGCCCGAGCCGGCGCAATTCCGCGGCCTCTGCCGCCCGTGAGGTCTCGACCAAGCGGACGAACCCGAACTTCCGGATATCCTGGAAACGGAGGTCCCGGCCGGAGCGGCGGAATGAGATGATCAGATGAGTGTGTTTATCCGGCGGCGTCTTTTTCGGACAGACGACCAGCCGGCCCGTCATCTTAAGGTGAAAAAGAAGGCTCCGGCCTCCCGAGCAATCGATCAGAATCATTTTACCGCGCCGGCGCAGGGCGATGATTCGCGCCCCGGCCAGTCCTTCGAAATGCGGCCTTTCCTTCTCCCGGATGAGCGCCGGGAGGAGGACTCTCAGCCCCTCGATCCGGAGCCCGGTCAGGTGCGGCCTGAGGCAGCGGACGATGGTTTCGACTTCGGGCAGTTCCGGCACCCGGTCATTTTACCCGAAGGCAGGGCCAGAGCTCAACGTCTCGGGATTCATCGCCTGCACCCAGCGGGCCGAATGGAAGCCACTCCAATTGAGCGGCCGGCAATTCGGGAATGGAGAAGCGACCTCGAAGGTTTAGCCTTCCCGCTGCGTTTTTCGAGGGCAACCGTTCTTACGGTCGCGAGGACTGTCTGAGCACCCGAAGATCGAGCGGAGATAAGGAAGACCGCAGGCAACATAGGCCCAGCGCACTGGTTGACCATGCGGAGTTCCGCAGCGCCGAGAAAAACGTTGCGGGAACGGCGTGAAAAACCTGAGCGGGAGCGCTGACATTCCCGAATTGCCGGTGATTATCAAGGAAAAGAGATGCACACCGCCTGAATTTCTTCTTGATTTGCCCGGCCGTTTCCATTAATATCTTTTATCTTCAAGCCAATGAAAGCAGTCCTGTGCCTGATCGCCGGATGGCTGGTCCCTGGGCTGGGCCATCTTCTCCAGAAAAAATTCTGGCGCGCGGCGGCCTTCTTTGTCTCGATCGGCGCCATGACCTCCCTGGGGGTCGCGATGGGAGGGAAAATCTACCCGTTTCAAACCGAGAACCCGCTGACCATTCTTGCCTTCTTCGCCGACCTGGGAAATTTTCTCGTTTACGGGCTGTCCCGTTTGCTCTCCTTCGGGCAGGGCGCCCTGGAGCGGGCGACCTTCGAGTTCGGCACCGCCTACATCGCCGGGGCCGGGCTGCTGAACTACCTCATCGCCCTCGACGCTTATGACATCGCCAGAGGGAAGAAGACATGATCCTGAAGAGCCATCTGATCTCCATGATCATCTATGCTTTCTTCGTCTCGATTGTGCTCTCCCTCATCCGCCGCGAGGGGAAGAAAGCGCGCTGGAAATACGGTCTTTCTCTCTTTCTGATCATGGTCGTGGGGGCCCTGGCCTTCGGCTGGTTTATGTATTTCTTCGCCCGTTAGAAATCGCCTCGTTGATGTGCTATAATCCCCGCTCGGCCGGCCTTCGTCATGATCGAGCTCTACCACATCTGGAAACAATACCAACCCGGACAATGGGCTCTTTTCGACATCAGCCTGAGCGTCAAGCGGGGCGACTTCTGGTTCATTACCGGCCCGAGCGGTTCGGGGAAAACCACCCTCCTCAAGATCATTTTTCGCGAGATCCTGCCCACCCGCGGCCAGATCGTCATCGACGGCGTCAACATCCTGCGCCTGGCCGACCACAGCATCCACCGCCTGCGCCGGACGATGGGCATCGTTTTCCAGGACTTCCGCCTGCTCTTCCATAAGAAAGTCTTCGATAACGTCGCCATCGGCCTCTATGTCCTCGGAGTCCCGATCAAGGAGATCCGGCGCCGGGTCTTCAACGCTTTGCGCCTGGTCAACCTCCAGAACAAGATGTGGGAATATCCGTCGCACCTCTCCTACGGCGAGCAACAGCGCGTGGCCATCGCCCGGGCCGTGGTCAACGAGCCGCAGATCATCCTGGCCGACGAGCCGACGGGAAACCTGGACCCGGAACTCGCCTTTGAGATCATCAGCGTCTTCAAAGAGATCAACAGACAGGGGACGACGGTGATCATCTGCAGCCACGACAAGGAGCTCATCCGCCATTTCGGGGATAGGATCCTGTTCCTGTTCAAGGGAAAAATCATCGGAAAGGAAGTCCTGCCATCCTCCAAAAATTAAGATATTTCCTCCACGACACCGCCAACAGCCTCTGGCAATACAGGGCCAGAAACCTCTTTTCCGTCACCATCATCTGTCTGTCGTTCCTCATCCTGGGAGTGTTTTTCTCCCTCTCCAACAATCTCCAGCACATTGCCCGCCAGCTGGCGGAAAACATGGTGGTGGTCTTCTTCCTTGACCCTGACATCTCCACCCGGGACCTTAAGCTCATCGAAGAGCGGATCAAGACTTCTCCCGCCGTGGTCCGCGTCAATCATATCAGCCGCGAGCAGGCTCTGGAGAGGTTCGAGAAAAATTTCCCCGAGCTCGGGGAGATCATCAAGAACCTCGGCGCCAATCCTTTTCCTCCGTCTCTCGAAGCCACCCTTCAGAGGGAGGTCTTCATGTCCGATGAAATCCTCGGGTTCATCGACGAGATCAAAAACGTCCAGGGGGTCGAAGACATCCAGTTCAACCGCGAGTGGGTCCGGAAAATGCAGTCGTTGAGCCGGCTGGCCCGGGCGGTCGGATTTTTCCTGGGAGGAATCCTGATCCTGGCTTCGTTCTTCATTATCTCCAATGTCATCCGCCTCAACGTCTTTGCCCGCAAGAGCGAGATCGAGATCCTTCGTCTGGTCGGAGCAACCAACACCTTCATCCGCTTTCCCTTTCTTCTGGAAGGCGTGGCGCTCGGAATCCTGGGGAGCTCGCTCTCCCTGGCCCTGCTCCTTCTCCTGATCAAGCTCTTCCCCTTGTATCTGGGAGACTCTCTGGGGGCGCTCCAGGAGATGGTCAACTTCCGCTATCTGTCTCTCTCCCAATCTCTGACCATGATACTGGGGGGAGCGGTGATGGGGCTTCTGGGGAGTCTGAGTTCGCTCTCCCGCTTCCTGAAGATCTGAGGCTCAAAACAGCGCCGGGCTGAACCTGTACGGGCTTATCCGAGGGGCCCGGGAAGCAGGAATCTCGAGCCGCCGGGGAACTCTTTCGACTCTGAGTTCAAGACCTTTTATTGACACACCGGGGAAGTTGGCCTACAATTTTTTGCGATGGCATCCCTCGGACAGGATTTGAAGAGAGAAAGAGAGCTAAGAGGCATTTCGCTTAGAGAGATCGCCGATTCCACGCGCATCAGCCTGAAATTCCTCCAGGCCCTCGAGGACGACCGCATGGATATCATGCCCGGGGGTTTTTTCATCCGGGCGATCCTCCGTTCCTACGCCAAGAGCATCGGCCTGGATGAACACCAGGTTCTCAACAAATACGAGGAAATGCGCCTCTTCGACGAACAGCTCCAGTACCAGGAGGCCAGGAGAGCGGCGCGGCCGGCCCGTTTTCGCGGCCGGCGAAAGATTCTGCCTCTGGTTATTGCCGTGATCGCAGTGATCGTCGCGGCGGCGCTGCTCTACTTTCTTGTCCTTTCGCCTCGAAGAGGCTCGCCCCCCACCGCCAAGCCCCCGCTCCAAACCACTCCCCAGCCTGTTCCTCTATCGCCCGCCCCCAGTCCGCGGCAGGAAACTGTTCAGCCGGCCGTCGAAAAAATCAAGGGCCTGGCCCTCGACCTCAGCTTCAACGAGGAGACTTGGCTTCAAGTTTTCGCCGACGGAAATCCGGCCTGGGACGGGGTCAAACGGGCGGGGGAATCGCTCCAGGTCAAAGCCGAGCAGGAGCTGGTCATCAACTGCGGCAATGCCGGCGGGGCGGCGCTCTTCCTGAACGGAAAAAAGGCCAGGCCGCTCGGCCCGCCCGGAACGGTGCGAAAAGACATCAGGATCAGCCTGGAAAATTGGCGCGAATTTCTCCTTCCGGAGGAGGAGAACTAGGGCAAGCGGATGGGGACAGAAAAGAAGAGAGGACCGCGGTTCATCGCCGCTTTTATCGTCCTCCTGGTCATCGTCTTTTTCGCCATCGAATTCTTCATCCGCGCCTCCCAGGAATTTTCCCCCGCCACGGTCACCGACGCCCTCCTCTCCTTCATGCAGATCATCGTTCTGCTCCTCTTTCTCGTGCTCTCTTTCGTCCTCGGGCGGAATATGGTCAAGCTCTATGTCGAGCGGAAGAGGAAGGTCGCCGGGTCCCATTTCAAGACCAAGCTGGTCCTCTTCTTTATCGCCCTCTCCATCATCCCGGCCTTTCTTCTCTTTTTCTTCGCCAGCGACCTGATCAACCGGAACATCGAACTCTGGTTTAAGGCGCCGTTCGACAAGGTCATGGAAGACACCAAGGGCTTGGCCGATGGGGTTTATGCCGACGCCGAACAGACCGCCGTCCATTACGCCCGCATCCTGGCCAATGACATCAAGGGGCAGAAGCTGGCCCAGCTGGAAAACAGGCTCATCCTGCGCGATTTCATCCGGCGCAAGCTCAGCGAGTACAGCCTGGATGAGATCGGCATCTATCTGGAGGAGGAGGAATTGTTCACTTATCTCAACCCCAACCTCCCCCTGCAGAACTACAAATCGATCCAGCCCGGAATGGCCCAGGCCGCCCGGTCGGGCGAGGCCTTCCGCAGCATCGAGCCCATGGGAAACGGCGAGATGGTCCGGCGCGGTGTGTGGGCCCAGATTCCCGGGGTGGGGAATGTCCTGGTGGCGACGGGAAAATTCTTTCCCCAGAGCTATGCCCAGAAAATCGTCAGCATCAACTCCTCGGTCGAGCGCTACCGCCTCCTCGTTCCGCAGAAGATCACGGTGAAGACGTTCTACCTGATCACTTTCATGTTCGTCACCCTGCTCATCATCTTCGCCGCCACCTGGACCGGCCTGCATCTGGCCAAGGGCATCACTGTTCCCATCGAAAAGCTCTCCCAGGCCACCAGGGACGTCTCCAAGGGAAACCTGAACATCCGGGTCGAGGACCCGGCCTCGGACGAACTGGGAATGCTCGTCGACTCTTTCAATCAGATGATCTCGGACCTGCGGGAGAGCCAGCTCCATATTGCCCAGAAGACGTCCGAGCTCGAATACAGAAAGCAGTACATCGAGACCGTGCTCAACAACATCACCACCGGCGTGATCACGCTCGACGCCGCGGGGAACATCACCACCATCAACCCTTCGGCCAGGGAGATGCTGGCCCTGGAAGATAAAAACCCGGTCGGCAAGAGCTATCAGAGCGTGCTCGACACCACCAAGTACGGGGAAATCGTCAAGAATATCGCCTGGGGGATGAAGAATAAATACCGCCTGGCCGACAAGGAGATCAACATCGTCTCCAACGGCCAGGTGACGACGGTCGCGCTGGCGCTCTCTCCGCTGCAGCAGGCCGAAGGCGGTTTTTCGGGGATGATCGTGGTCTTCGATAACCTCACCCAGCTCATCAAAGCCCAAAAAATCGCCACCTGGAAGGAAGTCGCTCAGCGCGTCGCCCATGAGATAAAGAATCCTCTGACGCCCATCCAGCTTTCCGCCGAGAGGATCATCAAGATGCTGCGCAAGTCCGACCGCGGGTCCAACGTGGTGATCGAAGAGGGAGCCAAGACGATCATCCAGGAGACCAGGACGATCAAGTCCCTGGTGGATGAGTTCTCTAATTTCGCCCGGATGCCCAAGGTCGAGCTGCGGCCGGCCGACCTGCGGACGCTGATCGAGCAGACGGTCACCCCGTTTCGGGGGATTTTCGCCCAGATCGAGTTCGAGGTTTCGCTCGGCTCCGACCTGCCTCTCCTCCTCCAGCTCGACCCTGAACAAATGAAGCGGGTCTTCATCAATATCTTCGACAACGCCATCGAGGCGATGAACAAGAAAGGGAAAATCATGATCCAGGCGGCCTACGAAAAGAAACTGCTGCAGGTCAATGTCGAGATCTCCGACACCGGCCCGGGCATTTCGGTGGAGGATAAAACCAAGATATTCTTACCCTATTTCTCTACGAAGAAGAAGGGCGCAGGACTGGGGCTGGCCATCGTCAGCCAGATCATCCGCGAGCACAACGGCTCGATCCGGGTGGAAAACAACCAGCCGGCGGGCGCCCGGTTCATCATCCAGTTACCGGCATGAGCAAAGAAAAAATCCTCATCGTCGACGACGAAGCCAGTATCCGTTCTTCTCTCAAGGGCATCCTGGAGGACGAGGGTTTCGTGGTGACAGCGGTGGCCACGGGAGAGGAAGGCCTGGAGACGCTGAAGGGCCAGAACGTGGACCTCGTCCTGCTGGACATCTGGCTCCCGAAAATGAGCGGCCTCGATGCGCTCAAGAAAATCAAGGCTGCCGAGGAGAGCCCCCAGGTCGTGATGATCTCGGGCCACGGCACGATCGAGACGGCCGTCCTGGCCACCAAGCTCGGCGCTCATGACTTCCTGGAGAAGCCGCTCTCGCTGGAAAAGGTCATCCTGACCGTAGGGAATGCTCTGCGCCAAAAGCGCCTGGAGGAGGAAAACATCCAGCTCCGGGAGCGGTTCAAAACCAGATATTATCTGGTTGGGAGCAGCCGCCCCATCGAGAAACTCAAGCGGGAGATCGATACGGCCGCCCTGTCCAACGGCCGCGTCCTCATCTACGGTGAAAACGGCACGGGCAAAGAGCTGGTCGCGCGTCTCGTCCATCAGCAGGGCCCGCGCCGGGAGAAAAGGTTCGTCGAAGTCAGCTGCTCCGCCGTCCCCGACGAGATGATGGAGAGCGAACTGTTCGGCCGTGTCCAGGGCTCCCTCCCCCAGGCCCACAAGGACAAGAAAGGCAAACTCCTCCTGGCCGATCAGGGCACGCTGTTCCTGGACGAGGTCGGCGACCTGAGCCTGAGAATTCAAGGCAGGCTTGTCCGAGCCGTCGAGGAGCGCCGCTTCGAGCCTCTGGGGACGGGCGATGGCGTGGTCTTCGACGCCCGCATCATCGCGGCGACAAGCCGGAACCTCCGGGATCTGATCGCCGCCGGCCGGTTCCGGGAGGACCTCTTCTTCAGGCTCAACATCATTCCTCTCGCCATCCCCGCGCTGCGGGAGCGGATCGAGGATATCCCCCTGCTGATCGACCATTTCCTCAAGCACTTTTCCGAGGAATACGGGAAGAAGCCCAAGAGCATCCGCCCGGAAGCCGTTGACGCCTTCCTGAAATATGTCTGGCCCGGCAATGTCAGCGAGCTGATGAACGTGATCGAACGGTTCGTCATCATGGTCCAGGAGGAGGAAATCACGAGCGCCCACCTCTCGCTTCTCGTGGAGACGAGAGAGCTCGAATATATCTCCGGCTTCTTCGAGGGCTCGTCCCTGGAGAGAGCGAAACAACAGTTCGAAAGGCGCTACATCCACAGCGCCCTGCTGCGGTACAACTGGGACGTTTCCAAGGTCGCCGCCGCCCTGAAGCTCGAGGAAGTCCGGCTGCGGGAAAAAATGAGAGAGCTGAACATCACCTTCGTGGCCTGACGGCGCGCCCATGCCCCTCGACCAGACCGAAGCCATCGTCCTGCGCAGCTTTCCCGTCGGCGATCAGGACAAGATCGTCGTCTTCCTGTCCCGCGAAAAGGGTCTGATCCGGGGGGTGGCCAAGGGCGCGCGCAAGTTCGGCAACCGTTTCGGGGCCAGCCTCGAGCCCATGACCCTGGTCAAAGTCTATTATTACGAAAAAGAGAGGAAAGACCTGGTTACGGTCAGCCAGTGCGACATCCTGGAGTCGTTTTTCGAGGTCTACAAGGATTTCCGGACGTCCTGCACGCTGGCCTACTTCGCCGAGCTGATCGAGGAATTCTTCCCCTCGCGGGCCCGGGAGGACGTCATCTTCCGCCTCCTTCTCTCAACCCTGCAGGCGGTCAGGGCAAAAGGAGACCTAGACTGCGTGAGCCGCTATTTTGAAGCCTGGTTCCTCCGCATCAACGGCCTGCTGCCCGAATTCGGCCGCTGCAAGAAGTGCCGGAAGAGACTCCCGGACGGCGGGTACCTCTCCCCCAAGATGGACGGAGTCTACTGCGGCTGCTGCGCCCCCCTGAAAAAGGAGCCGGTCACTCTTGAGGTGGGCGCTTTTCTCGACTGGGCGCGGAAAAGTCCACCGCCGGAAAAAGGCCATCCTTCCTTCACTCCGGTCCAGCTCGAGTCGGTCGGCAAAACGCTCCAAAGCCTGATCATCTATCATCTGGAAAAGGAACCGAAGAGCCTGCACCTTTTGAAGGGCTGAGGGGGCCGGCTCACTTGAAATAAATGATCAGGATGATGCTCGTACCCCAGAGCAGGATGTTGAGCAAGAGCGGCTTGTCCTGGATGATGAGCTCCTCGGGGCTTCCTCCCTTCCCTTTCTGGTGGATGAGGTAGAGATAGCGGAAGATGCCGTAGAGCACGAACCCCGCCGTCCAGATGAGGTGCCCGCTGCCGAATTTTTGCACGGTCTCGGGGGAGATCGTGTAAAGGCAGTAGGCGATCAGCGTGGAGGCCGTCACCACGGCGATCATCTGGTCGAGGAGGTAAGCGCTGTACTCCTTGAGGATCGGCCGGTGGTCGGTGGCACGGTCATCGAGGAGGACGAGTTCATGCCGTCGCTTGCCCATGGCCAGCAGGAGGGCGAGGAGAGTCGTGCAGATGAGGAGCCAGGACGATATGGGGACGCCGATGACCAGGCCGCCGGAGACGACGCGGATGACGAACCCGGCGGCGATGACGAAGATGTCCAGGATAACGACCCGCTTCAGCTTCAAGGAATAGGCCAGCTGAAGAAGGAAATAGACGGCGACGGCCGCGAAGAAGTTGGGTTGGAGAAGCGCGGCGGCGGCCAGGCCCACCGCGCTCAGGATTCCGAACGTGGCCAGAGCCTGTCCGGTCCGGATATCCCCCCGGGCGATCGGCCGCTGCGCCTTCTTGGGGTGGGCCCGGTCTTCGTCCCGGTCGCGAAGGTCGTTGAATATATAAAACCCCCCGGAAACAAAGCAGAAGACAGCAAAAGCCCCCAGCGTCTTGAGCAGAAGCGGCAGCGTGAAAAACCGCTGGGAAAAGATCAGGGCGGCAAAGACAAAGAGGTTCTTCGTCCACTGGGCTGGCCGCATCGACTTCAGGACGGCCGTAATTCTCATGGTGATTTCGCCCCATTGTATTCAAAAACGGGAAAAGGGGCAACCCATTTTTATCGTCCCCCGGCTCCGTTTTTTCGAATTTGACGTTGGCGCATCTTTTGTGCTATATAAAAACCATCAAAATGGAAGACGGCCGAGCGCTAGAGGTATTATCTATTTTATTCCATAAGTTGATATCGCGGCTGAGGTTTCTCTGGCTGCACTTGCCTTCCGCCTGACCGTTGTCTCGCAAAGGAGGCTAATGACAGGACAGTCAATGAGTCTGAAGACCCCGAAATTCAATCATTCTTATACAGGAAAGGAGGAATAAACGTGAAGAAAAAACTCATCGTCATCTTAGCACTCGCTCTACTCATCGGCACCTCGATGCTTTCCGCTCAGGAAAGGGGGTCTGTCCGGGGCGTCGCCAAGAGCGCCGAAGGCAAGATCCTCGAGAACGCCACGGTCAAGATAGCGGGGAAGTACCTCCCCGCCGGCCGGGAATTCGTGACCGGCCAGGACGGGGTGTTCCTCTTCCAGGCGCTTCCGCCCGGAAGCTACATGCTCTCCATCACCCACCTCGAGATGTTGGATTTCGAAATCGAGGTCATCGTGTCTATCGACAAACAGACGCAGGTCACTGTGGCCATGACGCCGATCGGGAAGATCGCCGAGGAGGTTACGGTCACGGCGGCTACACCGGTCATCGACTTGAAGTCCACCGAGATCTCCTCGAACTGGCAGAACACGCTGGTGGAAAAGCTCCCGTTGGGGCGGTCCTACGCTTCGCTCTTCCAGCTTGCCCCCGGCGTTGCCGATAACCGGGACTTCGCCCCCAACGCGGGAGGGAACAAGCAGGACAACGTCTATCTCTATGACGGTTCCAACATCACCAACCCGTTTTTCGGCTATCTCGGGGCGAACTTCTCCGAGCTCGACATCCAGGAAGTCAACATCAAGCGGGGCGGGATCAGCGCCGAGTTCGGCCGCGCCACCGGCATGGTGACCAACGCCATCACCAAATCGGGGTCCAATCAGATCTCCGGCTCCTTCCGGTTCATCTTTGAGCCGCACGGCTTCACCGGAACGTTCAGGGACAAGAGCATCATCACCAAATATGACACATACAGACCCGCCCTAGGGGTCGGCGGGCCGTTGATCAAGGACAAGCTGTGGTGGTATCTTTCGGCGAGCATTCCCTACTCAAAGACCACAGGGAGGATCAATAACCTCGGGTCTGTGCCTGATTCGAAAACGACCGGAAGCGAGCTATTCGTCAAGCTGAGCTCAAACCCGTTCAAGGCCCACATGTTCTCCGTGAGCTTCCGGAACAACGACTACACGAGCAAGAATGCCGGAATCGGCGTCAACGACGCGCCGTCGGTGGCAACAGACGGCGAAGGCATGGAGCGGATCATCTACGGTTCCTGGGTCTGGACGATCTCGCAGTCGACATTGCTCGAGGCTAAATACGACCACGTCAATGAGAATTACAAGAGCGTCCCGATCACCGCGCTCGGCTACCAGCCGAAATTCGACCCGGCCAACCTTCCCGCCATGGGATACTTCCAAACGGCAGCCGGCTATATCTTTGCGCCAGCAACGCTTTCCGGAAAGTATGTTGGAGGGGCGTCGGAATATAATACTCAAAACTTTTTCCGTGACGAAGTTAAGTTCACGCTCAGCCAGTACCTGGATTTCAGAGGCCATTCCCATGTCCTCAAAGCCGGGTTTGGGTATGACGACGGCGGAGAATGGTATGAGCGGCTGGCGAACGGCTGGGGTAGCATCATCGTCACCACATATGCGGGCCAGAAGGCCTTCCGAGCCCGCTATTACTCCAAGCAAAACCCCCAGGATTCTCGGGGAAGGACTTATTCCATCTTCTTCCAGGATACGGCGACGATCGGCGAGCGGCTGACATTGACTTTGGGACTTCTGCTCAACCGGGATGAGTTCAGCGTTAAAACGGCAACAAAGAATACCTTCCTGACATTCAATTTTGACCAGGAGATCCAGCCGCGTATCGGATTCACCTACATGCTCGACCAGAAGGCAGGGGACAAGCTCTATGCCAATTGGGGCCGTTATAACAACATGGATAACAAGTCCCTCGCCAGGGCCTGGGCTCCGGTCCGCATTTATCGAAACGACGCTTATTTCGACACGGCGGGCGTGCTTCTGGCCGATGCCCCGCAGGCCGCGGAGACCGGCAAAGTGGTCCTGCCGGACCTCAAACCGACCTACACCGATGAGCTTATCGCCGGCTACAGCCGTCCGATCACAAGGCTGTGGACCGTCGAAGTCTGGGGGCAATACCGGACGATGAAGCATATGCTCGAGGATTATCCCACTTTAAATAGAGACAGCGGGCTCGCTATGAAATATGTCGGCGGAAACCTGGATGGACAGACCATAACATATGCCGGCCTGCCGGCTGACATCCAGGCGAAGCTGCTTCCTTTCCCGGATTTTGTGGCCAGCAAGGCCTGGAGGAAATACACGGCCCTCTCGCTCGAGGTCAAACGTCAGTACGCCGACAGATGGTCGCTGACGGCCATGTACACCTGGAGCCGGCTCGAAGGAAACTGGGACCTGGATTACGCGGCCGGAACCGCGCTCAACTACGCGTCCTCCTACCTGGAAGACGCTCCCGGACTCTATGTCAATGATCCCTTGCGCGAAGGGATCATGATGGGAGACAGGACCCACGTTTTCAAGCTCTTCGGGACGTGGGAATTCTACAAGAGGACGACCCTGGGCGTTTACTGGAGGGTTCAAAGCGGACGGCCCTGGGAGTCGCGTGGACGGGATGCCTACGGCAACTACTACAGATACGTGGAAAAAGCCGGAAGCCATCGGCTCAGCACTTGGGGCAACCTTGACGCCCAGGTCTCGCACGCGATTCCGCTCGGCAGGTTCAGCGGTGTCGTCGAGTTCAGGGCGACGAACGTCTTCGACACGCAGACCGTCATGAGCATTGACCAGAGGTCCGACCAGCCGACCTTCATCAATGCCACATCCTACGTCTCGCCGCGCAAGTTCGCCCTGAGCTTCTACCTCAACTTCTAAGGCGTAAAGGACTTCCAAGGGGACGCTCGCGGGAGCGTCCCCTTTTTCTTCTCTCAAAAATCCGGAGAGGGGGCATTAATTGACCCCTCCGAGTTTTCTGTGATACAAACAAGACGAAAATCGAAAGAGACGAAGTGAGGCCGAAATGCAGGGAATGATTCCTCCGCTATTTGTCCACGGAAAAACACTGCCGGAAGCGTGGGAAAAGGCCGTTCTGGCCTGCTGGGAAAAGGGAGCCGCCATCCGAACAGAATACGATAAGCCCGGCGACCCCCCGAGCAAGGACTGTACGATGATGTGGGTCGCCGAAGACCCGTTCCTGGAGCCGCGCCTCCACCGCGCCTTTCCGGGAGGGCTGGAAGACCTCGAGGTTTACCGCCAGGAAGTCGTGGAGGGGGTTCACGACCACTGGATCGCGCCCGAGGAGGGCAAGTGGACCTACACCTACCACAAGCGCCTGTTTTCTTATGAAATCGAAGGCCAGGCCATCGACCAGATCAACTATATCATCGAAAAACTCAGCCGGGCCGGGCACTCGCGCCGCGCCCAGGCCATCACCTGGAACCCCAGGCTCGACCCGCCGACCTACGACCCCCCCTGTCTGCAGCGCGTCTGGTGCCGGCTGCTGGAGGACGACAGGGGGGACCTGGTCCTCAACATGAACACTCACTGGCGTTCGAGGGACGCCTACAAGGCAGCCTACATGAACGCCTTCGCCCTGACCGACCTGCAGCGCCTCATCGCCGAGCGCATCGCCGCGAGGACCGGGAAGACCGTCCGCGTAGGCCGGTACGCCGACCTGGTGGACAGCTTCCACATCTACGGTTCATACTTTGGTGAGTTCA
>CAZYWP010000040.1:0-22113 GCA_964651495.1 uncultured Eubacteriales bacterium | reverse complement strand
CACTCCCGAGGATGCCCGGGAAGCGGTGAGAATCAGCCTGGCCGTCAGAGAGTCCTCTCGGACCGGCAAAACACAGAGAATCTTAATGAGGTCATGAATGTTTATCAAAAGCATCAGCTATTGGTCGTTCCAGGGAGGCTTGGAGGGCACAGTGCCGGTCGTCGATGTCTTCACTCGGGCCAAGAAAGCCGGGTTTGAGGCGGTAGAAGTGGCTCTCTCCGGAGCGGGGGACCTCTGTCTTTCCACCACTGAAAAAGAGGCCAAAAACATCGTCAGGGCCGCTGGCGACGCCGGGATTCAAATATCCTCTGTGGCGACCGGCCTTTTCTGGGGTAAGTCCCTTTCTGCGGACGACCCCAAAGTCCGCGCCGAAGCCCTGGACATTGCCAACAGACTCATTGAAACGGCCGCCTGGCTCGAGGCCGGCGCCGTTCTCCTGATCCCGGGCGCGGTGGATGTCTTTTTTGACCCCTCGGCGGCGGTCGTCAATTATGACACGGTCTACAAGAGGGCGACGGATTCCGTTTTCTCGCTCATTCCCCAAGCAGAGGCCGCTAAGGTGGCCATCGGGATCGAGAATGTCTGGAACAAGTTCCTCGTCGACCCGTTTGCCATGCGCGCTTTCATCGATCAATTCAACTCCGCCTGGATCGGCTCCTACTTTGACGTCGGGAACTCCATGCTCGTCGGCTATCCCGAACAGTGGATCCGGATCCAGGGGAAGCGGATCAAACGCGTCCACCTCAAGGATTTCCGTCGCTCGGTCGGGACGGCGGACGCGTTCGTCGACCTCCTTTCGGGAGACGTGAACTGGCCCGAAGTGATGAAGGCCCTTCGCGAAGTAGGTTACAGCGGTCCGCTGACCGCGGAGATGATCCCGATCTACAAACACTGGCCGGAGGTCTTGATCGAGAACACCTCGCGCGCCATGGACGCCATCCTCAAGCTTTGAACTTCGTTTGAAATGGGACGGGGCATTCAACGACCGAGGCCGCGGTCTTGGGCAGAAAACAGAGAATTACCTCTACTCTGAAGCCGATCCCAGTTTAGCGCCGAAGAGCCGCTCGGCGTTCCCCCGCAGGATCATTTTCTTCGCCTCGTCGCTGATTTCCGCATTGTCGATCCGGGCTCTCTGCATGGGCGAAAAATACAACGGCGTGTCGGTCCCGAAGAAAATACTTTCTGGCCCGATCTCCCGCACCGCCCACTCAATCAGGTTGCTGGTGATGGACATCGAGCTCGAGGTGTCGGCGAATACATTCCCGTGCTTGCTCATCTGGACGGCCCGAACCTGGCGCGTCATATTTCCGTCCCGGCTCCAGCCGATGTGAGCGAGAATGAGTGTCACCCCGGGGAAGTCATCGGCGAAGGGGATAAAATCTGTAGGAGCGCTGAGGTCCTCTCCGCTGTGGCTCAGGATGACGGCTCCCCGGCGGGCGGCGAATTCGAAGATTCTCGCCCCGTGATCCTTGATCGGGTACTTGTGCAGCTCCGGGTGGATCTTGATGCCGACACAGCGCGGCGTCTGCAGGAAGTCATCCGCCTGGGTGAATGTCTCCGGCCGCCCCGGCTCTACGACCGCCCAATGGAAAAGCCCGGGAAAGCGCTGGATTTCGGCGGCCAGCTCTCTGTTTGCCGCCACGGAGTCGCCCCCGTAGTGGATGAAAATCGCTCGGAGCGGCGAGACAAACGTATATTCAATGTTGCCGAAGGCGGCGCGCCTGAGCACGTCCTCCGGCCCGCCGGAATAGAAACCATCGATGAGGTCGAGCGCCGAGCCTTTGTAGCTGCCGACATGACCGTGGATATCGATCGCCCGAAACGATTGGATATCCGAGACGGCCGTCATTTGGTTTTTTCGGAGTCCCGCTGTTGGCCCAGCCGAGCCAGCATTTGCTTGATGTCCTTGAGCCCCTTCCAGGCCACAAAGACCGTCACGGTCGAATACCAGATGATGACCGCGGCCGTGAGCAAGAGCCAGAATCCGTGTTTAAGCATGGGAACCTCCCTCGAGGGCCGGCTGGCCAAGCTTGAGCTTCGGTTTGAGGAGCGAGCCGATGACCATGGCCGCCCCGACGATCAGGTAAGTGGCGATGCCGGAATAATACGGCCCGATCCTCTTGGCCAGCCCCGCCGTGGATTCGACTTGTTCCAGGACCAGGAAACTCACCGGGATGACGGCGCCGAAGACGATGGCCGCCGCCGCTCCCCAGTTGTTCGCCCGCTTCCAGTAGTTGCAGGCGATGAGCAGCACCGACATGCTGGAGAGATAGATCGTTCCCGTGACGCCGAGATACGTCCACAGGTCTCCCTTAAGCGGGTACCAGAGGCCGTAGACCAGGAGGAAGACGCCGATCACGGCGATGATCATCCGGTTCCAGAGCAACCCCTTTTTCTCTGTCCACTTGGTCTTGCGGAAAGGCGCCATAATGTCATTGTAGATGACGCTTCCCCAGGTGAGCATATAAGAGGAATCGGTGGACATGTCCGCGGCCAGCATGGCGGCGATGAGGAGTCCCATCATGCCGACCGGGACGATCGAGCTCAGCAGAAAAGGCATCGCATGGAGCGTGTTAGATCCCACTTGCGTGGCAGTCAGCGTGGCCAGGGCCGCCATGCCCCAGATCCCCGGGATGAGGAAGCGGCAGACGAAAAAGAAGGCTGTTCCCTTGTAAATTTTGAGGCCGGTCTTGGTATCCTTGGCCGACAGGACGCGGACGATTGTCGTCTGCCAGGTCAGGACGGCGGCCATGTTGAGGAAGGCGTTGAAAAGGACGAAGGGCCAGCCCATTTCGGGGTTGACAAAGGGATTGAAACCGCCCGCTCCATAGTGGGTCTCCACGGTCTTGATGATCGTCCCCCAGCCCACCTTGACCAGGATCAGGATGGTCACGACAATCAGCCCCACGCTCATGACGATGAACTGGAGAAAATCCGTGACCAGGACCGATAGCATTCCGCCGAGGATTGTATAGAAGGCGACCATGATAAGGAGAGCCGTCATGGTGATCTCGAGGTACTTGATGTTCAGGCCCGTGACCTGGACCAGAAATTCGCCGCCCGTGCGCAGGAAAACGCCCATGTTGAGGAGGCCGCCAAGAACGATGACGACGCCGGCCGCCCAGCGGATCTTGGGCCCGAACTTCTTCTCGAAGAGCTCGGGGATGGTGATGACGCCGGAATCCCGCAGCGGTTTGATGCAGAACCCGGTAATCCCGACGAAGAACATGGCCAGGGCCTGGAGAATCCCCGGGGTCGCTCCGGCGAACCCGTAGCGGTACCCGTTCTGGGCCGTGTACATGCAGGTGACGACGCCGAACTCGGTGGCGGCGAGCGAGGCGATCCCGAGATAGACGTTCATCTCGCGGCCCGCCACCAGGAAATGCTCCACCTTGCCGACGTACTTGCGGACCATGATGCCCGCCACCATGGTCGCCAGGAGATAGAGGCCGATGATGCTGCCGTCCACAAGCCAGGAAAAATGGGTCATATCTTTACGCTCCGATCAAACTCATCGCTCCGCATGAGGCCGGCTCCGGCCGGACTTTCCAAATTATGGCGACTATGGCGCCTTTGTCAACAAGAAAATCTCGGGTATTATCTCGCCGGAACTCACGGTCAGTCGTTGTCGGTAAAACGGAGTACATCAGGAGTTCTCTTGTCGAATGGATTTGAATATAATATGTCTCTCATGGCGGGAAAAGACATGTTCGTTCAGTTCAAAAAAGTGGACATCACACCGGCCTATCCGGTGCGGCTGGCCGGGTACTTCAACGAGCGCATATCCGAGGGCGTGCTCGACCCCCTGTATATGCGGCTGGGGGCCTTAGGAAACGGCGAGAATCATCTCCTTTTCATTCAGGTCGATAATTGCGCCATCCCGGTCGAAGACGCCGACGAGATCCGGCGAGAGATCGCCCGAAAGAGCCACTTCAAGAAGCACGAGATCATGATCTTCACTTCCCATATCCATACCGGGCCGGACCTGGTCGGGTTTTTCGGCTTGGCCAGGGATGAAAGGTACTTGGAGGACCTCAAGAAGACGGTGGTCGAAGAGGCCGTCCGCCTGAAGCCTCAACAGCCGAGCTCGATTTCGGTCGCCCGGGCGACTTATGAAGGGCTCTCCTTCAACCGCCGCTGGTTCATGAAGGACGGGAGCGTCGTCACCAACCCGCCGAAGAAGTCGCCCGAGAGGCGCGAGCCCGAAGGGGCTGTCGATAGGGAGGCGAATTCGATTGTGTTCAAGGATGAGCGGGGGGACCTGCAGGCCGTGTTCGTCAACATCTCCAACCACACGGATACCATCGGTGGGATGAAGATATCAGCCGACTGGCCGGGATTTATGGAGAGGCGTCTTAATGAATTGTTGGGAACTCGCATCCCCGTTTTTCTCTTCCTTGCCCCCCAGGGGAACATCAACCACCTCGAATTTGAGGATGACCGGCCGCAGTCGAATTATGAAGAAGCCGAAAGGCTTGGGCGCGCTTACGCGGAGATCATTGCTGGTTCTATGGATGAACTAAGGCCGGTCACTTTGGAAGGTCGACCCGGACTGGCTGAGAGTCTCTCAGCAAAAGAGGTCATTCTGCCGATTCCACCCAGAGAAGTTATGGAAGCCGAACTCCGGAGTGCCAGAGAGATTTTGTCACAAGAAGTCCTGCAGAATCAGGGTAAAGCAAGAGCACTGACGGCGGAAGACCTGGCCAAAGGGGATCCGGCCGTCGAACGGCTATTCGCCCGGGAACTCGTTCAATTTGCCGAGCACAAGCCGGGAAGCTACTCCGTGCCGCTTCAGGTTTTCAAGTTGGGCAGTTCGGCCTTTGCCGCCATGCCCGGCGAGCCTTTTGTCGAGATCGGGCTTGCTCTTAAAGCGATTCCTGGCTATGACCTTATTTTTCCTGTCGCCCTGGCCAACGGTTATTATGGCTATATCCCGCTCAAGGACAATTTCGGCCGCGGCGGATATGAGACCCGAACCGGGTCCGCAAGCTGCCTCAGCCGGGATGCCGCCGACCGCATCCTCTCCGCCTTCCGCTCCCTCCTCGTATGTTGATTCCCTCTGCATTTCGCTGGGATTTTTCCCTGGTGACTCTGGATAGGCGGGACTATAGCCTGATTGAAGGCTTGGATATCATAGGATTTTAGGCTTTTTAGCTCTGCAAGCCAATATTCTCGGCAAAGATTTGCCTGAAATGGCGCCCCGGATTTTTAGGGCATAGTCAGCGCTCTGCCTTGACAAAATCGAAACAGGAGCTTATTATTAGTCATAATTTATGACTATTCAGGAGGTCATATGAAAGAGTCAATAGTTAGCATTGCCGAGGGGAAAAAAGGGTTCAGCCGCATCATCAAAGACGCGGCTCAAAAAAACAGGGACATCATCGTCACCAGGCGGGGGCGGCCTGTTGCCGTAATCGTCCCTTACGAAGAATACCGGCGCTCGAGGCGCCTGGGAGGTTTCCAGAAAATCATGGAGGCCAGGAAGGCCTTCCTTCAAGCGCGTGTTCAAGCTGACGAAGTGTATGAGGAATCGAAAAGACAGCTGGAGAAAAAGCCGTGAACCGCGCCGTGATTGACGCGAGTGTTGTCTTGAAGTGGTACCTGGTCGATGAAGATCTCGGCTCTCAAGCTCTGATTGTCTTGGAAAAATTCCTCTCCGGAGAGCTGGCCCTGATCGCTCCATCTCTCCTCGAATATGAAGTGATGAATGGGCTCGTGATTGCCCAGAGAAAAGGGAGGATCAACGAAGAAGTCATTCTCGAGGCCAGCGAGGGCTTTCTGAACCTGGAGATCGAACAAAACAGCCTCTCCACCTTTATCTCTGAAGCTCTTCACCTCAGCCGAATTTATCATCGATCCCTTTATGATGCCAGTTATTTAGCCGTGGCAAAAAAGGAGAACATTCCCCTGATTACTGCCGACCAAGAGCTTTACAACGCCATCAGAAAGGATTTTCAACAGCTGAAGTGGCTTGGAGATATTGAATAGACGGACGTATCTCTCCGTATAGTTCGATTCTGCTATTCAACTTCCCCTTTTTCAGGCCGGGGATGACATAAGAAGTGAAAAGACGCGCTCGGATTCGCCTTTTCGGGCTAACCTTTGAAAACAAATCCTTCTGTTATATTAAAATAGAAAAGATGCCGGTGTCCCATGAATAAGTGCACTGCCTGCGGTACAAGGCCCGCCGCCCGGGTCTTGAGCCTTTGTCCTGATTGCCTCCGGATAACTGAACGCGCCGATCTTCTGCTCCAATCCCATATGGATTCGCGGCGAAAGTTTGGCTTGCCCGGACGACCGCCGCTGAGTTCTATGTCAACCCGATGCCGGCAGTGCGCCAATGAGTGCCGGCCGGAGCCGGAAGAACTCGGCTATTGCGGACTGAGATTGAATCGCGGCGGCCGGCTTGTTTCTGTTGAGTCTCCGCCCGTGGCTCTGGCGCACATCTATCTCGATCCCCTTCCCACGAACTGCTGCGCAGCCTGGTTCTGCAAAGGCTCGAAGGAGAGAGGATACAATCTAGCCGTATTTTTTTATGGCTGCAGTTTCGACTGTCTTTTCTGCCAAAATTCTTCGCACAAGCGACTCGGCGAGGCTCCTCGGCTGACCGAAACGCAAATCGTGTCGGCAGCACTCGCTCCCGAAGTCCGCTGCGTCTGCTTTTTTGGCGGCTCACCTGAACCGCATCTTCCCTTCGCCATCCGGGTCAGCCGCCGGATCATCCGGTTGAGCGGAAACTCCAAGCGTATCTGCTGGGAGTGGAACGGATCCGGTCACCCGGTTCTTGTTCGGAAGGCGGCCGAGCTCGCCTCGGCCAGCGGTGGAACGGTCAAATTCGATCTTAAAACTTCGAGTTCCCGTCTTTCACTGGCCCTCTGCGGTGTAGAAAACCGCCGCACCTATGAAAATTTTTCACTGCTGGCCCAACTATTTCCCCGAAACGATCTGCTTACCGCGACCACGCTCCTGGTTCCTTATTATATCGATGCCCGGGAGGTCGGGGAGATCGCCCGGTTCATCGCCAGGCTGGATCCGGATATCCCTTACTCTATCCTCGTCTTCCACCCGGACTACCTCATGACCGACCTGCCCGTGACTCCCCGAGGGCAGGTCGATGAATGTTTCGCGGAAGCGTCCCGGTATTTATCCAGGGTGAACGTGGGAAACCTGCACCTTTTATAAAAGAAGAAAATTTGAGCTTGGGTTGCGCAGTATCTTCCGGCCATCTTCTCGGTGGTATCGATGCTCCTGGAAAACGCTATTATGCTTTTGTGACCGGAGGGTAGTAGACCAGGAGATAAGAGACCCGCTCGGATTCGCCGATGTAGATTTCGCCGTTCGGGCCGACTGCCAAAGCGGAAATATCATAGCAGACCCAGTTCTTGGGAAAATGAACCATCGGGATGCCCAGGTCTTTGACCTCGCCGGTCCGCGGATTCCAGCGAAAAAGATGACAATTTTTGCCGGGACTTCCGGCGGCGCCATAGATGATCCCTTCCTTGCCGAGCGAGAGGCCGCGAATTCTGTGGTCGGAAAGAGGCCGGCCGTAACCGACGAGATCGAGGGAAGTCGCGTCCAGCCGGAATATTGTACCCAAAGTCGTCCCACCGTAAATCGTTTTTTCACCGTCGAAGACGGCCGAGTCGAGATAATTGAGAAACGCCATCCCCTTCGGTGACGGGAGCTGGAGGTCGAGGATTTCGAGGGACTCGCCGGCGATGGAATAGCGGAAAAGATGCCCGTTGTTTCCCGATCCGATGATGTTCCCCCGGCCGTCGAGGATTAGCGCATTCGATTTTCCGGCTCTCTCGACCTCTCCAACCTTCCGGAGATTCCTCTTTTCCATATCGAATTCTACGAGAGCCGAGGTGTTCCGCGTCAGGGCGAAGATTCTTCCTGTTTCCGGTTCAAGGATGGCGTAGGCCGCATCCTCGTCCAGTGAAAGGTCAAGGAACTCGACGGTGTTGACCTGGTATTTCCAGAGGACCGAGAATTCTCCTTGCGGCGAGTAGCGGAAGATCCGGCCGCCCGGGTTGACAATGCCGAAGATCAGTCCGTTTCTGTCCTTCATCAGGATCCGGCACTCCGCGTCTTCGCCCAGGAGGCCGATATCCACGACGTGTTCGGCGGCCGGACTGGGATCATAATAGAAAAGGTGGGACTTTTTACCCGATGTCGCCCCGTAGATTTTCTTTTGGCCCTCTCCGGAGAGGAGGGCCGTGATGGCCGATTCGCCGTTGGGAATGGGGGAGGTGACGCCGTAGTTTCCGAGCTCCCGGAGTGCCACCGTTCCCTCCGTGATGAAGGCGAAGGCGCCGTCGCGAAAATCAGTCGTTCCGGCCATGATCTCCGATTCTTTGAGATGATAGCCCGCGTCCGCTGTCTCTTTATTTTTGTCATTCTTGTTATCGTTGTTGGCATCCGGCATTCATTTCCTCCACTCGAGTTTTTTCACATCGACCATCAGAAGGCGGGGAACAGCCTTCATGTTGACCTCCGCGAACAGAAGAGTCTCGCCGTCCGGGCCCAGCGAGCCCTCCGAAAGCCAGGCCGTCGGGTTGCCCTCGAAATCGAGGAGGGCGACGGCCTCCCTGCGCCCGGTCTCGATACCCAGAACAATAAGGTTTGTGGGCTCCCAAATTGTGTTGCAGCCATAAAAGAGCCAGCGGTCGCGATACAGGACCGGAGCCTGGACATAGGGCGGAGTCCAATCGCGGCCGTTCCATCCTCCGGGCCAGCCGAACCCGAAGTCTTCGACGGAGGGTTCGATGCCCGCTTCCGGGTTGATCCGGAAGATATGGCCGTCGTAGTAGCCCGTGGCGCAGATGAAGTCGTCCCGGAATTTCTTGGCGAAGAAAAAGAAATTGTAGAGACGCTCGCGGCCCGGAATGCCGGGAACGCGGAGGGCGAGATCCTCGAATTCATCCTTGTCCGGCGAGTAACGAAAGAAGCGTCCGTCGTCGTACGAACCGTAGAGCAGTCCGCGCGCATCTCTGAAGATCTCGAAACCGCCCCAGGTCCCGACCCGGCCGATTAGACGCGATTGACGGGTGGCCAGGTCATATTCATAAAGGCAGTGCCGTGGGTAGCTGACGAGATAGGCTTTGTTCAGCCGCTCGATGATCTCCAGCGAACGGCAGCCCTCAAAGGGGACGGCGATTCCCATGTACTCGGGTTCGCCAGTGGACATTTTTACCCGGAACATCTGCGAGCCCCGGAAGCCGTAATCGGGATCGCCCAGCGTCCCGTTAACCTCGAAGAGCTTTTCCCCGAAGTTCGGCGCCGTGCAATGGCTGACGCCGTAAAGATACCCGTCGGAGGTCTCGCGCAGGCAGGTGTGGATCTTGCTCTGCGGCACCCGGCCGGAGTCATAGGGGTCGTCGGAAAGCTCGCCGATGTCGAGGAGGTCCCAGAGTCGCCCGTCCTGAGGATCATAGCGGAGAAGGTGGGCGCTCGAAGCCCGGCCTTCGCTGCAGCTCGAGAAATAGATACGGCCGTCGCTTCCGGTATGGACAGCCCAGAGGCTGTCGTGGTTCGGGTCAACACACCAGGTCAGGATTTTGAACGCGCCGTATTCCGCGAGGCCGAACTCGACCGCTTTCATCTCTGCAATCCCCGAGGTCCAGGTCTGCTAACTTCGCTATGTAATTCTCATTTCAACGTCAAGAGGATGATTCCCGCCAGTCCGATGACGATCCCTAGGTAGCCGAGAGGCTTGATCTTCTCCTTAAAAAATAAAAGAGATATCAGGACGGCTCCGATCACCGGAGCGGCCAGGGTGACAGGAAAGACGATCGTTTCCGGGAGCTTGGTCAACGCCTTTAGAGTAAAAAAGTTCCCGGCGACGCTGCCGGCCGCCGCCAGGGCTCCATAAGAGAAAACGTTCCCGGCCAGCCGGACCTTTTTGAGGAAAAAGAAAATTCCGAAGGCCAGCGCTCCCGCCAGAAAGGTCAGGAAGAGGTAAAACCAGAGGTTGATAATGCTGAGCCGGACGGCCGCCGCCTGGGAAAGCTGGGGAATGCCGGTCAGTAAAAATGCCGCCCCCAGAAAAAGCATCCACTTCAGCCAGAGGCCCGTCTTCTTGCTTTCCCGGGTCGATCCTGCGGTCGAGATCAGGACAATTCCGATGATGATCAAGATGATGCCGAAAGCGAGGAGGTTCCCCAGCGGTCTTTTCCAGAAGACGATGGAGAAGACGACGGGAATCAGGAAAGTCATGGTGTAGATCGAGATAGTCAGGGCGTAATTGCCTATCTTGAGCGCGCTCAAGAAGAAGAAAAAGGCGACAGCCCCGCCGACGCCCCCGGCGACGGCGAGCAGCACGACCGGAGCCGAGATGCTGAGAGGTTGCTTCGTGAAGATCAGGAAGAGCAGGCAGAAAAAGGAGGCCACGGCGAACAGCGAGCCCGCTAGCGCCGGCGAGGAATGTCCCTTGAGGCTTCCCATCTTCATGATAAAATTCATGGCCACGTAGCCGACAATCACTAAGGCGAGATATATCCAGCCCATGTCGTTTCTCTCCTATCCTATGCAGTTTTCAAAATTCACCAGAGTCGAGATATTTTTAGAAAAGACCATCTCCCGCTCTTCCTCGTTCAGGGGAAGGAGGCGGATCTTCTCGATCTCGAGGAGCACCTCTTCCTTTTGCGAGAAGCCGAGGTCGGTGCCGAAGACGAGCTTTCCGATAGGAACGCTTTTGGTCATCTCCACCACGGCGGAGAAGGGCGACGCGGCCGGGCAGAGATAGATGTTCGGATACTTCATCCCCACCGCCACGGCATCCAGCCACAGGTCTTTGAGCCCCGCTTCCCCGAGAATTAGCCTGGCCTCCGGGAATTTCCGAGCCACGTTCCCGACCTGCGTCGGGCAGGCGTAGGGCGGGCTGCCGTTGTGGAAAATGACGGGGATGTTCAGGCGGATGGTCTCCTCGACGACCTTGAGAAAATAGGAGTTGGTCAGGGAAAACGCCTGCAGCCAGGGGTGGAGCTTAAGCCCCCTCATCCCCAGTTTTCGGACCGCCCGGCGCAGGTCTTTCACCGCCTGATCCCCCATGTGCGGGTCGACGGTGGCGAAGGGAAATAGCCGGTCTTCGAACCCCTTGGTCAGGGCGAGAAGCCGTTCGTTCGATCCCCGGGCGTCGAAAAAGCCTTCCAGGGTGAAGACGCAGGCCTTGTCGATCCCCGTCTCGTCCATGATGCGGACGAAATCTTTCGCTTTGATTCCCTTGAGATTCAGCCAGCCGCCGAAGAGATGGGTGTGGCAGTCGATGATCATCGAATCCTCCCCAAAACGCCGAGGATATTCTTGCCTAGGATCCGCTCCCTGTCGATGTTTTCGCTCAGCAGGCTGATCTTTTTGAGCTCGAGGCCGAGCGAGGAAAACGGATGGTCGCTGCCGAAGACAAATTTCCCGACGCCGGCGTCTTTGACCCAGGCCGTGATCTGCGAGGGGAGGATGTATGAGGTCTCTATATAGAGGTTGGGGCATCTCGTGAGCGCATCCGGGATATCGTTCCAGAAATCGCAGAAACCGCCGTGGCCCATGATGAACTTTACTCGGGGGTATCTCTCGGCGAGCTCCGCCAGCTGGAGCGGCATGGCACAGATGGGAGTACCGGTCACGCAATACACGGGCCAGCGGGCTTTATCGGCGAACTCGATGAGAGGAAAGATCTGGGGGTCCGTCAGGATGAATCCCTGGACGGCGGGGTAGATCTTGAGCCCGGCCAGCCCCAGTTCGAGGGCCCTCTGCAGTTCGGCGAAGGCCTTCCTGCCATACCATGGGGATGAGACGGCAAACCCGGTGAACCGGTCCGGATGCCGGCGGACCGCCTTGGTGACGTAGCTGTTGCCGCTTTTATTTTCGACGGCGATGAAATTTTTGGCCGGCCCGATGACCGCCCGTTCGATGCCGTGCCGGTCCATCTCCTTCAAGAGCCTTTTGGCTCCGCCCGGGTCGAGAGTGCAGGAGGCATCAATGATTTTCATTTGTCACCCTCACCCCGACCTGATGATTCTGGAACATAGAGAGGTCCAAGGAGGTCTTGAAGAGGGTTGATGTCTGTCGCCGCATACCCGAGGTGGCTGTGCTGACGCCACCCTTCCGCATACTCGAGCCGTCCCGACATCGCGCCCACCTTCCGGCTCATCTCCTTCATGGCGATCAGGTAGGAGTCCAGCCCCTGGCTCTTGTCCAGCCAATCCTTCTGGCTGGCATGCCTGGACAGGAACTCCGTCTTCCGGTCGATGACCGGGCTCACGTCCACATAGAACTCCGGAACGACTGGCCGCCTGATCATGTCCGTCAGGCCGTAGGGGAGGGCATGGTAGAGTGCTGTATCCTTGAGGATGGGGGGGCGGGGCGGGCTGGTTTCGTAGTTTCGCATTCCCCGGACGAACAGCGCCGTGACGGCGATCCGGGCCGCGTTCATGTGGTCTTCCATGTAATCCAGCAGCGAGAGCGTCAGGACGATGTCCGGTTTTACCTCCCTTACCTCGGCCGCCACCCGGCTGATCAGGTCCTGGCTGTAGAAAACGGCCAGGTCATCGACGATGCTCTCGTGGTAGACGGCGTCCGCATAGGCAGCGGCCTGCATGCTCTCCTCGCGCCGGATGCGGATGATCTCTTCTTTGGCATGAATCTGCGTCCCGCAGCTCCCGTTAGCGATGTTCATGTAGTGGATCTCGCAGCCGCGCTCTTTGAGCAGAAGCAGCGTCCCGCCCATCATGAACTCGATGTCGTCCGGGTGGCTGCCGATGGCAAAGGCAATCATGGTGCCCCCCGCTCAGTGCATCTCGACTTCGCAGGTGCCGATCCCGCCGAGATAGTAGTTGAACTGGACGTTGGGATGGTCGGCCAGGAGGGACATCGGGACTGCGGAGTCGGGGATCTTTTTCGAGATCATGAAGGCCGTCAGGCGCAGGCCGAAGGGGTTGTCGTGGGCGCCGAAATGCCAGATCGAGACCTTTTCGGCCAGCCAGGTTTCGACCGGGCCGACGGTCATGGCTTTGGTCGGAATATTGCTGACTACCCCGCCGCCCGAGGTTCTAGCGTTCTGGATCAGGGTCATTGGATGGAGCTCAACAACCCGTGTCCGCAGCTTACGGTATTCGGCCGGAGTCGGCGGCCGATCCTTGTATTTGCCTTCGCGCCTGAGAGGGTCGTTGAAAGCCCAGTGCTTCACTTCGCCCTGGCCGCCCTGCATGGTGACGCAGCGGAACTCCTTGAAACTCCCGGAGTACTCCTCCAGTTTGCTGACGCTGGGGAAATGGAGGTTTTCCCTGGGCATGGCGTATTTTTTGTCGATGCGGTTGAAACAGAGCTCCATGTCGGCCCTGGCGAACCCGAGAGGATGGTCGATCCCGACTTCTTTGTCCCCGATCACCCACTCGTCCATACCCCAGAAGTGGGCGTTCTTGAGGCTGATCCCGAGCTCGTTCACAAGAACGGCTACGAGGGGGAGCTGTTCGGTCGGGCCGATCGGCCCGCAGATCCCGGCCGGGCGGCTCGGCGTCGCCTGCCGCCAGGCCTGGATGTACTCGAGCGCTTCGGCCATGTAGAAGGCTTCGCGTGTATCGTACATCTTGACGGCAAAGCCGGGGCGGGCGAGCTGTTGAATATCCTTGACGGTCAGTTTGGCGGCATCCCGGCTGATCTTGTCATCCAGGGTGGTGTAGTCCCACCAGCCCGGGGCGATAGCGCTGAGTTTTCTCATTGATACCTCCTGTGCTTTTTTTTTCCTTGATTTCCGTCCCCTCAAAATGGTGCCTATTATACTCCCCGCCCCTTGAGGGAGGGGATAAAGGGGAGGGGGGAGATTTTTTATTTAGCATATGCCGCCCCCACTTTATTGAAAGCGGCGATCACGAGCTCCATGTGTTTTTCCGTGTAGACGGGATGGGTAAAGAAGGAGATCGTCCGGTCCGTAAGCCAGTGCGCCGTCGGGCAATTGACCTGCGTGTAATCGATCCGCTGAGCCCTGGGATCCTCAAATGGATAATTGGCTGTGCCGAACCCCTTTCTCAGGACATAGGCCTCTTCTTTGTACATCTCGGGCCAGAGGACCGTGTACGCGGGCACGCCCTCGGCGTTGATGGCGGCCACGAATTCCTTGGCCGAGCAGTTGAGTTTGTCGATGTCGATGACCAGGGGGCACCACCAGAAGGCGTTCTTCCTCTCTTCCGTATCGGGGGGCACATGAAGGACCAGCGGATGTCCCTTCAGCGCTTCAATGATCATCCGGCCGTTGCGACGCCTGGCCGGCATGTTCCAGGACTCGAACCGCTCCAGCTCGGCCAGCCCGATGGCCGACTGGACTTCGGTCATCCGGTAGTTGAAACCGACCCGGGTGTGGATGTACATCAATTTTGATTCGAGCTCAAGCAGGTTGAGCCGCTTCTGGACGTCATAGCCGTGGTCCCGAAAGGATCGGCATCGCCAGGCCAGGTCCTCATCATCGGTGATCACGGCGCCGCCTTCGCCCCCGGTGGTGAAATGCTTGCTCTGGCAGAAGCTGAAGCAGCCGACCTGGCCGACCGTCCCCGCTTTTTTCCCCTTGTACTCACCGCCATGGGCCTGGGCGCAATCCTCGATCACGAACAGCTTGCGTTTTCGGGCGATCTCCTGGATCGGGTCCATGTCGGCGATAATGCCGTAAAGGTGGACGACGATGATGGCCTTCGTCCGCGCAGTAATTTTCTTCTCGATATCGTCCGGCGAGATGACGTGGTCGTATCCGGTATCGGCAAAAACGGGCAGGGCCCCGGCCTGGAGAACGCAGAAACTCGAGGCGATGAAGGAATACGACGGACAGATCACCTCGTCTCCCGGGCCGATGCCGAGAGAGGCGACGGCCGTGTGGAGGGCGGATGTCCCGTTCGAGGTCGAGATAGCGAACCGGGCGCCGTTGTATTCGGCCCATTTTTTCTCGAATTCCATCCCCAGCGGCCCGGTCCAGTAGTTGACCCGTCCAGAGCGCAGGACTTCCGCCGCTTTTTCTATGCCCTTTTCCGACAGACTGGGCCACATGGGAAAGGGCTCTTTGGCCAGTTTTTCGCCGCCCTGGATGGCCAGCTTTTCTTTCATGGTCGTCTCCTTCAATGGACCCGGATTTCCCGGCCCCCCTCGGCCGCGGACGTGTAGGCGGCCAGGACCAACTTGAGGTTGTGAACGCCGTCCTCCCCGGTCAGCCTCCGTCCGCTGCGGATGGACGCAGCGTGATTCAGGATGACCTTTTGGTAGATGTTCTCGATGCGCCCGGGGCGAACGGCCTCAGAGACTCCGCCGCTCTCGAGCTCGAGCCGGATCTTCACCGGCTCGTCCGGATGCCCGGAGAGCTGGAAGAGAGTCCCGTAAGCGCGAAGCGTCTTTTTAGTCCCATAGATCTCAAAGCCCAGGTTGAGGAGCGTGCCCTCCAGGGCGCCGCGCGGGTCGTTGAACGAAACGCGCGCGCTCCCGCTCAGGCCGTTCCCCATCTGAAAGCGGATGAAAGCGCCGTTCTCTGCGCGGATTTTAATGGTCGGTGGCGTGAACACAGCCGCCACGGTCTTGATCCGAGAACCGGTCAGATATTCCGCCATGTACAGGCAGTGGCTTCCCACGTCGCCGATCGGGCCGCCGAGTTCAGCCGGGTCGGCGCAGCGCCAGGCCGCCGCCTCCTCCGGAGTCGAGCCGTAATAGAATTCCATGTGCAGGCAGATATCGTTGACCTCGCCCAGCGCTCCCCTGGCGACGAGCTCTTGCGCCTTCCTGTTGAAGGAGTTGCAGATCATCATATGGTCGACGGCCAGAGACAGATTCCGCCCGGCGGCCAGGGCAGCCAGCTTGCGGGCATCCGCCAGGCTCGTCGCCATCGGCTTTTCCACGATGACGTGCTTTCCAGCCTCGAGGGCCTGTTTTCCCAGCGAAAAATGAGAGGCGTTGTTGCTGGCGATAAAGACGGCATCGACGGCCGGGTCCTGAAGAAGCGCTTCTGAGGAGGGATACCATTTCAACCCGAGATCTTGGGCGGCATTTGCCTGTCCAGGATTCAAATCGGTAGCGCCGACGAGCTCGACGCCGGACAGCGGCTGAAAGCGTTTCCGGTCGCAGGCAAAGCCTTCCCGGGCAATCCTGTTCCGGGCGATTCCCCCGAATCCGAGGATGGCATAACGGACTTTAATCCTGGTCATGAGTTCGTCTCCCTGTCAGGCTTAGAAAGTTTATTAAGTCTGGGAAATGATGTCAAATTGTCGGGCTTTACTTCAGCTTGGCTCATTGTTTAATATTCTATAAAGTCTTTACACCGACGGACGGAAGAGAGTGGTGACGATCCATCCGCTGCTCGACGGGCAAAAACAGCTCCTGGCCAGGCGGTATGAAAAAGAAAAGCGGCTCCTCGGCCTGGCAGGCACGGCATTCTCGCTCGTTCTCCTCTTGGGATTTTATTACTCGGGTCTGAGCTGGCGCCTGGCCCATTTATTTTCCGGGGATACCATCCCTCTGGCCTTTCTGGTTTATATGGGCGCTTTGCTGGCCTGGATGTCTGTTTTAAACCTGCCCTTGAGCTATTACGCCGGCCATATCCATGAGCATAAGTGGAATTTTTCCACCCAGACGGCCGGAGAGTGGCTCCTTGATCAGGCCAAAGCCTTTGCTGTGAGCCTTGTCCTGGGATCTTTGCTGCTGGCCCTTCTTCTCTGGATCATGGCCCGCTTCCCGGGGACCTGGTGGTTGATAGCGGGATTGGGTTCAGCTTTGGTGAGTGTCATTCTCGCGACGCTCTTTCCCATCGTCATCCTGCCGATCTTCCACCGCTATGTGCCGATCGACGACGAAGAGCTGACCGGCTCCCTGCAAAAGATCCTGGCTCAGGAAGGCCTGAAAAGCAGCGGCTTTTACAAGGAAGACATGAGCCGGAAGACCCGCAAGGAAAACGCCTTTCTTGCCGGACTGGGAAAGACACGCCGCGTCGTCCTGGGAGATAACCTGGTGGAAAATATGACGCCTCCGGAGATCGTCTCCATCATCGCCCACGAGGTGGGCCACTACAAACACAGGCACATATGGAAGGGGATCGCCCTCGGCACGGCTCAGCAGGTCGTGGTTTTCTACCTCCTTCATCTGATCATGAAAGCGGCTTTCCCGGACTTCCTTCTCTCCACCCGGTCGACCCTCTCCCTGCTGCCCCTCTTGATCATCATCGCGGGCGCCGTCTCCGGGTTTCTTTTCGGGCCCCTCGGAAACGCCCTGTCCCGGCGGATGGAGAAAGACGCGGACCTCTACGCCGTCACCCATATTGAACACAAGAGGCCTTTTCTCACCGCCCTGGCGGGCCTGGCCGATCGCAACCTGGCCAACGCCTATCCGGCCCGGTGGGTCAAGGTCCTGTATTATTCCCATCCTCCCATCGGCGAGCGCCTGGAATTGCTGGAACGCTTCGTCGACGGAGGAGGTTCAGACCGGGCGTTTCCGTGAAGAATAAGAAGTTCCTTTTCTGCTGCGCTGGTCGAATGATCGTTCAAGCACTCATTTTGCCTCACCCGATCGTTGGGGATGGTAAATCAAGGAGCCGCCGCTTGTCAAATTGAGTTGAAACCAGAGGAAAAAGGCCGGGAAGCCGCGGATAAGCCGAAAAGCGCCGGAAATCCGACAGACCTCACCTCGCAGGGTCAGAGAAGGTTACGAAGAATAATCAGTGGAGGCCTCCGCGGCCATCAAAACTTCCTGATAGGCCAGGTGCGTTGGAGGAGGTCTCTCCGCGATAAAAGTCAGCTTGGAGCCGATCGCGGATCGCCTTCAGGATCCCTCGGAGCTCGAGGAAGATCTCGAATAGAGCCAGTTCCCGAATCGGTTCACACTCTTTTTATGGACGCGGCCAGGATTCGGGTCGAATGGTCCTGCTGGATGAACCCCAACCGGCTTCGGGCAAAGCTTGAAACCCAGAGACACGCAATACCAACTAACAATCCGACAAGCTGAAGACCGATAGCATATTCAAAAATAGTCGCGAAGGGTCCTAGTCCGGGGGCTCCCTCCAAGAAGGCCATACCCCGGAAGCCGTACTTGATCTCTCCCAAGAACCCGAACCATCCGACCAGGCAAGTGCTCCAGCCAAGAACCTGCAAATGATAGGCCTTCCGCATGAATGGTCCGGCCAGCAAGTTGAATCCCTTGATTATCGCCGAGGACACAGAAATTGGACCTTGGCCCGCAAGTTCCCGCCGTAACGCTTCGATGATCGCTAAAAAATTCACATCTCTAACTTCACGCCAGGAGGATAGCTCGGCTGGCTCCCATTTGCCTGATTCAAGCATGGTCAGAAGAGGCTGGCCGAGAAGCTGGGAAAATCTCCTTAGCCGTCGATATCGAATTAGGAGCGTTATGGCAAAGTAAAATAGGGCAATTAAAGCGCAGAAGATAAACACCTGGGTTAGTTTGCCCGCAGAAGTATAGGGCGTGCCATCCATTTCAATCAAACCAAACTGCATTTTAACCTCCCGACGCTTTATTCTGACCTTAATTCGACGGGGATAAGACCCCTCCTCCCTGCTACCAGTCCAGCCCAAGAACTCAGGCTTCTTTTACATCCTACCAAAGCGTGTTGGGAGTAAACAACCCCCCAGTCAGCCATCGCCTATCTGCTGATTCGCTCGCGGATCGCCCTCAGGATCTCGCGGGGCTCGAGGAAGATCGCGAGGAGCGCCCGCTCTCGCAGGTAAGCCCGCCGTTCTTCGCACTCTCGAGGCGGGAGGCCAGTCTCAGGCGCCAGAAGCTTCAACTATGACTAAACCGTTGGACAACTCGTCCGACGGCGTCGGCCACCAACCCGCTGATTCGTCCGGGCATATGGCGGGGCGATCCGGCGGCTGGGTCGTAATTATGCCGTCCGAGATAAAAGAATTCGACGGGATTTGTATATAGTTCTATTTTTTGGTACTATTATCATATGCAGATCGACTTGGCCAGACTGCGGGAGCTCGCCGGGAAACGCGGCCTGAGCCTCAACGCCCTTCTCGTCAAGGCCGGGGTCAGCAAGACAGCGTTCTACCATCTCGTCCATAAGAGTTCCGTTCTTCCCGCCTCACTCCGTGCGCTCGCGGAAACACTATCCGTGCGCCCCGGCGCCTTTCTTACGGAAGAGAATCCCGACGTCGCGAAGATCCGCCGCATCCTGGCCCTTACCGAACGCATCGTCGCCGGTGACCCGAAGCTCGATCGGGACAACGTCCGGTTGACCCTCCTTTTGCTGGAGGAAGAGCCGGTCCGGCGGCTGCGAAGGAGCTTGATCCGTGGCAGAAAAAGCGATCTTTACCGCTAGGGAGGTCTCCTTCCTGAAGGAGCTCCATAAGCAGGGGGTCGATTACATGATCGTCGGAGCCGCTGCCGCAGCCTTGCAGGGGGCCCCGATCGTTACGCAGGACATCGATCTCTGGTTCAGGGACCTGGCCGATCCGGCCGTCAGGAAAGCCGTGGCAAAGGTCGGAGGGGTCATCGTTCCATCGATCGGCCTGCATCCCCCGACGTTCGCAGGAGAAGCCGTCGAGCTTTTCGACATTGTTCTGACGATGCACGGCCTGGGCACGTTCGACGAAGAAAAAGAGCACTCGATCCTGGTTGATCTCGGACGTCTACCGGTCAGGATCCTGGCTTTGGACCGGATCATCAAGAGCAAGGAAACGGCCGGCCGACCCAAAGATGTTCTAGCCCTTCCCGTCCTCAAGGATGCCCTGGCCACCATCATGAAAAAGAAAGCCTCGAAGACCCGGCGGCTTAAGAAGGCGGGCTGATATATGGGGGAAAACGTGGCGTGCCTGAGAGGATTCGAACCTCCGACCTTTGGATCCGGAGTCCAAAGGTCTCCCATTTTATGTAGTTGATAGAATTAATAATACGGGGGATTGAGTCTTCGCTTGTGCCACTTTGGGGTCTCCTTTTTACGACCTAATCCTGTGCGAAATAAAGGGGCCGAACCAGCGGGGAGATTCAAAATGATCAGAAAACTCACATTATGAGTGGACCACTTCTAAGGGATAAGGTCCAACGAAATTCGGACAGGGATTGGTTTCTCTTAAGCTCTAGTTTCCAATAACAAAAGCAAGCTTTTCATCCGTATCCTCCAAACACAATTGAAATCAGCGTTCGGCGCCCTCCCTGTAAGCCGTAGAACCTTTGGTGTCGGTAGGCCCTGTGAATCCAGGGCCGCCAGCCGCTACGTAGCCTCGACTCGTGCCCGACCTGTCCGGGCTGACCCAGAATGAGTAAAGCCTGCCGTTCTTGAGATAGAATTGGAACTTTACTTTCTTGCCGGCCACAGCAGAAAGATCGACCGCTTCACTCCACTGAACTTCCTGGAGCGTCTTGTCGGTCCGAACCGGAATGCAGTTTGCTCTGGTGAACGGAGCGATTACCTTTCCATTTTCATCCAAGACTTCGGCACGCAGTTCACCAGCGTCAGCATCAACATTGACAAAGAGCCGGTTACCTGTGAAGCGGACAGGCCGAGTGGTAAGTGTCCCTTCAAGCTCACTGGCGTTCATTGATGCAAAGCCGTCACGTCGAAGTGTAGCAAGACCGGTAGTACATACGCCGGAATCCGGCGAGTTGGGTACCCCTGCCCTGCCGCTTACGTAGAAGTAGAGTTTATCCCCTACCACCAGGAAGCCGCCGCCTGCAGACTGGATATTGGCCCAGTTCCAGTCTCCATAACGCTCGGAAACGGGAACAAATACCTCGCGGGACGGGCGATCCCAATGGAAGCCGTCACGGGTGAAGCCCACAACCAGGTCATTTGGCTTGGCTCTGTCCTGGCCTTGACCGCGCCAGATGCTGAACAGGCCGACTATCAGGCTCTCATAAGCAACGCCGTCGAGGTTGTAGAGCTGCGGTTGGGTTTTAAGGTCGGCGCGCTGTGGATCAAGCTTGTCCGCACCAACCCAGACCGGCGCCTCATTTTGCTTCCATTTGGCTGCGAGGACATCACGGGTTTCCCAGTATGTGCGGCAGCGTCCAATCTCCGGTGTGCCTGCGCGGATACTATACACCCAGACCTTGCGGAAGGGATTCCAAAACACGGTACTACGGGTCCCACAGGTTCCTGTGCGAGCCATCGCGTCGCCCCAGTGAATGCCGTCCGGCGAAAAGTGGACGGTCATAGTCCCCGTGCTGTCCCGATACATATAATGAAATAGTTTATAACGCCGCTGAAGGTCTTTCTCCTCCAGGTCCAGCCATACCATTGTTGAATCTCTTTTGACAGCGTGGACGATGTTGGTTCCCGGCACAACATCCAGCGATGGCTTATCCCAGTTAATGCCGTCTTTCGAGGTGGCATAGCATATCGTCTCCAAGTAGCCGCCCATATACCACATCTTAAAAAGCTTGTCCTGCGGATCGAACCAGATGCCGTCGCTGAACACCATTGCCGATGGGAACGGGCCTTCATTTTCCCAGGCTTTATCAGGCTTCATCACGGGGTTGACCGGATAATACTCAGCCGCGTGGAAGGTTCGACGCAGCATTGTCTTCTCAACGAGGAAGTCATCCACAAAGAGCTGTCGTCCAACATCAATCAGGATAACGCTGGGCGGAGAAATGAGGTACGGAGGTGTGACCGGCGGATCGAGCGTGACTTTGTGATCTATCGGCGGCCAGACGGATGGTAAACGGATTCCGTTGTACAATGTTTCACCTTGCGGCAGAACCGGCATTAGGATCCCCCCCAGCAGAATGATTAGCGAAAGTCTTTGATTTAGTAACAGGTGTAGTTCACTTAGTTTCGAGATCATAGTGCGCTCCTTTTGCCAAACCTGATGCTGATCACGTTAGGATCAGGGGACAGAATCAATCTGGGCTAAAGTCCGCTGGTGGTCATCTTTCGGATGCTCTCGCATCGCGGTTCGAGCGCCCTCGTCGCATAGGAAGGAAGTGTCAGATATTCTGGGTAAACCCCTTCTTGGCATTTAAGCACGCTCACCCAAACGGTCCTCAAAATAGATCATCAGCTGGGAATATATCATAGCCCAGTCCAGTGGCGGAAGGTCCATGCGGAGGCGGGCGAATCCGAACGATAGTTTAAGAATAAGAAGTTCCTTTTCTGCTGCGCTGGTCGAATGATCGTTCAAGCACTCATTTTGC
>CAZYWP010000039.1:0-22821 GCA_964651495.1 uncultured Eubacteriales bacterium | reverse complement strand
GTGAGTGAAGAAAGTCCTCGTCCTCGATTTCGGCTCCCAGTACACCCAGCTGATCGCCCGGAAAGTCCGGGAACTCGGCGTTTACTCCGAAATCTTCCCGTTTGATACACCGGTCAGCCGGATTAAAAAAGAGAATCCCCAAGCCCTCATCCTCTCCGGCGGGCCGCGCAGCGTTTACGAGAAGGGAGCGCCCATCGGCTCACCGGACATCTTCCATCTCGGCCTTCCTGTGCTCGGCATCTGCTACGGGCTTCAGCTCATGGCCCATCTCCTCGGCGGCAAGGTTGTGCCTTCGTCCCATCGGGAATACGGATTCGCCTATCTGGAGATTCTCGACCGCGGCGGGCTCCTCAAGGGTATGAAGGATAGCGGCCAGGTCTGGATGAGCCACGGCGACCGCGTAGAAAAAATCCCGCCCGGTTTTTCCGTCACGGGGAAGACGGCCAACACCAAGTTTACCGTGATCGAAGCGCCGGCGCGGAAAATGTACGGCGTCCAGTTCCATCCCGAGGTCATCCACACCCGCCAGGGCAAGGCCGTCCTGGCCAATTTTCTTTTTTCCCTGGCCGGCCTGAAGCCGGAATGGAGCATAAAGTCTTTCCTCTCCAGGAAAGTGGAGGATGTCGGGCGGGCCGTCGGGCGGGGAAGAATTATCTGCGGCTTGAGCGGCGGTGTGGACTCCCTCGTCACCTCGCTCATCGTCCATCGCGCCGTCGGGAACAGGCTCACCTGCGTATTCGTGGATAACGGCCTGCTCCGCCAGGGCCAGTACGAGGGGCTGATGGATGAATTCCGGCGCCGTCTCCACCTCCATGTCATCGGCGTCGACGCCTCTGATCTCTTCCTCCGCAATCTCCGCGGCGTAACTTCGCCCGAACGGAAGCGCAAGATCATCGGCCGGACCTTCATCGAAATCTTCGAGGCCGAAGCGCGCAAGATCGGCGGGGCGAAGTTCCTCGCCCAGGGGACGATCTACCCCGATGTCATCGAGAGCGCCCCGGTGAAGGGTCCGTCGTCCACCATCAAGTCGCACCACAACGTCGGCGGCCTGCCCAAGGGGCTCAAGTTCAAGCTCGTCGAGCCGCTGCGCGAGCTTTTCAAGGACGAAGTCAGGACCCTGGCGGCGGAGCTCGGCGTGGACCGCGAATTCATCACTCAGCACCCCTTTCCCGGCCCCGGCCTCGCCGTCCGGATTCTCGGCGAAGTCACGCCCGACCGCATCGCCATCCTTCGCCAGGCCGACCTGATCCTCCTTGAGGAGGTCCACAAGGCCAGGCTCTACCACAAGCTCTGGCAGGCCTTCGCCATCCTTCTGCCGGTGCGCTCGGTCGGCGTGATGGGCGATCGGCGAACCTACCACCAGGTCGTCGTCCTGCGGCTCGTCCAGAGTGTGGACGGGATGACGGCCAACTGGTTTCCGGTCGAATCCCGGGTCCTCTCGCGGATCTCCACGCGCATCGTCAACGAAGTCCACGGCGTCAACCGCGTGGTTTACGACATCACGACCAAGCCCCCGGCGACGATCGAATGGGAATAATGGAACATTCATTCATCCACCTCCACAACCACTCCGAGTTCAGCATCCTGGACGGCGCGGTGAGGATCGCCGACCTGGTCCAGGCAGCCTACGAGAACAAGATGCCGGCCGTCGCCCTGACCGACCACGGGAACATCTTCGGCGCCGTCACCTTCTTCAAGGAAGCGAAAGCCAGGGACATCAAGCCGATCCTCGGCTGCGAGGTCTACGTCGCTCCGCGGAGCCGGTTTGACAAGAGAGACGAGGGCCACGACCCGCATCATTTTCACCTTCTCCTGCTCGTCAAGAACGACAAAGGCTACCGCAACCTCTGCTTCCTGCTGACCAAGGCCTACCTGGAAGGGTTCTACTACCGGCCGCGCGTCGACAAAGAACTGCTCTCAACCCACGCCGACGGCCTGATCGCGCTGTCGAGCTGTCTCAAGGGCGAAGTCTCTTATTTCCTGGAGAAGGAGATGGAGGAGGCGGCCCAGCAGGCTGCCCTCGAGTACGCGACCTTCTTCGGCCCGGGCAATTTTTATCTCGAGCTCCAGGACCACGGCCTCGCCCAGCAAAAGGCGGTCAACCCCCGGATCATCGAACTGGCCAGGAAGCTTGACCTCCCCCTGGTTGCCAGCAACGATGTCCATTATTTCCGCAAGGAGGACGCCGAGAGCCACGACATCCTCCTCTGCATCCAGACCAATAAAAAGCTCAGCGACCAGGACCGCATCCGCTTCAGCTCGCAGGAGTTTTACTTCAAGTCCGGCGCGGAGATGGCCGAGCTGTTCAAGGAAGTCCCGGAGGCCATTCAGAACACCACTCACATCGCTTCTCAGTGCAACTTCGATTTTCCCTCGGGCCATTACTTCCTACCCCAGTTCAAACCCCCCGATGGGAATTCCCTGGAAGAATACCTGGCCTTGGTGGCCAAGGAAGGATTCGGGATGCGGAAGCACGAGCTCCGGGCGAGATGGGAAAAAGGCGAGCTGGCCCATTCTCCGGAAGACTACGAGGACAGGCTGGAGCGGGAGCTCAAGCTCGTTAACCAGATGGGGTTCGAGGGCTACTTTCTCATCGTCTGGGACCTCATCCAGACGGCCAAGGCACGCGGCATCCCGGTGGGGCCGGGACGGGGGTCGGCCGCCGGGAGCTTCCTGGCTTTCTGCCTCGGCATCACCGATATCGACCCGCTCGAGTACGACCTGCTGTTCGAGCGCTTCCTCAACCCCGAGCGGATCAGCCTGCCCGATATTGATATCGATTTCTGCGGCCGGCGCCGCGCCGAAGTCATCGAATACGTGACCAATAAATACGGGCAGGAGAATGTCTCCCAGATCATCACTTTCGGGACCATGGCCGCCCGCCAGGCCATCCGGGACGTCGGCCGCGTCCTCGAAGTCCCCCTGCCCGAGGTCGACCGGATCGCCAAGATGATTCCCCCGACCGGCCCGGAAGCCACCATCGACGGCGCCCTGGAGAAAATCCAGCAGCTGCGCGAGCTCCGCGACAAGAACGCCAAGATCGCCCATCTCCTGGCCGTCGCCCGGAGGCTCGAAGGCCAGGTGCGCCATCCCTCGATCCATGCCGCCGGCATCGTCATCACGCCCAAACCGCTCGTCGAATTCATGCCGCTCTACCAGTCGGTCAAGGGGGAGATCACCAGCCAGTTTCCGATGCAGGACATCGAGGCCATCGGCCTGCTCAAGATGGACCTGCTCGGGCTGCGCAACCTGACAGTCATTCAAGACGCGGTCGAGCTGGTGGAAAAAGACCTGGGCGAGAAAGTCGATATCCGGACGATCCCGCTGGAGGATCCGGCGACCTTCGTCCTTTTCCAGGCCGGAAACACCGACGGCGTGTTTCAGTTCGAAAGTTCGGGGATGAAGGATCTCCTGCGCAACTACAAGCCGGAAAGTTTCCGCGACCTGATCGCCCTCAACGCCCTCTACCGTCCGGGCCCGCTGAACAGCGGCATGACGGCCGAGTTCGTCAAGCGGAAAAACCACCCGGACCAGATCAGGTACGAGCTCACCGAGCTCGAGCCCATCCTCAAGGAGACGCGGGGGATCATCGTTTTCCAGGAACAGGTCATGAAGATCGCCACCGAGCTGGCCGGGTTCAGCCTGGCCGAGGCGGATATCCTCCGCAAGGCCATGGGAAAAAAAGTCACGAGCATCATGAAGGCCCAGAAACAGCGGTTCGTCCAGGGCGCCAAGAAGAGAAACATCCCCTCGGCCAAGGCGAACCAGATCTTCGAGCAGATCAAGCATTTCGCCGAATACGGGTTCAACAAATCCCACAGCGCAGCTTACGCTTACCTGGCCTACCAGACCGCTTTCCTCAAGGCCCATTATCCCCCCCATTTCATGGCCGCCCTGCTGACGTCGGAAGCGGAGCGGGGAGCGACCGCCCAGGTCTACAAGTATATCGACGAATGCCAAAAGATGGGGATCAACGTCCTTCCCCCCGACATCAACGAGAGCGATTTCAATTTCACCGTGGTCGGCGGCGCAATCCGCTTCGGCCTCGCGGCCGTCAAGAATGTCGGCGAGACCGCGGTCCGGGAGATCCTGCGGGAGCGGTCCAAACGCGGCCGTTTTCGCACTCCCTTTGACGTCGTCGGCGGCACCGACCCGCGGACATTCAACAAGAAGGTGCTCGAGAGCCTGATCAAGGCCGGCGCGTTTGATTCCCTGGGCTGGCGCCGCTCGGGGTGCTTCCATCTCATCGATTCCATGATCCAATACGCCCATGAGCTCCAGAAGATGAGGTTGACGCCGCAGAGCCTCCTCTTCAGCGGTAGCCACCTCGAGCCGCCCGACGTCCCGGCCGAGGTCAGCGAGATGAAGGAATGGGACGAATCGCTTTTCCTGTCCTACGAGAAGGACGCGCTCGGCTTTTATATTACCGGCCATCCCCTGGCCCAATTCGAGAAGCGGCTCAACAAGCTGACTTCCCACTCCCTCGGCCTGCTCGACGAGGAGAAGGATTTCAACAACGAGATCCGGGTGGCCGGGATCATCGGCACGGTGAAACCCCTGAAGACGCGAAAGGACGAGCGGTTTGTGACGTTCGTCCTGGAAGACCTGACCGGCCGGATCGATGTCATGGCCTACCCGGAAAGCTTCAACAAATACATGGAATACCTTAGGGAAGGAAACATGGTCTGGGTCAAAGGCCGGTTCATGGGCGTGGGAGAGAACCGGCGCATCAACCTGTCCGAGATCATGCCCCTGGCCGACGCCTTTCAGAAGCAGGCCAAGCGGGTCATCGTCAGGATTTTTCTGCCCGGCCTTGAGGACGCCATCATCCAGGAGCTGAAGGAGCTGCTGGAGAAATACCCGGGGGAGTGCCCGGTGCTGTTCGAGCTCGAAACGCCCCATTCCTACCGCGTCCTGGCTGAGTCCCTCATGGTCCGGAGCGTTTTCCCTTCCGAGGACCTCACCCGCAACGTCGAGCGCCTCCTGGGCGAAAACTCCGTCTCCATAGAATATTAGGCTCGGGCTTGGGGTCGTCAGCACGCTCGTCTCCCCTAACCGCGTTATTTGACAGAATTCGGAGAATGGCGATAATGAAAGCGGCAATGGATTGCATTTTTTTTGCCTGACATGACCTGCAAAGTAATCGTCGCCGACCCGAGCCCTTCCGTCCAGAAGGTCGTGCAGATGGCGTTGGCCGCGCCGGATTTCGAGCTCCATCCCTTCGAGGACGGCCAGGACCTGCTCCAGTCTCTCAGCCGGGTCAACCCGGACGCAGTCCTGGTCAGCCTTTCCCTGCCCGGCCGGGACGGCTATGAAGTCGGCCGCTATTTGAGAAGCCGGGAGGACTTCCGGCGGACGGCGCTCCTCTTCCTCCGGAATGCCTTCGAGACTCTCGACCTGGAGAAGCTGCGCGGCATCGACTATGACGAGATCGTCCAGAAGCCGTTTGATTCGGAGAAGCTGGCTCAGACGGTCAGGGAGATCGTCGACCGGAAAAAAAGCCCGCATTCCTTCCCCGAGGAGTCGTTTCTCGAGGACATCCCTCCGACAGGAGCGATCCCCCTCTTCGAGGAATCCGAGTTCGCGCCCCCGCCGCCTTCTTATCCGCCGGGAGCGGATGATGTCGAGGAGAGGATCAGGCGGCTGCTGCAGGAGGAAATCCTCTCCATGGAGAGAGAGCTGGAGAAGCGGCTCAAGGCGACGCTCCGGTCTGAAGTCCAGTCCCTTCTGGACAGGGAGCTGAGAAAAAAGCCATAGGCCGGCAGAGAGATCAAGATGACGACAAAGACGAAAAACCTGCTCGAAAAATCTTATGACCCCAAGCCGGTCGAGGAAAAGTGGGCCCGGCTCTGGCTGGAGAAACGCACCAATACTCCGGATGTCCCATCCCCCAGGCCGAAGTTTTCCATGGTCCTTCCTCCGCCCAACGTGACTGGCTCTCTCCACATGGGCCATGCGCTCTGCTTCACCCTGCCCGATATCATCGCCCGCTGGAAGAGAATGAAGGGCTTCGACGTCCTCTGGCTCCCCGGAACGGACCACGCTTCAATCGCGGTGCATAACGTGATCGAGCAGAACCTCAAAGAGAAGGGGCTCAGCCGGGAGAAGCTCGGCCGGGAGGAGTTCCTCAAGGTCGCCTGGGACTGGAAGCAGAAGTACGGCGGCATCATCACCGGCCAGCTCAAAAAGCTGGGGGCTTCGCTCGATTGGACCCGGGAGCGCTTCACCATGGATGAGGGGTTTTCGCGGGCGGTCCGGCAGGTCTTCGTCAGCCTCTACGGCGAAGGGCTGATTTATCGGGATTATTATCTGGTCAACCGGTGCCCGCGCTGCCGCACCGTTCTCTCCGACATTGAGATCGAGCATAAGGAGCTGGCAGGCAAACTCTACTATATCCGCTACCCCCTGGCGGAAGGAAGCGGCGGAATCGTCGTCGCCACCACCCGGCCGGAAACCATGCTGGGGGATACGGCGGTGGCCGTCCACCCCGAGGACGAGCGTTTCCTGGGGCTCCACGGGAAGACGGTCATTCTTCCGCTGGTCAACCGCCGCATCCCGGTAATTACGGACAGACGGGTGGAAAAAGACTTTGGGACGGGTGCGGTCAAGGTCACTCCGGCCCACGACCCGGTGGACTTTGAGCTGGGCAAGGAGCACGGCCTCGAGCAGGTCATCGTCATCGACGGCTCGGGGAAGATGACCGAGGCGGCCGGCGCGGATTTCAAGGGGCTCGACCGGTTCGAAGCCCGCAAAAAGGTGCTGGAGGGGCTCGAGCAGGCCGGACTCCTGGTCAAAACCGAAGACTACCGTCATATGGTCGGGCACTGCTATCGCTGCAAGACGGTCATCGAGCCGCACCTGAGCTGGCAGTGGTTTGTCAGGATGGCCCCGCTGGCCAAGGAAGCCATCCGGGTCGTCGAGGACGGGACGATCCAGTTCATCCCGGCGAACTGGGCCAAGAGCTATTTCGAATGGATGTACAAGATCCACGATTGGTGCATCTCCCGCCAGCTCTGGTGGGGGCACCGGATTCCCGCCTGGTACTGCCGCGCCTGCAAGGAAATCATCGTCTCGATGGAGACGCCCGCGGTGTGCTCGAGGTGCGGAAGCGGTGAGCTTGTTCAGGATGAAGACGTCCTCGACACCTGGTTCAGCTCGGCCCTCTGGCCCTTCGCCACGATGGGCTGGCCGGAGCAAACGCCTGACCTGCAGACCTTCTACCCCACCGACCTGATGGCCACGGCCTTTGACATCATCTTTTTCTGGGTCGCCCGGATGATCATGATGGGTCTCAAGTTCATGGGGCAGATCCCCTTCCGTCACGTTTTCATCAACGGCCTGGTGCGGGACTTCCGCCGCCGCAAAATGAGCAAATCGGAGGGGAACATCATCGACCCGCTCGAGATGATCGGAAAATACGGCACCGATGCCCTGCGCTTCACGATGGCGGCGCTGGCCATCCCGGGCATGGACCTCTCTCTTTCCGAGGAGCGCATGGCGGGCTACCGGTCCTTTGTGAACAAGATTTGGAACGCCTCGCGCTTCGTCCTGATCAACATAGATGAAACGGAACCGGTCATCCAAGAGAATGATCTGACTCTGCCCGACCGCTGGATCCGCAGCCGCCTGGCCCGCATCACCGCTGAGCTCGAGGCGGCGCTCGAGGAGTACAAGTTCTACGAGGCGGCCGAGAAAATCTATCATTTTGTCTGGCACGAGTTTTGCGACTGGTACATCGAGCTGGCCAAGCCGGCGCTCCAGGCCGGGAGCGGCACGGCAAAAGCGGTGCTGGCGGCGACGCTTGACCATATTCTCAGGCTCCTTCATCCCTTCATGCCGTTTATCACCGAGGAGATCTGGCATTACCTTCCCGGGAGCGACGGGTCGCTGGCCAGGGCGTCCTTCCCCAGGAGTGCGGCGGAGGATATGGACCCGCATGCCGAGGAGGAGATGCAGCTTCTCCAGGACCTGGTGGTCGAGATCCGGACGATCAGGGCCGAGAACAGGATCCCGCCGCGGCAGAAAGTCGAGGTCTGGCTGAAGGCACCGGGCGCTGGAGAACGGAAGCTCATCCCCGAGATCCGGAATTTCATCCTGGCCCTGGCCAACGGCTCGGAGGTCAGGGTCGAAGACCGCTTTCCTCCGGAGACGGCCATGCTCAAGGGCGTGGCCGGAGCATGGGAAGTGGCCATCCCCCTGGTTGGAGCCGTCGACCTGGAGGCCGAGCGGACGCGCCTGGAGAGGGAGATCAAGAAGGCGGCGGTCGAGATCGAAAAACTCGAGGGGCGGCTGCAGAAGAAGGAATTCCTCGAGCGGGCTCCCCGCGAAGTCATCGAAGAAACCAAGAGAGGCCTGCTCGAGCTCCGGGACAACCGGGCCAAGCTGGAAAAGAGCCTGGAACAAATAAAACCGTAGCGATTTATTGGGGGCGTGCGAGCGCATCCGGCATGACTATCGGGGCGATCATCCATCGTTTGTCCTCCTGCTCATCGACCAATGACGCGGCCAAGGCGCTGGCCCAGGAAGGGGCGGAGGAGGGAACGGTCGTTATTGCCGGAGAGCAGACCGCGGGGCGGGGCACCAAGGGGCGAACCTGGCATTCGCCCTCCGGCCAAGGTCTGTATGCTTCCGTTATCCTCCGGCCGCGCCGGAAAGACATCTCCCTCCTTCCGCTGGTCGCGGGGGTCGCCTGCGCAGAGGCCATCCGGGAAGCGGCGGGTCTGGAGGTCAGGCTCAAGTGGCCGAACGATATCGTCTGGAAAACCGGGAAGCTCGGGGGGATCCTCTGCGAGGGGGTATTCCTGGGGAGTTCCTTGAATCACGCCGTCCTGGGAATCGGCCTGAATATCACTCAGCGGCGGAGCGATTTTCCGGCGGAATTGCGCCGCCAGGCGACATCACTGCGCCTGGCCCGGAAAAAACCGGCCGACCGGGAGGCCCTCGAGACCTGTCTCTGGCGGGGCCTCGACCGCTGGTACGGCGCTTTCAGGCGGGGAAAAAAGTGGGAGATCGTCCGCGCTTTCGAGTCCAAATTGATTTTTCCGATCGGAAAACTAGTCAAGGTGCGCAGGGAGAAAGACAGCCTGGATGGCGTCTTCGCCGGAATGGACACCCGGGCCAGACTGCTCCTGATCACGGAAGGAAAGAGGAGATTATTATCTCCAGCAGAAATACTTGGGATCGATTATAATGATTAGGCCTTATGGGTTTGTCATCGCCGGGCAGCGATCGGGCTGCGACGACCGGCTGGGGCCCGCTTCCTCGCCCTGCACGCTCCGATGACCAAGGAGAGATCAGCTATGCTCTTGGCCATAGACATCGGGAACACGACCGTCGCCCTGGGAGTATTTCAGGGGAAGGCGCTCGTTAAGGAATGGAGAGTCCGGTCCGAGAGTGAGAAGACGGCGGACGAATACGGCATTATGCTGCTCGAACTGCTGCGGGCGGCCGGTCTCGACCCTGCTTCCGTTAAGGGGATCATCATCTCCAGCGTCGTCCCTCCACTGACGCCGTCTTTCCAAAGCTTGAGCCAAGATTTGTTCGGCCTCAAAGCGCTCGTCGTGGGTCCCGGGCTGAGGACGGGCCTGCCGATCCTCTACGAAAACCCGGCCGAGGTCGGCGCCGACCGGGTCGTGGCCTCCCTCGCCGCCTTTGAAAAATACGGCGGGCCCGCAGTCGTCATCGACTTCGGCACGGCCACCACCTTCGATGTCGTGACGGCCCGGGGCGAATATCTCGGCGGAGCCATCGCGCCGGGAATCCAGATTTCGGCCGAAGCGCTCTATCTCCGGACGGCCAAGCTGCCGCGGATCGAAGTGGCTAAGCCCAAGAAGGCGATCGGCAAAACGACGGTGGCCAGCATGCAGTCCGGCCTCTATTTCGGCTACATCGGCCTGGTCAACAACATCATCGCCGAAATCTCCAGGGAGCTCGGGAGCGACCCGCAGATCGTCGTCACCGGGGGTTTCGCCGCCCACCTCGGCCCGGAAATCCGGGTTCCCCACCATCATGAGCCGCACCTCGTCCTGGAGGGGTTGCGCCTGATCTACGAAAAAAACACGGAGGGCAGGGACGCCTGAGAGGAAAACTGACCTCAGGCCGTCAAATGAACATGTCAGGCCAAACCCGGCAGGGCCGCTACTTCCAGGAAATTTCCCAGTCCTTTTTTGACCTGCGGGGAGCGCCGTTCGTCCTCTCTTCAAAGGACATCATGACGATCTCGACCTGGGAGGAGACCAGGATTCCCCTGCGCATCGTCCTGGAAGGAATCCGCAGAGCCTTCGAGAAATACCGGCAGCGCCATGCGGGCAGCCGGAAAATCTTCTCGCTGTCTTTCTGCCAGGCCGAAGTCGAGCGGGCTTTCGCCGAGTTCCGGGACCGGGGGGTCGGCCGCGAACGACCCCGAGTTTCGCGGACCGGGAAGGCCGGGAAAGCCGGCGCGGAGGTCCGCAGATTCCTCCGGGCGGTTCCCCCAGAGGCCGGATACCTGACGGACGTGTTTCGCCAGGCCCTCGCTGCCCTCTCACGGCGGTCCCCGCGGGAGGAGGAAGTCGAGGAACTGGAAGAGAGGGTCGATGAGTTGATTCTGCGGCACGCCTCGGCGGAAGACCGGGAGGCCGCTCGAAGGCAGGTTGAGGCGGAATTTGCCGGCCGCTCGAGACAGGAGCAGGAGCGGATTCTCGACCTCCAGCTCGTCAAGCGGGTGAGGGAAAAAAACCGCATCCCCCGTCTCAGCCTGTTTTACTATTGACCTGGTCCGATGACAATGGAAGACACAATCCTCTCCCTTCTCAGGCAAAAAAAGAAAGGGCTGACCATCCGCCAGCTGGCCGGGCTCCTCCGGCTGAGAGGCAGGGAGCTCACCAGTCTCCGCCGGGCTCTCAAGGCGCTCCAGAGCCGCGGCGTAGTCTACAAGAAAAAGGACATGTATCTTGCCCTCCAGGACAGGACCGTCATCCGCGGCGAATTCCTGCCGTCCTCGAGGGGATTCGGGTTTGTCCGGCCTGAGGGGACAGAAGGGGAGGACATTTTCATCCCCGGGCGCTATTCGCTGGGCGCCCTCGCCGGGGACATCGTCGAGGTCGCCGTCAGGGAGAAAGGAAAGATAGGGAAGCCCGAAGGCCGGGTCGTCCGCATCCTGAAAAAAGCTCGCGAAATGCTGCTCGGGGTCTATCAAGAACGCTACGGCCTGCCCTATTTCATTCCGTTTGACGCCGCTTCAACCGAGGAAGTCCCGCTCCGCTCCAAAGGCCCTCTCAACCCGGCGCCCGGCATGATCATCGAAGTGGAGAGAGACGGTCTGGTTGTGAAAAGCGTGCTCGGGTTTCCCGACGATCCCGGGGTGGACACCCAGGTGGTCATCCGGCGGTTCAACCTGGCCACTCGCTTTTCCCCCGAGGCCTTGGAAGAGGCGGATCAAGTCTCGGGCCGAATCAACGCCCGAGACCGGGAAGGACGGAAGGATTACCGGCGCTGGCCCGCCGTAACCATCGACGGCGAAACCGCCCAGGACTTCGACGACGCGGTCAGTATCAAGAAGCTGCCGTCGGGACACTTCCTCCTGGGGGTCCATATCGCCGACGTCTCCCACTATGTCAAACCCGGGTCGGCCCTGGACCGGGACGCCCGGGACCGGACGACGAGCGTTTATCTTCCCGGCCTCACCCTTCCGATGCTCCCCGAAGCGCTGTCCAATGACATCTGCAGCCTGCGGCCTCGCCGGGCGCGGCTAACGGTCTCGGCTCTGCTTGAAATCGACGCTCAAGGCCGGGTGGTGCGAACCGAGTTTCATCCTTCAGTCATCAAGACGGCCGAGCGGATGACATACACGTCGGTCTTCAAAATCTTCCAGGGGGATGATGGGGAGAGGCGGAAATATGCAGCGCTCGTCCCCGACTTCCTGCTGATGAGAGACCTGGCGACACTTTTACGGGCTCGCCGGGAGGAGCAGGGGAGCCTCAATTTCGACCTGCTCGAGCCGGAGCTGGTTTATCAGGAAGGAAAACTCCAGGCCGTGGCCGCCTTCGAGGCGAATGAGGCCCACCATCTTATCGAGGAGTTCATGGTCGCGGCCAATGAGGTCGTCGCCCGGTACCTCAGCCGGGAGGGCATCCCCTCCATCTTCCGCGTCCATCCCTCGCCCGGACGGACCGACCTGGAAGAGCTGCGCAGCCTGCTGGAGCTTTTCGGGCTCCTGCTGCCCAAGCCCGAGAAGGTGACCTCCAGGGACCTGCAGCGCGTCCTGGACCAGGTCGAAGGGAAGCCGGAAGAAAAATTCGTCCAGTTCCAGGTCCTGCGGGCGCTCCGGCTGGCCGTCTACTCAGCAGAAAATACCGGCCACTATGGGCTAGCCCTAAAGGAATATACTCATTTCACCTCGCCCATCCGGCGCTATCCGGACCTCATCGTCCACCGGGTTCTCAAGGCGGCCCGGCGCGGCGAAAGATCCGGAATGCCCTCCCTTCCCTCCCTGGCCCTCCATTGCTCCGAGCAGGAGAGGAAGGCGGATGAGGCGGAGAAAGAGCTGGTCGAGTGGCGCATCTACCGGTTTCTTAAAGGCAAGCTCGGCGAGGAGTTCGAAGGCATTTTGGTGGGCATCACGCGGGCGGGAGTCGTCGTCGAGCTGGAGGATTATTTTGTCGACGGCCTCATCTCCTATGGCGACCTCGGCGGAGATTATTACCACCAGAAATCGAAACGGGTGCTCGTCGGCCGGCGGTCGGGCCGGAAATTCGAGCTCGGCGAGACGGTCAGGGTGATCCTGGCGGCGGTCGATCCCCTGGCGCGCCGGATGACCCTTCTCCCTATCCCCGACGGAAAGGGAAAGAAACGATGAAACCACAGCGTTCCAGGAGTGTTCATCCCCCCGGGCAGCGGCCGAGGAAGGGAGGCGGGACGCAAACGCGCAGCATTCCTCCCGGCGGCGAAGGGGACGCGCTCGCCGCGCTCTGCCGGGAAAAAGGGACGGCGGGGCTACGAGACCAGGACCTTCAGGATTTGTCCTATCTGAGCGAAGAGAGCCTCCTGTGCCTGAGCGAAGAGCTCGAGGCGGACGGCAGGGTCAAAATCCTGTCCTTCGCCCCGCTTTTTCTGATCTCTCAGGACAGCTTCGACTATCTCTGCCAAAAAATCGTCGCCCATCTCGAACAATTCCACGAAAAAAACCCGTCCCGCAAGGGCCTGCCCCTGGAAAAGATCAAAAAGCGGTTCAACCTGTCGGAAAAAGTCCTGCTCCTGGCCGTGAAAGCTCTCGAACGGACGGGGAAAGTCCGCCTGGCCCGGAAAATGCTCCGGCTCCCTTCTCATGAAGTCGTCCTCTCTCCGCAAGAAGAGAAGATTCTCAGCCGACTCGAGGAGACGTGTTATCGGGGAGGATCCCAATCGGTTTCGCCGGAGTCCATCCGGAAAGAATTCCGGGTCTCGGCCGAACGCCTGGACCGGCTGCTCTCGGTCCTGGTCGAGAGGAAAAAAGTCATTCAGGGCCCGGAAGGCCTGCTCGTCCACTCCCTCTGGTTGGACGAGATAGTCGGCCGCGTGCGGGCGCTGGGAAAAAAGGAGCTGACCGTGGGGGAATTCAAGGCGCTGACCGGGCTGAGCCGGAAATACGCTATCCCTCTTCTCGAACTGCTCGACCAGATGGGCGTCACCCGCCGGCGAGGGCCGACGCGGGAAATTTTATAGGGGGAGATGAACATGGATAAGAAACGCTTGACCCGGCGCAGTTTTCTGAAGTCCGCGGCCCTGTCTATTTCACGATTTGCAGGTAATGCTTCATCACTTCCGGACGCCGGTCTTTTGTTTCCAGATAGAGATGAAGGCTTGTGACCTCGCTGATGACGGCGGTGCTGATGCTGGCAAGGCCCACGGCACCATGCTGGGCGTAGTTTGCCTTCAGGGAACCGGGGGGCTCTGATCCGGTTACGCTGCGGATGTAATCCCCGGCCACCCTCTCCATGAGAGGCCAGAGAATCCCTTCCGGGTCGTCCGCCGTCAGGCCGAGTTTGATAAACGCAAGCAGGGCCGTATATTTCTTAAAAAAATAGGCGTCGATCAGTTCCGCAGACCGGGCCTTTTTGGCCTCGGCAATCAGCCCGTTGAGACGGTCTTCCACCGGCGCCGCAGAGACCTCATTTTTTGCGGCCGAGACAATTTCCTTGGTGAGATTTTCCAGAAGAGCGAAGCCCGCTTTTTCTTCTGCAACCACGGCGCCGAAAGAAAACGAAGCTAGCAAAACCGCGCCCAGGATAAGGAACCCAGCTCTTGCCGTCTTGAGATATTTCATCGGAGCCTCCTTTTTTCGAGATGGTCCTCTCTTATTCATATCTCGAGAAGGTGCATTTATTCCCCAGCCGGGCTTATTCCTGTCGATTTTTGACTTGGGGTCAGGTCTCAACAATTAACAAACCTCATGACGCTGCGCCAATTTGTCAAAAGTTGAGACCTGACCCCTTTTTATTTTGGGACATTGCGAATTGATTGACTGTAAGTTTTTTTGTTGGTATTCTTTGGCCAACCAGACCGAAGGGAAGGCCGGGCCATGAAATGTCCCAACTGTCAATCGGATAATCCCGAGAGCTCACAGCTTTGTGCCGGATGCGGCGCCGCACTGGTGACTCTGGGGGCTGAAGGCGCACGCCCGCCAGCCCGCTCAACGCCCGCCGCCACCCCTACCAAGACTCTTCACCGGGAGATCAGGGAGGTCAGTCCGGGCGCGCTCATCGGCGGGAGATACAAGCTCCTCGAAGAGCTGGGGAGCGGTGGAATGGGTATCGTCTACCTGGCCGAGCAGGTGGAGCCCGTCCAACGCCGCGTCGCCCTCAAGATCATCAAGCTCGGCATGGACACCCGTCAGGTCGTGACGCGATTCGAGACGGAGAGGCAGGCCCTGGCGGTCATGGACCATCCGAATATTGCCAGGGTCTTCGACGCCGGAGCCACCGAAACAGGCCGTCCCTACTTCGTCATGGAGCTTGCCCGGGGCATCCCCATCACTGATTACTGCGACAGACATAAGCTCTCCACCCGGGAGCGCCTGCAGTTGTTCATCGGAGTCTGCCAGGCGGTGCAGCACGCCCATCAGAAGGGCGTCATCCACCGGGACCTCAAGCCCTCGAACATTCTTGTGGTCATTCAGGATGACCGGCCGGTCCCCAAGATCATCGATTTCGGGATTGCCAAGGCGACCGATCATCGCCTGGCGCAGCGGACTCTTTTTACCGAGCAGGGCCAGCTTATCGGGACGCCCGAGTACATGAGCCCGGAGCAGGCGGAGATGTCGGGCCTGGATGTCGATACCAGGACGGACATTTATTCGTTGGGGGTAATCCTTTATGAGCTTTTGGCGGGCGCGTTGCCCTTTGACGGCCGCAAGTTGAGGTCGGCCGCCTTCGGTGAGATCCAAAGGATCATCCGGGAGACCGAGCCGCCGAAGGCCAGCACGCGGCTGAGCACCCTGAAGGAGACAAAGGCGGAGATTGCTGAAAAGAGGGGGACAGACCCGGGCTCGCTGGTCAAGCTGCTCCGGGGAGACCTGGATTGGATTACCATGAAGGCGATGGCCAAGGACCGGACGCGCAGGTATTCTACGGCCTCCGAGGTGGCGGCTGATATCGAAAGGCATCTCCGGCACGAGCCGGTGTCGGCGGGTCCGCCGAGCGCTGTCTACAAGGTTCGGAAGTACGTCAAGCGTCATAAGCTGGGCGTGGCGGCTGCGGCAGTGGTGATATTGGCCATTCTCATCGGGACGGCGGGGACGACCATCGGCCTGTTAAAGGCGGTGCGGGCGGAAAAGAAAGCTGTTGAAGAGGCGGCGACGGCCAAGCGTGTGTCGGACTTTCTCGTCGACCTGTTCAAGGTTTCCGACCCCAGCGAGGCCAGAGGAAACTCGATCACCGCACGGGAGATCCTCGACCGGGGCGCGCAGAAAATGGAGAAGGAGATGGCCGGCCAGCCGCTGATCCAGGCGCGGCTGATGGATACGATGGGACAGGTCTATCATAGCCTGGGTCTCTTCGACCAGGCGCTTCCGCTCTTGAAGTCGGCGCTGGAAACAAGGCGACACGCCCTGGGAAACAAAAACCTTGATGTGGCCTCCAGCCTGCAGAGTTATGGCTATTTGTTGATCGCCAAAGGAGATTACGCGGCCGCGGAGCCCCTGCTGCAAGAATCCCTGGCCATCCGCCGGGAACTCCTGGGCAACGATCATCCCGAAGTGGCGACAAGCCTTGGTAGTCTGGGTGAGCTCGATTATTTGAAAGGTGACTATGCGAAGGCCGAAGAGTTCTTCGGCGAATCATTGGAAATCCGGCGAAAGGCGCTCGGTCAGGAGCACCTGGAAACATCGAACAGCCTGAATGACCTGGCGATGACGCTCAAGCAGATGGGAGAATTCGAAAGAGCAGAGCCGATGTACCGTGAATCGCTGGCCATCAGACGCAAGATCCTCGGAGAAGACCATCCCGCCGTCGCCCAGAGCCTGAACAACCTGGGAATGTTCCTGTATGAGCTGTATCTCACTAACAAGAATGACGGGCAGGAAGCCGAAAGCCTGTTTCGAGAGGCGTTGTCGATCAACCGCAAAATACTGGGCGCTGGGCATCCGGAAGTCGCGACTAACCTCAATAATCTGGCCCTTCTACACAGGCAGAAAGGCGACCTGGACCAAGCTGAAAGCTTATTTCGGGAGATCATCGAGATCGACCGCAAAAACCTCGGCGATTTCCACCCCTATGTGGCCGGAGATATGCGAAGCCTGGCTGCCGTGCTAATGAGCAAAGGCGACCACAAGTCGGCTGAAGAATATCTTCGTCAAGGGCTGGAGATTCAAAGGAAGACATTTCCCGAAAAAAACTGGCAGATCGCGACGACAAAGCTCCTTATGGGTGCTTGCCTTATCGGACAAAGGCGATTTCGCGAAGCCGAATCTCTCCTGCTTGGAGCTTTCCCTATCATCCAGGAAAATTTTGGTTCGACCCATCGGCGGACCCAGGTCGCGATTCAGGATATCATCAACCTCTACGGGGCCTGGGGAAAGCCGGAGAAAGCGGCCGTGTATGCCGCTCTTCTTCAGAAAAAGAACAACCCGTAGAACACTTAGCTGCAATATCTCCGAAAAGGGAGAAGACGGTATGGAAACAAGCGTTTTTACTGATAAGTCGGCCAAGCCGGACAACCTTAAGCTGACTAAAGCGATCGGCGATACGGCCAAATTCTGGGCGGCGATCAAGAAGCACATCGAGGACACCTACGGTGCTTGGAACGAGGAATGGAAGTTCTACGGCGCCAGCTCTGGATGGACTTTAAAGGTCCTGCTCAAGAAACGAAATTTATTCTTCTTCACTCCTCTGAGCGGATACTTCAGGGTGGCCTTCGTTTTTGGCGATAGGGCGGTTGGCGCGGTGGAAAAGAGCGACCTGCCGACAGACCTGATCGAGACTTTGAGAAACGCCAGAAAATATGCGGAGGGCCGCGGGATCCGCGTCGAGGTCAGGTCTCTCAAGGATGTCGAGAGCGTGAATAAATTGATCGACATCAAAGTCCAGAATTAGCCAAGAGTCTCGGGTTCAGGAAATGAGCATGATCTGGTCAGGTTGACCTGGGAACAGGGCGACTTGCCGCCTCGGTGTTGGTATAATATTGGCCACTATGCCGTTTTTAAGGAGTCACCGATGATTCGCCAGATAACAGGAGCCGTACTCCTCGGCTGGATGCTCTTTTCGGCCCCGGCTTCTTCAGCCGCGGCGGAAGAGGGTATGTACCCGATCAGCGAAATCCTGAAGCTCGACCTCCGGTCCAAGGGCCTGGAGATCGATCCGGCTGAGATCTACTCGAAAGACAAAAGCCTGATTTTCGCCATCGTCAGCGTTGGAGCAACGGGCTCGTTCCTCTCGCCCGACGGGCTGTTCGTTACCAACCACCACGTCGCCTTCAGCGCGGTCCAGGCGGCGAGTACGAAGGAGAACGATTATATCCGCAGCGGATTCCTCGCCCGCACTCGGCCCGAGGAAATCCAGGCCAAGGGGATGACGGCCCGCATCACCGAGTCATTCCAGGATGTCTCCGGGGAAGTCCTGAGAGCCGTCGAACCGAACATGGACTTTGGAGCAAGAACCAAGGCCATCGAGAAGCGCAGCAAAGAGATCGTCGCCCGCGCCGAGAAGGCAAATCCGAGAAAACGCGCCGAGGTGGCCGAGATGTTCATCGGCAAGACTTATTTCTTATTCATTTACACCTATCTTAAGGATATCCGCCTCGTTTATGTCCCGCCCCGGTCGATCGGCGAGTTTGGCGGGGAGGAGGACAACTGGATGTGGCCGCGCCACACGGGGGATTTTTCCTTCCTCCGGGCTTATGTTGCGCCCGGCGGCTCGCCGGCCGATTACTCCGCCCAGAATGTTCCATTCAGGCCGAAGCGCTACCTCAAGGTTGAACCGCGCGGTGTCAACGAGGGCGACTTCGTCTTTCTCCTGGGCTATCCCGGCCGGACCTACCGGCATTACACGGCAAGTTACCTGGCGTATGAAGAAGAGGTGCGGATGCCGTACGTGGCCGACTGGTATGCCTGGCAGATTGACCTCATGGAAAAAATGGGCGCCGAGGAGCGGGGAGTTGCGCTGATGCATGCCGCGCGGATCAAGGGGCTGGCCAATACCATGAAAAATTACCGCGGCAAGCTCAAGGGGATGAAGCGGCTCGGGCTGGCGGCGCGCCGGCTCGAAGAAGAACGGGCGCTTCAGAGGTTCATCGAGGCGGACGAGAAGCTGCGGGCTCAGTACGGAACGATCCTGGCGGAAATCGCCAAAATCACCGACGAGATGCGGCCGAGGGCGGAGTCCGAGATGGTCCTTGGCTATCTCCGCAGCTCCGTCAACATGCTCGGTTATGCTTCCACCCTCCATGAGGCGGCCGTCGAGCGCCGGAAGCCCGACCTCGAGCGCGAGTCGGCCTATATGGACCGGAACTTCGCTCAGACCAAGCAGCGGCTTCTGCTCTCTCTGCGCAACTATTACGAGCCTACAGACAAGGCGGTCTTCAAGGAGCTGCTCTTGCAGGCTTCGAAACTTGACGAGTCACACCGGATTAAAGCGGTCGACGAAATATTCAAGGGCGATTTCCGTGAGAATGCGATCGGCGATTATATCAACAGGGCTTACGGCGCCACGAGGATCAATGATGCCAGGTTTGTTGAAGACCTGTTCGGCAAAACGGCTGAGCAAATTGCCGCAGTCAAAGACCCGTTCCTCGACCTGGCCAGGGCTCTCTATCCATCCGCCCTGGAAATCAGAGAGAGGCAAAGGGCCGCCCGGGGCGCGCTCGACCCGCTTTACGCCCGGCTGAGTGACGTGACGGAGGTTTATCAGGGGAAAAACTTCATCCCCGACGCCAACGGAACGCTGCGTCTGACCTACGGCCGGATCAAAGGCTATTCGCCGGCCGATGCCGTCCGTTACGAGCCGTTCACGACCCTGAAAGGCGTGTTGGAAAAGACGACCGGAAAAGAGCCCTTCGATACGCCGGCGGCCTTCGCCGACCTGTTCCAGGCGCGGGACTTCGGCTCCTTCGAGCACCCTCAGCTCCGCGACGTTCCTGTCTGCATCCTCTATGACACCGACACGACCGGTGGGAATTCGGGAAGCCCGGTGCTCAACGCCCGCGGTGAGCTCGTGGGGATCAATTTCGACCGGACGTACGAGGCCACGATCAATGATTACGCCTGGAACGAGGAGTACAGCCGGTCGATCGCCGTCGATATCCGCTACGTGCTTTGGGTGACGCAGAAATTCGGGGGCGCCGGCTTCCTGCTCAAGGAGATGGCAATCGAATAAAATCTGGCCATAGAGATCTGGCTAATGAAAACAGCGCTCGGGGCGTGTCTCCAGCAATTCACCCTGATCGGGATTGATGGAGGTGATAAAAAAGCCTATAATATTCAGGGTGAGATTGAAGTTTTCGGGGGATCTTTGATCTGATTCTTCAGGAAGGCGAGAAATGGGATTCTGATCTTGAGGAGGGGGCAATGCCGAAAATCATTTTACTAGGGTTGATCGCTTTCTGTTTAATCTTGGCTTCTTGTGCCACGACCAAGACGGGACCCGCGCCCGAAATGAAAATCCGGGAAAGAGATTTTGATTTCTATCTCAGGCAGGGATCACTCCGTCTTGAGAGGGCAGAGTACCGGGAAGCGAGAGAGCACCTCGATAAGGCGATTTCCCTCAACCCCAAATCGGACAGAGCTTATAATCTCCGGGGGATTGCCTTCCTCAACCTGAAAAACTCCAGTGACGCCGAAGAGGATTTCCGTGAAGCCATCCGCCTGAATCCGGCCTATCCGGAAGCCTGCAATAATCTCGGGGCAATCTATTTTCTCCAGCAAAAGCTCGAGAGGGCTGAAGAAATGTTTAAAAAAGCTCTTTCCCTGAATCCCAAATCGGCCTCGAGCAATTACAGCCTGGGGACGCTCCTGATGCTTCAAGGGCGGCACGAAGAGGGGACTCGCTATCTTGCCTACGGAATTGAACTTGACCCGGATTATCTGGGAACTCACAAGATCTTCAGCGCCGGTATTCCTTCCTCTGGGCCAGATATATCCGAGCTCTATCTGACTTTTGCCAGACTGTACGCTTCCAGGGGGGATGTTGAAAAGACCCTTGAATTCATGCATAAGGCTAAAGCGGCGGGCTTTCGCGATTGGTCGAGAATCGCAGAAGAGAAGGAATTCGAGAACGTCTTGGCTGACCCGAGGATTAAAGAGTTTCTGCAGAAGAATGAGACGGCAACCAATCTGTCTTTTGTTGACAGCCCGCCGTCTCTGTGCTATCAATTACAGCAGATATTATAGATTCTATAGAATTAGTAGGAATGAAAGGCTATATTTCATCTTCGTTTAAGGAGAGCACGATGCGAAAAACAATCGGAATTCTTCTGGCAGTGGCGCTGGTCTGGGTTGTTTTCTCGACGGGCGAGGCCCAGCAGGTGCAAAAAACGGTTCACTTTAAAAAATTGCAGGAGATCCTGCCGAAGATCGACCTTCCCGGGTTCACCAAGGGGAGACCCGGCGGAGAGACTAGCTCCGCCATGGGCATCTCGACTTCCGAAGCCACCCTGACCTACGAGAAGAGCGGCGGCGATAATCCGCCTTCAATCGAAGTCAAGATCGTCGATATGGCCGGCATCCCCTTTGCCCAAATGGGCGCCCAGATGATCGGGACCATGGAGTTCGAAAACGAGACCGAGACCGGGTATGAGAAGAGCGTTAAGGTCCAGGGATTCCCGGGCACGGAAAAAATCGATAAATCTGAAGACGGCAAATCGGCGGAGATAATGCTGTATGTCGGGGGCCGGTTCACGGTCGAGCTTCAGGCCCGGGGAACGAGCGAGGTGGCTCTGCTCCACAAGCTGCTGGACTCGATGAACCTGAGCGACCTGGCCAAGCTAACTCAATAAGCCCCGCCCCTTCCAAGTCCCGTGGTTTTTTGAACTCCCGCCCGGCGGGCTGTTTCCGCTCGCCCTGAACTTTGGCCAGGCCCATCATTTCGGCCTGGACGGGGAAAACCTGCCCATCAAATTCGATAGTCGTCGATGCGGGAAATTTTATGGAAGGCGCCTGCCGGGAAAATCCCGGCTTCGGGTTTCCACAATCGACGAAGGAGTGGTATGATCCCGACGCAAGGGGTATGACCATGCTTAGGAAATATTTTATTTCAAAGCCGTCGGGGCATGCGCCCCGCCTTTTTCTCAACGGGATTCTGCTGGGGCTGATGGCGGCGCTCCTGATCCAGCCGGGTTGCGCGCCCCGCCAGCCGAAACTCGTCCCCACTCCGCAGGAAGTCACCTGGTTCGGGCTCCATGCCCTGGTGGAAAACAACAAGGACGCCCGGTCGCTGCTCACGGAAATCCCCCATCTAGCCAAGTTGGGGGTCAACCTGATTTTTGCCGAGATGGATTACAACTACGAATACGTCTCTCATCCAGAGCTGCGGGGACCGGACCCCATCTCCCTGGAAACGGTCAAAAAGATGGTCGGCCTCTGCCGCAGCCTGGGCATCAGGCTCGTCCCTGAATTCCAGTCCCTGGGCCATCAGTCCTGGGCCGAGAAGACCTTCGCCTTGCTGACCAAATATCCCCAGTTTGACGAGACCCCGGGCCAGTATCCCGGCAACAAGGACATCTACTGCCGGAGCTGGTGCCCCCTCCATCCCGACCTGCCGATCATCATCAACCAACTCTATGATGAGCTCATCGACGCTTTTGAGGCCGACGCCTTGCATGTCGGCATGGACGAGGTCTTCCTGATCGGCAGCGAGTTCTGCCCGCGCTGCAAGGGCCGGGATCCCGCCGAACTCTTCGCTAAGGCGGTCCAGGACGCCTACGACCATATCGTGGTCAAACGTAGCAAGGAGATGTTCATGTGGGCCGACCGGCTGCTCGACGGCGCGGCCACAGGCTACGGCGAGTGGGAAGCGTCCCTGAATAAGACCGACCCCGCCATTGATAAGATCCCCAAGGACATCATCCTGTGCGACTGGCACTACGAGCTCAACAAGACCAATACCTATCCCTCCATCCCTATCTTCCTGGAGAAGGGGTTCCGCGTCCTGCCCACGAGTTCTCGTAATCCTCCCCAAGTCAGAGCCCTAATCGACTACTCCCTGAAATTTCCCCGGGACCGGATGCTCGGCCATCTATGCACGATCTGGCGCGGCGCCGAGGCCGGCAAAACACGTAAGTTCCCTTCCCTCATCGCAGCTTCCAAGAGGCTCCGGGCCACGGGCCTGAAGACCGGCGCCGCCGCTCAACCGGAATAAAGGAGGAGGCGATGAGACT
>CAZYWP010000038.1:0-22941 GCA_964651495.1 uncultured Eubacteriales bacterium | reverse complement strand
AAAAAGCGGAAATATTCACGTTGCCCAAACCGGAAATTATCACGTTGCTGCAACAGAACGTGGTTCAATGTCTTAACAACGAGACGAAAACGTGCTAAAATAGCAGCGCCAAAAGGAAGATAAAAATGCCGCGAAAAAAGAATAGATCATACAAAAACATCCTCTTCTGGATCTCCGCCGTCATCATCATCATCATGCTCTGGAGCCTGCTCCAGTCCCCCACCCTGGTCAAACGGGAGGTCAATTTCAGCGCCTTCATGAATGACGTCGAGGGCAATCGGGTGGAGGAGGTGACGATCACGGGAAACCAGATCAGGGGGAAATACCGCGACGGCGAGACCTTCAAGACCGTCACCCCCGCCCAGTTCGATGACCTGGTTAAAATCCTGCGGGAGCATCAGGTCTCGATCATCGTCAAGGACGCCGCCCGCAGTCCCTGGTTTTCTTACCTCTTCACCTGGTTCTTCCCCATACTGTTGCTGGTCCTTTTCTGGGTGTTCTTCATGAGGCAGATGCAGGCCGGGGGCAATAAAGCCCTGTCCTTCGGCAAGAGCCGGGCCAAACTGTTCTCGGGCACTCAGAAAAAGCTCACCTTCAAGGATGTCGCCGGCGTCGAGGAGGCAAAGGAAGAGCTCAAGGAGATTATCGATTTCCTCAAGGACCCGCAGCGCTTCCAGAAGCTCGGAGGAAGAATCCCCAAGGGTGTGCTGCTCGTCGGCGCGCCGGGAACCGGGAAGACCCTCCTTGCCCGTGCGGTGGCCGGCGAAGCCGACGTCCCCTTCTTTTCGATCAGTGGGTCCGACTTCGTCGAGATGTTCGTCGGCGTCGGCGCCTCCCGCGTCCGGGACCTCTTCGACCAGGGAAAAAAGCACGCCCCGTGCCTGATCTTCATCGATGAGATCGACGCGGTCGGGAGGCAGAGGGGAGCCGGTCTGGGTGGAGGACACGACGAGCGCGAACAGACCCTGAACCAGCTGCTCGTCGAAATGGACGGGTTCGATTCCAACGAAGGCATCATCCTCATCGCCGCCACCAACCGCCCTGATATCCTCGACAGCGCGCTGCTGCGTCCGGGGCGGTTCGACCGCCATATCGTCGTCAACATGCCCGACGTCAAGGGCCGCGAGGAGATCCTCCGGGTCCACGTCAGGAAAATTCCCCTGGACAAGGATGTCGACCTCAAGGTGCTGGCCCGCTCCACGCCGGGATTCTGCGGCGCCGACCTGGCCAACATGATCAACGAGGCCGCCCTTCTCGCGGCCCGCTACAGCCAGACCAGCGTGACCATGAAGGATATGGAAGCGGCCAAGGACAAGGTGCTCATGGGCGTCGAGCGCAAGAGCATGATCATCTCCGACGAGGAGAAAAAGAGCACGGCCTATCATGAGGCCGGACACGCCCTGGTCGCGGCGCTGATCCCGGAGGCCGACCCGATCCATAAAGTCACCATCATCCCCCGCGGTCTGGCCCTGGGCATCACCCAGCAGCTGCCGCTCGATGACCGCTACACCTACAGCAGGGAATATCTGGAAGCGCAGCTTTCGGTCCTGCTGGCCGGCCGGGTGGCCGAATTGCTGCTTCTCGGCCAGGCGACGACCGGCGGGGCCAATGACTTCGAAAAGTCCACCGAGATCGCCCGCAAGATGGTCTGCCAGTGGGGCATGTCCGACCTCGGTCCCCTCGCCTACGGAGAGCGCGACGACCTGATTTTTCTCGGCCGCGACCTGGCCATGAATAAGAACTTCAGCGAGCGGACGGCCGAGCGCATCGACGATGAAGTCAAGAAGATCATCAACAGGAGCTACGCCCGGTCGCAGGAAATGCTCGAAGCCAACAAAGACAAGCTGCTCGAGATCGCCAAGGCCCTGCTGGAAAAGGAAGTCCTGGATTCGGACGAGATCGAAAAAATCGCGGGAGTCAAGAAGCGCACTTGGGCCAAAACAGAAGGCGAAGCCAAAGACCAGCCTCCGCCCGCCGTTCCCGTCGAGGGGAAAGCGGAGAAGAAAAAAACCGGGCCGGAGGTCAAACCTCTGGATAAGCCGGACCTAGTGAAAGCGTAAACGTTGGGAGAGACACACCGATTTCAAGCGAAGGGAAAATCCTTTGACCTGGGCCAGCGAGCCTGGCTCATGGGGGTTGTCAACGTCACTCCGGATTCCTTCTTTGACGGCGGGTTGTATTTCGAGCCCGCCCGGGCCATCGAGCGCGCCCTGGAGCTCGCGGCCGAAGGGGCCGACATCGTCGACATCGGCGGAGAAAGTTCCCGGCCCGGCGCTCATCCCATCTCGGCCAAGGAAGAGAAGAAGCGCATCCTGCCCGTCATCGAAGTCCTGCGGGAGAAAAAAAACGTCCTGATCTCGGTGGATACGACCAAGGCGGAGGTCGCCGAGGCCGCCGTCGCGGCGGGAGCGGACATCATCAACGACATCAGCGCCGGCCGGTTTGACCCGCAAATCCTGCGTTTGGCCGCCGAGAGCGGTGCGGGGCTCGTGCTGATGCACATGAAGGGGACCCCCAGGACGATGCAGGCCGAGCCCCACTACGAGGATGTCGTGGCCGAGGTCCGGTCATTCCTGGAGGAGCGAATAGCGGCGGCGGAAGCCAACGGCGTCGCCCGGGAGAGCCTGATCATAGACCCGGGGATCGGTTTCGGCAAAAAACTGGAGCACAACCTGGCGCTTCTCAATAACCTCGGCTCTCTGGCCGAACTCGGCCGACCGGTGCTTGTCGGCATTTCCAACAAGTCGTTCATCGGGAAAATCCTGAACCTGGAGCCTCAGGACCGGCTGGAGGGCACCGTTGCCGCAGCCGTGGTGAGCCTGCTGCACGGCGCCTCTATCCTGAGGATTCATGACCTCAAGGCGGTCAAGAGAGCCGTCACCGTAGCGGAGAGCATCTTAAGCCAGGGAGCCGCCAACCTGGCCTGGGAGAGGAGTCGGAAAGCCCATGTTCACTGACCTCCTCAACGCGCTGAAGCACGCCACTATTGTCGACCTCGTCGATATCCTTCTCGTCGCCATCATCCTCTACTCGCTTCTCCGGCTGATCAAGGACACCCGTGCCTACCAGATGGCCATCGGCATCGCCATCATCGGGCTCCTCTTCCTGATCACGCAGTGGGCCCGCCTGGTCGTCTCGCACCGCCTGATCAGGAGCTTTTCGACCTATTTGATCATCGGCATCATCGTGCTCTTCCAGGGGGAGATCCGGCGTTTTCTGACCGGGCTCGGTTCGCGTTCCTTCCGCCGGCCGTTTTCGCTACGCCCCCTGGGCGAACGGTTAGAAGACCTCTTCCTGGCCGTCGACTATCTGTCCCAAAGAAAAATCGGAGCGCTGATCGCGGTGGAAAAAGAAATTTCTCTGAAGGCCTTCTCCGACCGGGGGACGCGGCTCGACGCCCTGCTCTCCAAGGACCTCCTGGTGAACATCTTTTATCCCCACTCCCCCCTCCACGACGGCGCCGTCATCATCCAGGGAAACAAAATCCTGGCCGCCGGCTGCCTCCTGCCGCTTCCCGCATCGCATAACCTGGGGGAGGAATTCCTGGCCCGGACCCGGCACCTCGCCGCCCTCGGCCTCTCCCAGGAAACCGACGCCGCCGTCATCGTGGTGAGCGAAGAAACGGGCCGGATATCACTCGCCTCCAAGGGCAAGCTGGCCAGGGTGGAGAACAAAGATCAACTCAAGGACCTTCTGCTTCGCTATTTGGAATAAAGATGATTCGATTTATCCGCAACCTGATCTTCCGCAACTGGGAACTCAAGCTCCTCTCGCTCGTACTGGCCTTCGTTCTCTGGATGTCTCTGATTCCCGAGGAGAAAACATTCTCCGAGAAAACGCTGACCATCCCACTGGAGACCCTCAATATCCCCCGGGATATGGAACTCGTGGAGAAGCCCGAGGCCACGGTCGACGTCACCGTCCGGGCGCCCAACCGCCTCATCGACGAGCTCAGCGCCGCCAACGTCTTCGCCAAGCTCAACCTGGCGCAGGCCACCATCTTCCAGCAGGAATATCCCCTGAACGAGACCATGATCAGCATCCCGCCGGGCGCTGCGGTCGTCCGGATCTCGCCCAACAAGGTGAAACTCAGGCTGGAGAGGGCTAAAGAGGTCCTGCTCGATGTCGTCCCCAACATTATCGGCCAGGTCAAAGAGAATTTCCGGGTCGTCCGCGTCGACGTGGCGCCGCCCCGCGTCCCGGTCAAGGGCCCGGAAAGCAAGGTCCGGGAAAATGACAAAGTGACCACCAGCCCGATCAACGTCTCCGAGCTCCAGGGCACGGCGGAATTCGACGCCGACCTGATCCTGCCGCGGCCCGAGCTGCGGCTGACCTCCGGCCGCAACCGCGTCAAGGTGAGAGTCCTGATCGAGGAAATCCCAACCCCCGACAAGGCCGAAGCCAAGCGAAAAAAATGAAAAGGCTGTTCGGGACAGACGGCATCCGGGCTGTCGCCGGCCGGTATCCTCTCGACCGGCCCACGATCGTCGGCCTGGCCAAAGCCCTGGTCGAGCTTCTGCAGGAGAAAGGGCTTGACCCACGCATCCTCATCGGCCGCGACACCCGGGAATCCGGGCCCTGGATAGAGAAATTGCTTTTCCAGGGGATCGAGGCCGGAGGCGGAGAGGCCGTTTCGGCGGGGATCATCCCGACCTCGGCCGTGTCCTTTCTGACCAGAAAGCATGGGTTTTCCGCCGGCATCGTCATCTCCGCTTCCCATAACCCTTACCGCGATAACGGGATCAAGATTTTCTCGCAGCAGGGGCTGAAGATCTCGGACGCGTGGGAGGCCGGGCTGGAGAAGGCCCTGGCCGGCCCGCCGGTCAAAACGGGCAGGACGAACCCGCGGCTCGCCCCCAGGGAAGATCTGGCCGAGGATTATAAGGAATTTCTCCAGGGCCAGCTCAAACATTCAGCCCGGACGAAGGACCTGACGATTGTCGTCGATTGCTCCAACGGAGCGGGCTTTGCTATCGCTCCGCTCGTATTTTTCAACCTCGGGTTCAAGGCCATCGCGATCTTCAACACGCCGGATGGGAAAAACATCAACCGCCGCTGCGGATCGCTTCACCCGGAAAGCCTGGCCCGCCTGGTTGTCGACGCCCGAGCCGACCTGGGGATCGCCTATGACGGCGACGCCGACCGGGCCCTCTGGGTGGAGGCGCGAGGAAAAATCCTGAACGGCGACCACACGCTTTTTATCCAGTCGCGTTTCCTGCGGGAGCAAAGCGAGCTCAAAGCCGGAACCGTCGTGGCCACCACCATGAGCAATATGGGCCTCGAAAAAGCCCTGCACAGCATGGGAATCGGCCTCGTCCGGACCCGGGTCGGGGATAAATACGTCCTGGAAAAAATGCTGGAGCTCGGGGCAAACCTGGGAGGAGAGAGGTCCGGCCATACTATCTTTCTCGACGACTGTCCGACCGGCGACGGCATCCTGACCAGCTTGAAGATGGTCGAGGCCATGCTGTCTTCGGGAGCGTCTCTGGCCGAGCTCGCCGCCGGCCTCAAGGAGTTTCCGCAGGTTCTCCGCAACGTGAGGGTCAGAGAAAAAGCCGACTTCAAGCAGTTCCCGGAGCTCATCCGGATCATGGAGGAGATCAAGGCAGAGCTTGCCGGAACCGGCCGGCTGGATGTCCGGTATTCAGGGACGGAGCCGCTGGCCAGGGTGATGGTCGAAGGGGAAGATCAGGAAGAAATCGAAAGCCTGGCCGGCCGGATGACCGCTGTGATAACAAAATATCTTGGAGAATAGGATTGGGCAGAAGGCGTCCCGACGAATCTTGTACTAATCACATTGTCGCGGAGTATTCAACAAAGAGAGGGGAAAAAATGAGACTCGCGGTGAATGTCGACCATTTCGCCACGATCCGTCAGGCGCGGATGGGCAGGGAGCCGGATCCCGTCCTCGTTGCCCTCCTGGCCGAGCAGGCCGGAGCCGAAGGGATTGTCGTCCATCTGCGCGGAGACCGGCGCCACATCCAGGAAGGCGACCTGCGGCAGCTCCGGAAGACCGTCAAAACCAAGCTGAACCTGGAAATGGCGGCCACTGATGAAATGAAAAAGCTTGCCCTCAAGGTCAGGCCTGATGTCGTCTCCCTGGTCCCGGAGCGGCGAGAAGAGCTGACGACGGAAGGCGGCCTGAATGTCGTTGCCGGCCGCAGGCACCTGGCGCCCTTCATCCGGGACCTCCTGAAAGCAAAGATCAGGGTCAGCATTTTTGTCGACCCGGACCTCGGCCAGATCAAGGCATGCCACGAGCTTGGAGTGCCGCTCATCGAGATCAACACCGGGAAATACGCCGAGCTCAGGCCGGGAACGGCGCGAGACACGGCCCTGCGAGTGGTCAAAAAGGCCGCTGAGCTCGGGCGGAAACTGGGCCTGGAGGTCCATGCGGGGCATGGTCTGGACTACCGCAATGTCGGGCCCATCGCGGCCATCCCCGAGATCACCGAGCTCAGCATCGGTTTTTCGATCGTGGCCAGGGCGGCCGTCGTGGGCGTCGTCCAGGCCGTCAAAGAAATGATCGACCTGTTAAATTCGGGGACATGAAAGAATTTCCCCATAATTCGGAGTTGGCAAAATCAAAGAAATAAAAATCAACCTCGAACGTCTCAAGAATGACCTGGAAGCTTTAGCCCGGATTGGGAGTGATCCACGCGGCGGGGTCACGCGTCCGTCCTTCAGCCAGGCCGACCTGGAAGCCAGGAAGTGGCTCAGGGAAAAGATTGAACAGGCCGGACTCGTCTTCCGCCAGGACGGCGCCGGAAATATCTTCGGCCGCCAGGGAAGCGAAGGCCGCACGGTCCTCGTCGGGTCGCACCTCGATACGGTCATCAACGGCGGGAAGTTTGACGGGTCGGTGGGCGTGCTGGCCGGCCTGGAATGCCTGAGGAGAATCAAGGAAGACGGCCTCCCCCTGAACAGGCCGGTCGAGCTCGTTGCCTTTACCGATGAGGAGGGGAACCTGGTCGGGGACTTTCTGGGCAGCCGGGCCTTTGCCGGCCTTTTGAACAGGGAAGAAATCAAAAAGGGGATGACCTCTTTCGGCCGGCCGCTCAAAGATATTCTGGCCGGGACGGAATTCACAACCCCAAGCATCCTTAAAGCTCATGAGGAAAGACCGGAGCTCGAGGCCTTCCTGGAGCTCCACATCGAGCAGGGCGCCAGCCTGGAAATGGAGGACGTCCCGATAGGAATCGTCGAAGGCATCGCCGGAAAGCGCTATTTTTGGTGCTCCTTCGTCGGCAGGGCCGACCACGGGGGGACGACACCTCTTGAGCTCCGCCACGACGCCTTCCTGGCAACGGCGGATTTTGCCCTGAAGGGAACCCAGCTCGTGGCCACCCGGCATTATGGAAGCATGGTCACGGTGGGAAAAGTCACCGTTCATCCCGGTTCGTTCAGCGTCGTCCCTGGGCAGGTCGATTTTTCGCTCGACTTCCGGAGCTCATCGCCCGAGACCCTAAAAGCGCTGGAAACCGAGCTTCTGGCGCTGGCCGGGGATATCGCCTCCACCCGGGGCCTATCGTTCTATTCACGCCTGGTGGACCAGACGGAGCCGGTGGTGCTCTCCGAACGCCTGATCGGAATCATGAAGGAAGAATGTGCGCGGCTGGGGTATTCCTCCCTGACGCTGACCAGCGGCGCCGGCCACGACGCCCAGATCGTCTCCTCACTCACCGAGGCCGGGATGATCTTTATTCCCTGCCTGGACGGGCTCAGCCATTCTCCGGAGGAGATGATCAACTGGGATGACCTGGAAAAGGGCGCCAACTTGCTGCTCCACACCCTTCTCCGGCTGGCCGGTTGAAGGAAAGGCCAGCGCGAGCCAAAGATAATTCTGGCCGGATAACGAATCAGAAAGAGAAGCGGGTTTAATCTTCAGGACCGAGCCGGAACGAGCGAGCCTGCTTTTTCTCCGACTGTTTTCTTTTGCCCTCCAGCATTTTCAGTTTGGCCCTTCTTGACCGCTTCCTCTTCTGCCGCCGGATTTTCTCGATCCTCTGCTGCTCTTCGCTCGCCTCTCCCAGGATTTTTTTCTCCACCTTTTCCGCCAGGATCCGGCGGGCCAGGAAGCGGTTAAGGGCCTGGGAGCGCTCGGCCTGGCATTTGACCTCGATTCCCGTGGGCAGGTGTTTGAGATACACCGTGCTCGACGCTTTGTTGATCTTTTGTCCGCCTTTGCCGCCGCCGTGGATAAACTTCTCCACGATGTCCTGCTCGCGGATGCCGAGCCTTGCCATCTTCAGGCGAAGCCCATCCTGTTTTTCCGGCCGAACGGGAAAATTGCTCATCGGCCCATATTATCTCCGTCTTTTCAAAATAAAGAAAGGGCTTGTATGCATCCCCGTTTTTGTGATGTCAATAGGCGCAGCAAGCCGCCCTCAGCCCCCGCACCCCGGGGAACCAGTCCCGTCGGTTCCCCCCATCGAGGCTCCGGTATTGGATTCGTCAGCCCGCTCGTTTCCCCAGCAAGGAAACTCGCTTCGAACTCAGCCTTCGCTCTTCTCTCCTTTCAATCGAGAAACCGTGCCCGCTCAGGCTTCGACGGACTTTCTCATCCAACACCCTCGCCTCTTCCCCCGGGGGTCCCTTCTTCGGCTACGGGGGCTCTAGGACGGCTTCCTGCGCCCTTCCAAAAAGTCACATAGTTGGAAATGCTTCTAAAGAGCTTCTGGCATTTGACAAGAATCCTCATTTATTGGTAATTAGAGATCTTCCCGATTGCGCTTCAAGCGAAGGGTTATCCTCGAAAAAGAAAGGAAGGTCAAAAGATGAAAAACAGGATCGCGATGCTGGGGATTCTTTTCCTCGGATTGTCCTTATTATGCGGCAATTCTGTTGCTCAAAAGGCAACCTCTTCTCTTTCTCCCATCGAAGAGCTGGGGAAAACGCTGTTTTTTGACAAGAACCTCTCCACGCCGCCGGGGCAGGACTGCGCCGCTTGCCACGCTCCCAATGTCGGCATGACCGGCCCGGACGAAAAACTTAATAAAACGGGGGGAGTCTATGAGGGCGCGATGAAGGGACGATTCGGCAACCGCAAGCCGCCGGCCGCCGCCTACGCCGGCGATAGTCCCGTCCTGCATATCGATAAAGAAGGGAATTTCGTCGGCGGCATGTTCTGGGACGGCCGGGCGACGGGGGAAAAATTGGGCGACCCCCTGGCCGAACAGGCCATGGGGCCATTTCTCAACCCGCTCGAACAGAACATGCCCGACAAGAAGAGCATTATCCTCAAGGTCCAAAAGTCCGAATACGCCGCCCTGTTCGAAAAAGTCTGGGGAAAGGGCTCCCTGGCTGACGGAAAAGACCCCGACATCACCTATGAGCAGATCGCCCGTTCCATCGTTGCCTACGAAAGGTCGCCCGAGGTCAATCCTTTCAATTCGAAATTTGACGGCTTTTGGCGCAAGGCCAAGGCGGCCGGCCTGAAGGTCGAATCTATAGATGAATCCAACTGGAAAAAGTACTCAAACCTGGGTCTCGACACGACTGAACTGCAGGGTATGGCATTGTTCAACAGCAAGGGCTTGTGCGCAAACTGTCATGTCCTGACTTCCGTCGAGGGGAAACCTCCCCTGTTCACGGACTTCACTTATGACAACTTGGGGATTCCTAAAAACCCGGACAATCCTTTTTATAAAATGCCAAAGGAGTGGAATCCTGATGGAGAGAAGTGGGTGGACCCGGGCCTCGGCGGGTTCTTAAAAGGGACGGAAAAATACGCCAAATACGCGGAAGAAAATTTGGGCAAGCACAAAGTGCCGACTCTGCGCAATGTCGCCTTGAGCCCGCGGTCGGGGTTCGTCAAGGCCTTCATGCACAACGGCTACTTCAAGACCCTCAAGGATATCGTCCATTTCTATAATACGCGCGACATCACCTCCGAAAAATGGCCGGCGCCCGAGGTTTCGGCCAACCTCAACGTCGACGAGATGGGGAATCTCGAGCTGACCGAGGAAGAGGAAGATGCCATTGTCGCCTTCATGAAGACACTATCGGACAAAATCTAAAAGCACGTTTAGGCAGCGACGAGATAGAACGCTCCGCTGTCTCCTACCAAGTTGACTCGGCTCGGGCGATTCGATAGACTTCTCTCCCTCCGGAAATAGAAAGGAAACCATCATGAAAACCACTCCCCTATCAGCTTTATCGATTCTTTTCCTGGCTCTTGGCCTTCTTTATCTCTCGGCACCGCTGGAGGCGCAGGAAAAGCCGCTGACCGTAGCTGAGGCCAGCCAGTTTAAGGCGACGTCCCGGCATTCGGATGTCCTGGCCTTCATCGCCGCGCTCCAGCGCCGCAGCACCGATCTCAGGGTCGAAACTCTCTGCGTCAGCCCGGAAGCTCGGGAAGTGCCGCTCCTGGTGATCGGCCGGCCGCTCCCGGCCTCGCCCGCTTCCCTGCGCTACGACCACAGGGGTGTCATCTACATCCAGGCCAATATCCACGCCGGCGAAGTCGAGGGCAAAGAGGCGTCGCTCATGCTGGCCCGGGACATCCTCCTGGCCGAGAATCCCCCCTACTTCGACAGGCTGATCATTCTGATCGCGCCCCTATTCAACGCCGACGGAAACGAAAGGATCAGCCCGGAGAACCGGCGGCATCAGCCCGGTCCCGAGCAGGGCGTTGGAGTCCGCCACAACGGCCTGAACCTTGACCTCAACCGCGACAGTCTGAAACTGGAAAGCCCGGAGCTCCGCGGACTGCTCGAGAATGTCTTGCTCCCCTGGGACCCGCTGCTGTTAGTCGACTGCCATACCACGAACGGCTCCTACCATGAAGAAGTCGTGACCTACTCCTGGGGTCTAAACCCCAATGGAGATAACGGCATCATCGCCTTCCAGCGCGACAAGATGATGCCCGAGATCGAGGCCATCTTGGAGAGAAAATACAATACTCCGGCGGTCGGCTATGGCGGTTTCCGCGATTTAAGGGAGCCCGAAAAAGGCTGGGAGACGATGGAGCCCCAGCCCCGCTATGTCACGAACTATATCGGACTGCGCAACCGCCTCTCCATACTCGACGAGAACTATGTCTATGCCGACTTCAAGGCGCGGGTTATGGGCAATTATCACTTCCTGCGGGCGATCCTGGATTACTGCTGGGCGCATCTCGAGGAAATCGAACGGATAGTCGCCGAGGCCGACCGGAAAGCCGTCCTGAAAGGCCTCAACCCGACGGAAAAGGACCAGTTTTTCGTCGAATACGAGGTCCAGCCCCTCAAAAACCCCGTCACCGTCCATGCCTACGAGACCGAGATAATCCCGCAGGGCGAAGGCCGGAGGCCACAGGTCCGGCGAACCGACAAGGTCAAGGTACAGACGGTTCCCTACTACTCGGACTGGGTGGGAAAAAGAGGAGTTCGGTTCGCGGCCGCATACATTATCGCTGTCCCGGACCGTGAGGTGGTGGCCAACCTCCTTCGACACGGATTGGTCGTGGAAAAGCTCGGGGAACCCGCCGTGCTCGAAGTGGAAGCCTTCCGGCTTAAAGAAATCAAGCCGGCGGAAGGCCTCTACCAGGGCCACAGGATGAACCGGGTGAAGGGAGAATATGTCCTGGAGAAGAAAGAATTTCCCGCCGGAACATACCTGGTGCCGACCGCGCAGCCGCTGGGAAACCTGGCCGCTTACCTACTCGAGCCGGAGAGCGACGACGGGCTTCTCGTCTGGAACTTCTTCGACCGGCACATCGCCCAGCAGTGGAGCCGGGCGCTCCAGACCTACCCGGTCTATAAGCTGCTCACCCCGGCGAGGCTGGTCAAGGAAGTAGTACGGCGGGACGCTCAGGACTGAGATGTCTGACGGCGCAAAATGAGACCGCCATACCTTCTTGTCATCGTGATCAGTGCCGGGCTCATGGCTTCCTGCTCCCCAAAGCAGACGACTTTGTCCATCTCCGGGTTGAAATGTGAAAACCGAGTGAATCCTGCCGGCGTGAGCGTCAGCCGGCCTTTTTTCAGCTGGGAGCTTGCTTCGCCCGGGCGCGGTCAGGTTCAAACCGCTTTCCAGGTCCAGGTCGCCGCTTCGCCCGGCCTCCTGAGGGACGGCAGGGCTGACCTCTGGGATTCGGGAAAAAGACAATCCTCCGAGAACCTCTTTGTCCGGTACGAGGGAAAAGAACTCGCTCCGGGGACGGAATTTTTCTGGAACGTCCGGGTCTGGGACCGGGATAGCCGGGCAACAGAGTGGAGTGAGACCGCCTCGTTCGTAACAGAGCTCCCCGGCCAGCAGGACTGGTCCGGGGCGGGATGGATCGGCTATGAAGAGCTTCCCGACCCAATGAAGCTCGTTCCCGGGGTTCACGGCAACGGCGACCAGCTCGGCGAAGTCGCCCGGAGGCGTCCGGTCGTACCCCAGTTCAGGAAGGAGTTCGACGTCGGGGAAGACATCAAAAAGGCCCTGGTCTTCGTCTCCGGTCTGGGCCATTACGAGCTCCGTCTCAACGGAAAGAAAGTCGGCGACCGTTTCCTCTCTCCGGGCTGGACGGACTATCGTCAGTCCTGTCTCTATAACATCTTTGATGTCACGCCGCTCCTCCAAAAGGGCCGAAATGCCATCGGCCTCATCGTCGGCAACGGGTTCTTCAACATCAACCGCGAGCGCTATCGCAAGCTCGTCATCGCCTACGGGATGCCGATGCTGATCCTCAAGCTGCAGCTCGATTTTGCTTCCGGAGGGAGCGAAACGGTGGTCAGCGGCCCGGACTGGAAAACCGCCCCCTCCCCGATCACCTTTACCAGCATTTATGGCGGGGAAGATTATGATGCCGGGCTCGAACAGCCGGGCTGGGACGGGCCCGCCTTTGACGATTCCGCCTGGATGAACGCCGTCTCCGTCAGCGGCCCGGGAGGAAAGCTCCGTCCGGAGAAAGACCATCCGCTTCAGATCATGGAGGAGATCGGAGCGAAGACAATCAAGGAGCCCAGAAAGGGAGTATTCATCTATGATTTTGGACAAAACGCCTCGGGGATTGTCCGGCTGAAGGTTAAAGGACCGAAGGGGCAACGAGTCCTCATCACTCCGGCCGAGCTCCTCAACAGGGACGGTCTGGCCGACCAGCGGGCTTCGGGCGAGCCCTATTCTTTCGCTTATACGCTCAAAGGAGAGGGCGAAGAGTCGTGGACCCCGCGGTTCACTTACTATGGGTTGCGTTATGCTCAGGTGGAGGGCGCAATCCCGGGTCCAAACGAGTCTGCCGCGGGCCTTCCCATCATTCTCGATCTGGCGCTCCTCCACACCCGGAATTCATCTCCGGCAGCGGGGTCTTTCCAGTGCTCCAACCCGCTCTTCAACCGCATTTTCGAATTGATCAACTGGGCGATCAAGAGCAACCTGGCCAGCGTGCCCACGGACTGCCCGCACCGGGAGAAGCTCGGCTGGCTCGAACAGACCCATCTGATGGGCGGCTCGATCCAGTCCAATTTCGAGATCCTCAACCTCTACAACAAGCTCGTGGACGACATGATCGAAGCCCAGCTCGAAAGCGGCCTGATTCCCGATATCGCTCCGGAATACGTGCCCTTCGAGGGCGGGTTCCGGGATTCCCCCGAGTGGGGGAGCGCCGGCGTCATCCTGCCCTGGCTCATCTACAAATGGTACGGGGATCGAAGCGCCATGGAGCGGGCCCTCCCGATGATGAAAAAATACGTCGCTTATCTCCAGGGCAAGGCGGCCAACAATATTCTCACCCATGGCCTTGGCGACTGGTATGACCTCGGCCCGAACCCGCCGGGGACTTCCCAGCTCACACCGCTCGGCCTCACGGCCACCGCCATCTACTATCACGACCTGGTGCTTCTCGCCGATATGACCGCTCTGCTCGGCCAGGCCGCTGACGCCCTGAACTACCGGAATCAGGCGCGGGAAGTCAAACAGGCGTTCAACCGGGAGTTCTTCGACGCCGGAAGGAAAATCTATGCCAGCGGAAGCCAGACCTCAAACGCCATGCCCCTCGCCCTCGGCCTGGTAGAGGACGCCGACCGCGAGGCGGTCTTCCGGAATCTCGTCCGCTCCATCCGGGAAGGGGGAAGCGCCTTGACCGCCGGGGATGTCGGCTATCATTATCTGGTCAAAGCCCTCGACGAGGGCGGCGCCTCCGACCTGATCTACGAAATGAACTCCCGCTCCGACGTCCCGGGCTACGGTTATCAGCTGGCCAGGGGGGCGACCGCGCTGACCGAGTCCTGGCCGGCCCGGGAGGACGTCTCCAACAACCATATGATGCTGGGTCATATTATGGAATGGCTCTACTCGGGGCTGGCGGGCATCCGCCAGGCGGACGATTCTGCCGGGTTCAAGAAGATCGTTATCCTCCCCAACCCCGTCGGCGGTATATTCTGGGCCAGGGCTGAATATCACTCCCTCTACGGCGACATCCGCTGCAACTGGAGGGACGAGGACGGCGAATTCAGCCTGGAATTGGAAATCCCCGTCAATACCGGAGCGCAGATCCATCTCCCCGCCAAAAACCTGGCCGGCGTCAGGGAAAGCGGGCGGCCGGCCCGACACTCCCGGGAAATCAAATTTCTCGGGATGAGGGGCTGCCGGGCCGTTTTCGAGGCCGGCTCCGGGACCTACCGATTTGTTTGTGCTTATAAATAAAGAATCAATCTGACCCGTCGGACAGCATGGAAAGGTGACCTTCATGGGGGGGAGAGGCGAGGGTGTTGGGTGAGGAAGTCCGTCGAATCCTGAGCGGGCATGGTTTCTCGACTGAAAGCGAGTTTGCTGATTTGCGGCAGCAAAGCAGCGGGGATTCCAAGGGGGATGGCCCCCTTGGTCGCAGGACGAAGTCCGAGAAGGGGAGGCACGGAGCGAAGCGACGGTTGGAAGGGGGGAAGCGAAGCTTTCTCCCTCCAAAGAGACGCTGTGGGAAACGAGCGGGCTGACGAATCCCAACCCCGAGCCTCGTTAAAAATGATAGGCGCCTTTATTTCTTTTTTTTGCGCGAGGCGACGAGGAACTTCCCGCAGTTTTCGCAGATATAGATATCGTTCGAGCCCTCGATGGCCGAGCTCATCTGGGTGGCGATCCTCATGTTGCAGCCCTGGCAGGCGCCGCCGTCAACCTCCGCTACGGCAAACCCGTAGCGCTGGATGAGTTTGTCGAAGCGGGTCAGCAGCGCCTCGTCGAGCTCCTCCCGGATCAGCTCGGCATGCTTGTTCAGCTCCTTGAGCTGGTCCTTGGTCGCTTTCTTCTTGCGCAGCTCGATGTCCTGGAGCTTGTTGAGAAGGTTCGCCCGGCTGATGATCCGGTCTTCCTGGGGAAAAGTCAGCTCGATTTCCGAGAGGATCTTAAAAAGCTCCGCCTTGCTCTTGGCCTCGAACAGCCGCTGGCGGTATCCCGGTTTGTGCAAAAAGCGGGCCAGTCCGGCAAACAGATGGTTGAACAGGCCGGGAAGCGTGGGGTTCCAGACGATCAGGATGATGAGATGGACTTTCTTCTTGTCGATGGAGTCGAAGTCGATCCCTTTTTCCGACCGGCCGACGGCGATGGCGATCTCCCCTCCTGTATCCACCCGGGCATGCGGCACAGCCACATGGTCGCCGATGGCGGTGGTTTCCAGCCGCTCCCGGTCGACGAGACGAGTCAGGATGAGCTTTTTGTTCTTGATCAGCTTTTCTTTGAACAGAACATCCAGGAGCTCCTCGATGGCCTGGACTTTTTCCTTGGCCTGGAGCTCATGAATGATTTGGACGGGCTTGAGGAAATCGGAAAAATGATGACTCTTGACCGGGTTGGCCATATTCGAATGCGAACATTATTGTAGCACATTTTTTTCTTAAGTAAAGTGGATCGAATGCCTCTGCGCCCGAAGCTCAATTGGCTGGGTCGACCAATCTTAGGTTTTCATCTTGACATTCATTTTGCTCCGACCTTATAAAGGTATTGATTCCATAATAACGACTGGTTCCGGAGGCTGTGATGCCTCAGGCCTATCACTTCGGCACGTCGGGCTGGAGCTATCCGGGCTGGAAAGGCCGGTTCTACCCCCCCGACCTACCCGTCCGTGAATGGCTGTCCTTCTACGCCCGGACCTTCGCCACCGTCGAGATCAACATGACGTTCTACCGCTTCCCCAAACCCGAGACGCTCCGCCGATGGCTCGAGCTGACGCCGGCGCATTTCACCTTCACCCTCAAAGCCAACCGGCAGATCACCCACCTCAAAAAATTGAAGAACGTGCGTAGCGAGGTCCGTTATTTCTATATCCTGGCCGATTCGCTGCGGGAAAGGCTGGGATGCATCCTCTTCCAGCTTCCGCCGTCGATCACCCTGGACTTGGACCTGCTCGCCGGATTCCTCGAGACGCTGTCACCGGAATACAAGAATGTCGTCGAGTTCCGCCATGAGAGCTGGTACGATGAAAAGGCGTACGAGCTTTTGCGGGCTCACGGGGTGGCATTCTGTACGGTGTCATCGGCCAAAGTGCCGAAGACCTCTCCCGAGACCGCCCCCCTCGCCTATTTCCGTTTCCACGGGCTGACGGGAGAACACCGGCACAATTACGGTGACCAAGAACTTGAGGAGTGGGCCGGCATCATCCGCCGGGCAAAGGCGGAGGAAGTTTACATTTATTTCAACAACGATTATCAGGCCTATGCGGTGAGTAACTGCCTGAAGTTGGCCGGGCTGTCGCGGGGTTGATAATCGGTGGCGGCACTGACCTCCGATGGAGAGTTAAGCTTAGATTAACAAAATTAGGACCGTCCCCTATTTTTTTGTTCTCAGGATCAGCCTCGACCGCCTTCAACGCCTCCTGGAGTCCGGCCTCGAGCTTGGACAACTCCTCCCCTTCCGCCGGGGTGGCATAAAGTTTCTTCCCAAGCAACGAGATCACTTCGGGCGGCTTTTCCTCTCCGGCCTTCGAGACCTGTGGGAATAGGAAGCTAAATAGGGCTGCTACTGCGACTAAAAGAACGAGGCTTTTTTTCATGCGGCCCTCCTAATATCGGATATTTTTATGTTTTTGCCGGGAGAAGTAAAGAAAAAAGGCCCCGATTCTGTTAGAATAAAGCCAAGTTGAGGAGGAGAGAATGGATGCTGTGTTATTGAAAAACGTCGTCCTCGTCTTGCTTGGTCTCGTAGCTATCTGGATCATCCGCGTCCTGGTCAAAAAAGAGACTGATAATCTCATCCGGGCCCTGCTGTTCGCCGTCTTCCTGATCGCCGTCCTTCTCTATCTCCAGCACACCGGGTTCGAGAAGGTCACCTGGGGAAATATCCGGGGCCAGGTGAAAGAGACATTTTTTCCCGAAAAACTGCCGAACTACATCTACGAAAAAGAGGAAAGCTACGCCGGCGGAACAAGTTTCGTCCGCTACGTCTTCACGGTTCCCGGGCCGCCCTTGTCCGTGACCCTGGATGCGGAGCAAAAGTACTTCCGCATCAAGGACATCCACTCGGTCAACCGGATTCTGGAGTATCTGCATCTTCCCAAGGTGCAGACAACAGTACAGGAGCTCGCCGCCATCACCGGCTCCGCGAATGATATCAGCCTTTATCGCTGGACCAAATACCCCCTGGGTGTCCTCACCATCGAGCGCGGCATCTGCCAGGATAAGGACCGGCTCGACTCCTACCAGTGCATCTTGATAATCACCCTCAAGAGGTGACGGCCGCCCCGTTCCGGGGGCTTCTTCCCGATTTCCGCCGGAAGACCAACAGGCATGAAGCGACGAGCGCGAAGTATGTTCCGGCAATGATCGCTAAAAGCAGGCGGGAAAAAGATTTTACCTGAAAAACCTCCCCCTCGCCGGGCGGCGGCAGGGGTTCTGGGTCCCAGGGAAGGAGGTAGCGCTCGCAGAGGCCTTTCATGTAAAGCAGGTGGATGACCGGAACCCGGCGGGCGGCCATCTCGAAGATGACCCCGCGCCGCTCGGCGGGCGGGATCGCCCGGAAGGCAGCAAGGCCGGGGGCAACCTTCAGGATCTCCGAATCCGTTCCCATGTTGGCATAGCCGCCGCCGATGTTGATGAAGGCCGTGATGATGCCCTCGCCGGCGGCGGCCTCCCGGTAAAGGCGCATCCTTTCGGCGACATTCCTCTCCAGACTGGATTCCGCCAGAAAGGGAAGTCCGGTCAGCGCAGCCCTCCGGGTGAGCAGGGCGCAGCCCTCCGGGCTCATGTCCTGGCCGGTGTCTCCCTCTCCCCCGAGTGAAAGCGCGATCGGAGCGGAGGTAAGAATCCCCGAATCATTCAGGCAATCCTCGATATCCAGCCAGGTGAAAGCGGGATGGTTGGCGCCCCACTGAGAAGCGCCCAGCGAGCAGATAAGGAGCGGCCGCAGCTCCAGCGCTTGGGCCGCGCTGAGCGCCGCCGTGATAAGCGCTGGGAAGGAGCTCGAAGCGCCGATGGCAACAGTGTCGCCTTTTCTGACACCGGCCTCATGGAGGAGAAAAACGAGAAGCCCGGCAAAGGCGGGATTGGCGGTCGTTCGTTTGGCCTCCAGGTTGCCCACAGAGGTCGTAATCGGCGAAGCCTCCAGGCCGATGAACCCGGTGCGGTTGATATCGGAGGCGGGGTCGATGGAAATGCCCCGGGCTTCGCGGCAGCGACGGACGGCTTCGGTCGCGTCCTTCATCAGGGCCGCTGCCCGTCGCATTTCTTCCCCGACCTCCGGCGGCCGCCTGGCGATCGACTCGGCCAGGAGGAGAAACATGAGGCTCAGCCCAGCCAGGAAATAAGCGGCCCGGGCTTGTCTCCCGTTCCGTTGAACTCCGTAGGGCATCCCTTTGTGACCTTGCTCCTCGTTTCCTTCTTATATGATCAGCCTGAAAAGGGCCGCCAGAAAATAAGTACTTACCGTGACGGTCAGAAGAGAAGCCAGGGTCGGCCAGAATCTCTGCCGTTCCAGGTTATTGGCCAGGAGACCGGGAATGATCAGACCGACAGCCCTGAGCTCGAGGGGCGCCGGGAAGAACTCGGGGGCCAGGAGAAACCAGGCTTGCGCCCAGAATCCCCCCGCAAGGAGCATGACGACGAACCGGCGGCGTCCGAAGAGGATGAAATAGCGGGCGGCGGCTTTATAGGTCAGCAGGCTCAGGCAGGCGACCCCCACGGTGGCCAGCGCTCTGAACGGCTGGTCGAGGGTGAGCGCCAGAAAGGCGGGGACGATGATCCCGCCCGGATAGAGGCCCATGATCTCCGCATAGAGAAGCGCCAGTAGGACTCCGATAAAGACCGTTTCATAGTGCATGAGGCCTCCCGATGCGTTCCCAGTGCTCGACCAGGGCGGCGCCGAGCCCGACCATATTCCCCAAGCCGACGAGCACAGCGCCCCGGCGCTCCTCTGCGGCCAGGCGTTCCATGATGACGTTGGGAGAACGGACCGAAAGTATTTTCAGGAACCGCAACCTCTTCCTTCGCTTCCTGACCTCCATGGCCTGAAGATGAGCGCCGGCCAGGTAGACCTTTTCAAACCCGGAGAAGAAACCGCTGTCCAGGGCATCGACCCACTGCCTGGTCCGGTCCCCCCGGTCGGACCGGAAAATGAGGATCCCGACCAGCGGCCGGCCCGAGGCCGCGGGCCATTCTCTGACCCGTTCGAGGATGACCCCCGTGGATTCGGGCTCGTTGGCGGCAAAGGCGCTGACCAGCAGCCACGGCGCCGGCGGGTCTCCCAGGAGCGCTTCCCAGACCTTGAGACCGCCGAAGTCGGGCTTGGCTTCCGCCATTCCCCGGCGGGCCGCCTCCGCCGGGATGCCGAGATGCGCGGCTACGGCCAGAGCCAGGTCGATGTGCTCGCCGAAAGGGAAAAATCGCAACGGGGCGTCGCCGGAAATGCGCTCCTGACCTCCCCCAGCGGGGACTTTGATGACTGTTGCCTTGGCCCGCTCGGCGGCTGAGTCGAATTCCGGGTAGGACTCCGCTTCAGGAATAAAGACAGTGGCCCGAGGCGGGATGGCCGAGGCCAAACTGGCGGCGATTTCCCGTTTTGTCCGGCCCATCTCTTCCCGATGGTCCAGGCGGACGTTGGTGATGACGAGGACCTGGGGACGGAGAATCCGGCGGGACTCGATAAAAACGCACTCGGGCTGAATACTCATCAGCTCGGCCACGACTGCCCGGACGCCCAGCTTGACCCCCAGCCGCAGGATTTTGGCCTGCTCGAGGATGGTGGCCGGGCCTCGCCGCTTGATTTCGGTTTCCCTTCGGTCCGGAAAAATCAGGGCCGGCCTGGACCCCGTCGTCTTGGCCAGGACGGAATACCCGGCCTCCCGGAGAGCGGCGGCAATGAGCCGTGTAACCGTCGATTTCCCCCTCGTCCCGGTCACCCCGATTCGCAGCGGTATCCGCTTTGAATTTCGCCCCACGGCCCGCCGCTCGCCCAGAAAAAATAAACCGGCCAGGACAAGACAGGCGCCGATCGTCACCAGCTCGCGAATGCGCGGCCTCCTGTGTTCAGCTCATTTCATCCGCCGGCCCGTCTGCTTGGGCCGATGACCCCGGCTGTCGCACCAAGGCAGCTCGGGACAGCCCATTATAACGGAATCCTTGGAAAAAAAACCGCCCCCTGCCGCCTTTGACCGTTTGTCAAGACCGATAAAATAGACTATAATATTTATAAAATCGATAGAAATAATAAACTTAAGGCAAGGATTCTTCAAACGGAGGACAAGATGAACCCGAAACGTCCTTTTAAGATAGCGGCGAGCGCCGCCGTTGTCCTGGGAGTCCTGGCATACGGCGGCGCGGTTCTGGCCGCTGCCGGCGGGATACGCTCGAAGCCGGGACCAGGTCAGACCGAAAATGTGGAATACAAGGAACTTTCCGGCCCCGGAAAAAAATGCCCGCTCGACGACGATTTCTATTTTATCTATGAATTCACGGCCAAACCGAGGATGGGAATGACCATCCTCAGAGTCCAGGTCTTTGATCAATCAGGAAATCAAAGCGCCGCCTTCAACGTCCTCGGCCGCTTTGACATGCCTTCCATGGCCGGCGCCCATGATTCGGGGTACCAGGAGTTCAAGCTGAATAAAAAGAATGACTACCTTCTTCCGGTCAATATCGTCATGCCGGGAGAATGGGAAGTCAAACTGACCTTCCGCCGCGGCGAGTCAACGGTCTTCCGCGGCGCTTTCCGGTTTGATGTTTAAAAGGCTTCCGCTCTTTCTCTTTCTTGCTCTCTTTTTTCCAGCTGGAGAGGTTCTCGGCCAGGGGTCGCTTTTCTACCTCGAAGCCCAGGCCGTCGGCGGATATTCCGGCGCCAGGGACCGCTGGATTTTCTATTCCCTGGACCAGAGCGAGGCCATGCAGAAGCCCAGCCTGGGGTTCGATTACGTGCAGCGGCTGTCCGGGGAGACCGGCGACTTTGCCGTCCTGGCCATCCAGGGACGGCTAACCCTGAACGCCTCGGGTGACCGGACGCTCGAGCCGCAGATCTATAACGCCTACATCAAGTTTAAGCTTGCGCTGGCGGACCTCTGGGCCGGCCACAATCGTCCGGCGCTCGGACTCGGCTCGGTTTTCGATACGCATTCGCACCTGCTGCCGGCGTTGGCTATGTACGATTATGGGTTTGACCGGGACTGGGGAGTCGGCCTGGGCCGCGATTTCGCTCGAGGAAACTGGGCGGTCTCATTGACCGCGGGCTCGGGCATGCCGCTTCGCCTGGAGGGAAACTACCTTTTTTCGGGCCGGCTCGGGATCGGAGTCCTGAGCCGGAGCAACTCCAGCTTCGGCCTGTCAGCAGCCTACGGAAAGACTCTCGAGACAATGGGGTATGATATTCTCTCGGCCGATCCGAGGCCCCTGAGGCTGGTCGGAGCGGACCTCTCCTATCTCTGGAACAACGTGGAAAACCGGCTGGACGTGATGGTCGGAAAAAAGTTCGGGGAGGATGCCCTGGCCCTCTTCTGGCGCCTGGGAATTAATCTCCTCCAGGAGGAGAGGCTGAAGTGGGAAATCCAACCGATTTTCCAGAAACAGAGCGGTGAGGCCTGGCTGAATTTCTCCACCGGGCTGTCGTTCCTCGCCACGGCCGACCTGACCATGAGGGCAATGTATGCCTACGATGGAGAGACGAAGGACTCCCGCCTGGTTTTCCAGGTTTACTATTATAAGAGGATCATCTTCTGACCGATGAGGAGCAAAAAATGAGGCGACCGCGGGCCCTCTTTAACGGCGTACTTTTTTACTTTATTCTCTCCTTTGCCGCTCCACCGCTTTTCCCGGCCGTCGGCTGCGACCTGAACGACCCCGACCGGGACGTCAAACGCCTCTTTCCCGAGTCCACCGGCTACAAAACGCTCTATGTCTCGATCGCCCAGAAGGGAGGGGAAGCGCTCCTCCGCGAGGTCGAAAGGAGGCTCGGAGACGGGTTCAAAGGCCTCTACGAGACCATCGATGTCCCCTACACAATGTACCAGGTGTTCCGCGGCCGGGACCTCATCGGCTACATTCACGGCGTCAACCAGAAAGGACAATACGGCGGCATCCAGGTCTTCCTGGCCCTCGACCTCGAGGGCAATATCCGCGCCTTCTATTTCCAGAAGCTGACTTCCCGGTATGCGGGGAGCCTTCGCGACCCCAAGTTCGGTGAACAATTCAGGGGACTCAACCTCAGGGATTTCTACTATTATGACGTCTTTTCCGGCCGGACGACGGGCGAGAGCCGCGTGGCCGCCATCCGGAACCCGGCGCCGGAAGCCGGATCGGATTTCCGGGCGGCGCTGCGGGGGACGAAAAAAAATCTGATCCTGGTGGACGAGTTTCTGCTGGGCAATAAATACCTGAAATACTCTCCCCATTTCGCTGCGGGCGGGTGGGGACTATCGCCGTGCCACCCATACTCACCAAAAAGCAGATCCGTTTCGGAACAAACGCATATTTTTTAAAATTCTAGGAGAGATTAGCACAATGAACATTTATCAGGTCGCCTATAAGAACTTGTGGCGAAAAAAAATCCGCAGCGGACTCACGCTCCTCG
>CAZYWP010000037.1:0-23454 GCA_964651495.1 uncultured Eubacteriales bacterium | reverse complement strand
GGCTAAGCGCTGGCCGGCCGACCGGTTCGCTCAACTGGCCGCGCTGTTCCAGAAAGAGAAGGCCGCTGAAATCCTGATCATCGGCTCCGCCTCCGAGGCGGATATCGCCGAGTCCATCCGCTCGGCCATGGAGCGGAAGCCGTTTGTTCTGACCGGGCAGACAACCCTGCTCCAGCTCCTAGGCCTGATCAGCCTGGCCGCTCTCTTCATCTCCAACGACACTGGCCCGATGCACCTGGCCAATGCGCTCCGGGTCCCGGTCGTCGGCATCTTCGGGCCGACCGACCCCGCCGTCACCGGACCCTTCGAGCAGCCCTCCCGCGTGGTCAAACACGACGTCCCCTGCTGGCCCTGCACTTACCGCAGATGCCCCTACGACCACCGCTGCATGACGACTATCCCTGTGGAGGAGGTCTTCCTCGCCGGCGAATCCGTGTGGCGATGAAAAACAGAGCTGTCTTCCTCGACCGCGACGGGACGATCAATACGGAGGCCGGCTATCCGGCCGACTACAGCCGGATCTCGATCTATCCGGCGAGCTTTGGCGCCGTGCGCCTGCTCAACCGGGGCGGCCTGCTGGCCATCGTCGTCACCAACCAGTCGGGCGTCGGACGCGGCTTTTTTTCCGAGGGCGCCCTGGCCGAAATCCATGACCACATGAAAGAGGCATTCGCCGCCCGCAACGCCCGCCTCGACGCCATTTATTACTGTCCCCATTTTGAAGGCTCGGAGATATCGGAATACCGGAAATCCTGCGACTGCCGGAAGCCGGCAACCGGGCTGGCCCGCCGGGCCGCTTCCGACTTCCGCCTCGACCTCGGCCATTCCTATACGGTCGGCGACAAAGTGGAGGACGTCGTCTTTGGGATGAATATCGGGGCCACGCCGGTCCTAGTCTTGACCGGATTCGGCCGGGAATCCCTGGAGCGGCTCCGGGAACAACGAATCAAGCCGGCCTTCGTCGCCGCGGACATCCTGGCCGCGGCCGAATGGATCCTGGCCAGAGAGAAGAATCACCGATGATCCGCTTCGACGATATCCTCGACAAAGTCGCCGGGTCCTACAGCGAAAAAGACATCAACCAGATGAAGAAGGCCTACGTCTTTGCCGCCCGGGCCCACAAGGGCCAGACCCGGCGCTCCGGCGAGCCTTACCTGAGCCACCCCCTCGAGGTGGCCAACATGCTGGCCGACATGAAGCTCGATCACACGACACTTGTCGCCGGGCTCCTCCACGATGTCCTGGAGGACACGGATATCACCGCCGCGGACGTCCGCGAAAACTTCGGCCAGGACGTGGCCGACCTGGTCGAGGGCGTTACCAAGATCAGCCGCGTCCAGGAATCCTCGCCCGAAGTCCGGCAGGCGGAGACCATCCGCAAGATCATCATGGCCATGATCAACGACCTCCGCGTCATCTTCATTAAGCTGTCCGACCGGATCCACAACCTCAAAACCCTGAAGTTTCTGCCGGATGACAAGCAGAGACAAATCGCCAAAGAGACGCTGGATATTTACGCCCCCATCGCCAACCGGCTCGGCATGGGCCGGATCAAGGCCGAGCTCGAGGATCTCTCCTTCCGCTACGTCAACCCCGATGACTACTTCCGCATCGCCGCCCTCGTCGCCCCTGCCCGGCAGAGCGCCGAGGAGCAGCTGGCCAGGTTCAAAGCGACGCTGGAAGACCTGATCCGGGAGAACGGCATCCCGGCCGAGATCCAGTATCGGATCAAACGGCTCTACAGCATCTACGACAAGATGAAACGGCGCGAGATCGATTTCGACCAGGTCTACGATTTCAAGGCCCTGCGGATCATCACCGACACCGTCAAGAACTGCTACGCGGCGCTGGGCATCATCCACCAGAAATGGCCGCCGCTGCCTCACCGCTTCCGCGACTTCATCGCCATGCCCAAGCCCAACCTCTATCAGGCGCTTCACACCACCATCATCACCGAAGACAAGCAGACCTTTGAGGTCCAGATCCGGACCCAGGATATGAATGGTCTGGCGGAAAACGGGATCGCCGCTCATTGGAAATATAAAGACCAGGACGCTTCGAGCCTGGTCCGGGAAGACAAGCGTCTGGAGTGGCTGCGGGAGATGGTCGACCTCTATAAAGAGCAGAAGAGCCCCCGCGAATTCCTGAAAAACCTCAAGACCGACCTCATCCCCGAAGAGGTTTACGCCTTCACGCCGAAGGGAAAGGTCATCAACCTGCCTCTTGGCGGGTCGGCCTTGGACTTCGCCTTCAAGGTCCATTCCGAGATCGGCCTGCATGCGGCCGGGGCGATCATCAACGGCCGGGCCGCGCCCCTCAAAACGATCCTCAAGACCGGTGACATCGTCGAGATCGTCTCGGCGCCGGAAAAGGCTCCCCGGCGGACCTGGCTGAACATCGTCTTCACTTCCGGCGCCCGCCACCAGATCAAACGCTGGCTCAACCAGCAGGAAAAAATCAAGAGCATCGGGCTGGGCAAAAAGATCTGGGAACGGGAATCGAAGAGATACGACCTGCCCCGCGACCTCCTGAAGGAAGACCAGCTCCTGCGGCGCCTGGCCGAAATCCTGCCTTTCCGGGTCAAGACGAAGGATGATTTCTTCGCCTCCATCGGCCTGGGGAAGGTGGTCGTCGATAAAAAATTCATGGCCCGACTCAGCCCGGAGGGGGAGCCGGCCGAAAAAAAACAGGCTCTGCTGCGCAAGTTCATGGACAAAGTCAGCGGCAAGGCGGGCCCCGGGATCCTGGTTAAAGACACCTCGACCGAATTCGTCAACCTGGCGCGCTGTTGCTCGCCCATCAAGGGCGAGCCGATCATCGGCTACATGACCGCCGGCAAGGGCATCACCATCCATGCCACCCGCTGCCCCCTGGTGAGCAGGGAAATCCTGAACAGCGACCGCATGGTCGAAGTCTCGTGGGATTCGGCTTCCGCCGGACCCTATAAGAGCCGGCTGCTGATCATGGCGGCCGACTCACCGGGCGTCCTGGGCAAGGTCGCGACCGGCATCGCCCAGCTCGAGGGGAACATCGTCAAAGCCGAGGTCATCACGACGGCGGACAAAAAAGCCCAGATCAAGCTCAGCCTGATCATCAAGGATATGAAACACCTCGAGACCATCGTCAAAAAGATCGCGGGGATTAAAGAGATCCTGTCAGTGGAAAGAGTCTGAACGGGCGGTCAGCCCGCCTTGGCCACTTTTCCGGCGCGCAGGCAGCGAGTGCACACCCAGATCTTCCGCACGCCCTGGTCCGTCTGCGCCCTCACCTGCTGGAGGTTGGGCTTCCACTTTTTGGGCGAGGCTTTATGGGAATGGCTGACGCTGTGCCCGAAGATGGGCCCTTTTCCGCAGACATCGCAAGTTTTCGGCATCGTCGTAACTCTCTCGTTTTGATGGAGTGAGAATTTATACCATAAAACCCGCCGCCGCGCAAATTCCCGCTATTTGAGGGAAAGCATTTCCAATTATGTGATCTTTATGGTCGGCGCAGTATGCCGCCCGTAAGCCCCCGTAGCGGAGGGGGGACCCGTCGGATTCTCCGACGGGGGGAACCGACGGGACTGGTTCCCCGGGGTTCGGGGGCCGAGGGCGGCATACTGCGCCGGCCGGAATCATATGAACGGAGATTCTTCCTATTTGAGGTTGCGGCGGCGCTTGAAGGCCTGGAGCGTGTTCTTCATGAGCATGGCGACCGTCAGCAGGCCGACACCACCCGGGACCGGTGTCAGGTAGGCCGCCCGCTCGATGACCCGGGGATCAACATCCCCGACCACCGTATAGCCTTTATCGGCCAGGTCTTTTTCTCTTTTCTCATCCTTCCCGAAGAGCTCTCTGACCCTCTCTCCGTCGCTGACCCGGTTGATGCCCACGTCGATGACCGTGGCCCCCTCTTTGACGAACTCGGGCCCGACGAAGGCCGCCTTTCCCATGGCCGCGATCAGGATATCAGCCCGCGCCGCAACCGCGGGCAGCCGCCCGGTTTTGGAATGGCAGATGGTGACGGTCGCGTTCTCGTTGGTCAGCATGGCGGCCAGAGACTTGCCCACGATCAGGGAGCGGCCGATGACCGCCGCTTCTTTCCCCTCGATGCGGATGCCCTGGAACTTGAGCAGCTCGACGATTCCCAGCGGCGTGCAGGGCCTCAATCCGGGCTGGTTGGCCAGAAGGCTGCCCAGGCTGAAGGGATGAAGACCGTCCACGTCCTTGGCGGGTGAGATGGCGCAGATGATATCATGGGAATCGAGATGGGCGGGGAGGGGGAGCTGCACCAGAATGCCGTCCACATCGTCCCGTTCGTTGAGCTCTCCGATCTCCTCTTTGAGCGCTTTTGCCTCCATGTCGGCGGGGAAAGTGAGAATCTGGGAGGCAATTCCGAGCCCCTGGCTCGCTTTTTCCTTGCTCCGGAGGTAAATCTGGGAAGCTTTGTGCTCTCCCACCAGGATGCCGATCAAGCCGGGGGTTTTATGGACGGTTTTCTGGAAATGCGCCACCTCAAGGCGGATATCCTCCTTGATTTTGTCGGCCAGGGCCTTGCCTTCGATCCACATCCCCATGGGGTCCTCCTCCCGGAAATTCGGCTGTTATTATAACTTCACCGGGCGGCCAAGACAACGCATTTTTCACTCTCCAATCTGAGTCTGTGGCACAGAACTTGCTGCTTTTTTTGCCTGAACTTGACGATTGCCGGGAAAAAATGTACCTTCGAAGTAACAGCTACGCCATGAGTGGAAGCCGCCTGACGGAAATCCTCTTTATCTTCTTTCTCCTTCTGCTCGGATTCGGCTGCTCCCCCTCCCGCCTGACCGATCAGACCTCATTCGGCATCTGGGCGGTCGAAAAAGACCTCTGGGACGAGGCCATCTTCCGCTGGAAAAAGGTCCTGGCTGCGAACCCGGATTCCGTCGCCGCCCACAATAATCTGGCCGTCGCCTACGAGAAGAAGGGGCTCTGGGAGGAGGCCCGCAGGGAGTACGAAATCGCGCTTAAACTGGGGCCGCAAAACACCTGGGTGAAATCGAACTATCAGAAATTTCGGGACAACATGGACCCCGAAAAAAAGGAGAAAGAAGAAAAGGGAAAAAAGAAAGAGAAGGATCAGGGTGAAAAAAAATAGCCTTGCCCTCGTCGGCCTTCTTCTGCTGGCCGCCTGCTCGGGCACGGAAACCTATAAAAAGATCCGGGTTGAAATTCCGGCTTATTCCACCCTCCGGTTGGACCGATTTCAGGAAATGGCCGTCACGACGTTCCTGACTCCCAAGGAGACTGCCGGGCTGGACCTCAGCCAGGAGATCGGGCAGTACTTCGAGCAGGAACTGGGAAGAAAATTCCCGGGCAAGGTATTTTCCCGGGCTGTCGACATCGAGAGCGAAGCCGCTTTCCAGAACTCCGAGTTCTGGAAATCCCTCGCCCCCGATTCCGGCTCCCTCCTCTATTTCACCGGCAAGGCCGAGCTCTCCCGGGAAACGCGCAAAGCCGTTCTGAGCCGGCCCGGCGACCCGAGGGAGGACGAGCTCACCCCCCAGAAGACCATCGCCGAGCGGACTGTCTTTGTCCTCGACATCACCATCCACATCATCAATACGGCGAGCGGCGAAATCCTGATCAGCAAAACCTATAAAGAGAGCAAAACCTACACCAGCCCCAAGCAGAGGGCGGACTTTGCCCTGTTCGACCTCATCCAACGGGTCAAACAAAAGCTCTTCCGTCCGATCTTGGGCGAAGAGCGTATCCAGGAAAGATATCTCTTGGCCAAATAAAAAGGAGCCCCCCATGAAGCGGCGCGGCCGAGTCGTTTGTTTTTTCGTCCTCAGCCTGGCCCTGTTCTCCACGGGCCTGTCCCAGCAGTGGTTTTTCTATCCCTACTACGGCAAGAACCGGGTGGTCTATGAGGACTTCAAATGGAAGAAATACGACACCGAGCACTTCGAGCTCTATCACTACGCCGATGACCCGCAGACCCTCAAGAACCTCGCCGAACTCTCGGAAAGCGCCTACCAGAAGCTGAGCGAGACGCTGAAGCATCAGCTCAGCAGCCCCGTCCCCGTCATTTTTTACACAACCTATACCGATTTCGAACAGTCCAGCCTGTTCCAGGTCTCCGAGGGCGTGCTCGGGGTCAGCGAGCCCGTGCTGCACCGGATCGGCCTGCACGGCGATATGTCCCTCGACGAGCTCGCCCACGTGGTCGAACACGAGCTCACCCATGTCTTCGAATTCGACATCCTCTGGGGCGGTCCTTCGGCATCCCTCTACGCGCTGAACGCCCCTCCGCTGTGGCTCTTCGAGGGTTTGTCGGAATACACGACGCAGGACTGGTCCACCTGGTCTTCCATGATCGTGCGCGACGCCGCCCTCAACGACCGCATCCCCGAGATCACGGACTCCGGAGATCTCTACTCCCGTTATCCCGCGCCCCGTGACCCGGCCTATGACTTCGGCCATGCCATCTACGACTTCATCGAGGAACGCTACGGCAAGAGCGGAATCCAGGACCTCTGGCAGGCGCTGAAAAGCTCGCCGCTCATCGGCCGGATTACGCCGCTGCGGAAGGCGTTCAACCTCAAGCCCGTCGAATTCAACTATGAGTTCCGCAAGTACCTGCGGGAGAAAAGCAAAAAATATCTCCTCCGGGAGAACCCGGAGGACTACAGCATCGCCCTCGGACCCAAGTTTCCGCTCAACCCTTATTATTTCACCTTTTCCCATGCCGTCTCCCCCTCCGGCGACCTGGTCGCCGGCATCACCTACAATGTGACCGATTTCGATATCGACCTCGTCCTGATCTCGACCAGGGACGGGTCCATTGTCAAGAACATCACCCAGGGATTCACCACGAAATATTCCTACATCCGCTACGATTACGACCCCAGCCTCGGCCGCAGCGTCGCCTGGTCGCCCGACGGGGACCTGATCGTCTTCGCCGCCCGGGACGGCCGACGGTACTCCTTCCTTCTCGTGGACCCGATGCGCGGCCGCACGGTCCGGAAATTCAAGATCCCCTATGACCAACCATCTTCCCCCTGCTTCTTCCCCGACGGCCGGGCCCTCCTTTTCACCGCCTTTAGCCGCGGAACCCATGATATCTTCCGCCTCGACATCGAGAGCGGGGAAATTGTCAACTTGACGCAGGATTCGTTCTTCGAAAAGGCTCCGGCCATCTCGCCGGACGGGCAGTCCGTGGCCTACTCGATCCGGGTCAACGCCTCCGACAAGCTTTTCATCTCGCCCCTCCACAACCTGAAGCAAAAGACGCAGCTGACCTTCGGCGACGGGAACACCACCTGCCCCTCTTTCTCGCCCGGCGGCCGCGAGATCTATTATTCGGGAGACTCCAGGGAATCCTACAATATCTATAGCGTCCATCTCGACAGCGGAGAGATCAAGCGTTACACCGACGTCCGGACGGGTAACTTCTTTCCTTCTCCCCATCCCGTCAACTCCCGGGAGATCATTTTTTCTTCTTTCAACAAAGGCTCCTATCAGGTTTTTTCCGCCAAACTCGATGGCGTCTTCGAAGAAAGGGCCCTCTTCGCCAGAGTTGAGGAAAGCAGGCCCCCCGCCTCTTACAAACCCACCCTCAGCCTGGAGATCGACCAGGCCAAGATCGCTCCCTATCAGGGGATGGACAAGCTGTATGTCGCCGGCCGCCCCCCCCTTGATGTGGTCCTTTCCTCGGACGGGTCGATTTTCGGCGGCTCCGCCATCGCTTTCAGCGACCTGATGGGAAATCACAATTTCTCCCTCCTGGCCTACCAGTCCAGGGGATTCCGTTCCTATTTTCTGTCCTATCTCAATCAGAAAAAGCGCCTCCAATTCATGCCCAATGTCTTCGAATACACCATGTTTTACTATCCCCCCTACGCCTATCTTGACCCGTCACTCTACTACCGGCTCAACTACCAGGACGCCATCGCCTACCGCAAGATTTCGAGCGCCAACATCTCCGCCTATTATCCCCTGAGCCTCTACTACAGGCTGGAAGGGAATTTTGGCTTTTACCGTTATGAGGAGAATTTCTTCGATCCCTATGGCCTGGGGGGATCTTCCACCGGGTCGTACGGCTACTTCTGGAACGGGAATATGCTGAACTTGTCCCTGGCTTTTGTCGGGGAGACAACCCACTTCAACCCCTACTACGGCCCGCGCGCCGGGCACACCTTCCGCCTGGCCGTTTCCCAGGCTCTCCCCGTCACGGCCAGCTTTTTCCGCAGCACCACCCTGCAGGCCGACCTGCGGCAGTATATTTATCTCGGAGGCGAGGCGCTCTTCGCCCTGCGGTTTGAAGGCTGGGCCGCCCGGGGACGAGATCCCTTTATTTATTACTATGGCGGAAACAACCAGGTCCGGTCCTCCCATTTCTACAATATCATCTCCACCGAAGGCTGGTTCGCCAACGCCGAGTTCCGCCTCCCCCTGATTAATGCCGCTTCGACCATTCTCGGCCCGGTCGGGCCCGTCCGCGGCGTCCTCTTTTTCGACGTCACCCGCTCCAAGCTCAAGGGGTATCCGGCCCAATTCCAGGTCTATGAGGACTCTTACAGCACGCCGGTCGTCGTCGAGGCACTCGGGTCCTACGGCTTCGGGTTCCAGATGTTTATGCTCGGCCTCCCCATCCATATCGAATTCGTCAAAAAGCTTGGCTGGGAGGATTTTTCCCGGCCGCTGGACATCCAAACGATGGGCAAATTCGAGACCAGATTCTGGATCGGGCTCGACTTTTAATTTCCCACTTGAAATCGCTTTTTTGTAGTGTTATGATTCACTCTGCCTTCTCTGAAGCCCTCAGCAAACCAAGAAGGTTTTCCACAATTGTGGAAATTTCTGTGGAAATCTAAAGAGCCGCAATGCAAGATAAAGAAACGCTTAACTATTGGCTGCAGATCCTTCAGGACATCAAAAAAAAGGTTGATCAAAACAGTTACGAGACCTGGCTCGACCCGACCCTCTACATAGGACAGGAAAAAGATATCCTCTATATCAAGGTCCCCAACTCCTATTTCCGGGACTGGCTCTCATTTCACTATTCCGGGCTGATCAACGAAAGCTCCCGGGCCCTTTTCGGCAAGGATTTTGAGATCAAATACATTTTCGATGAGACTCCCTCTCCGTTCATCCGGCGCTCGCCGGAAGAGAGGCGGGCCCAGCACGGCGCCCTTCTCAACCCCAACCTCAACCCGAACTACACCTTCGAGAACTTTGTCGTCGGCTCGTGCAACCAGTTTGCCCACGCCGCGGCCATCGCCGTCGCCAAGAACCCGGCGAAATCCTACAATCCTCTCTACATTTACGGCGGGGCGGGCCTGGGAAAGACCCATCTCATGAACGCGGTGGGCCATTTCACGATGAACAAACACCAGCGCTTGAAAATTCTCTTCGTGACCACGGAAAAGTTCATGAACGACTTGATCAATCATCTGCAATACGGCAAAATCCTCGACTTCCGCCAGAAATACCGCAGCGTCGATGTCCTCCTGATGGACGACATCCACTATCTCTCCGGCCGGGAGCGGACCAAAGAAGAATTTTTCCACACCTTCAACCACCTTTATGAAAACCAAAAACAGATCGTCATCTCCAGCGATTGCCCCCCCAAGGAGATCCCCCAGCTCGAAGAGCGGTTCAGCTCACGCTTCGAATGGGGGCTCATCGCCGACCTCAAGCCGCCGGATATCGAAACGCGCATCGCCATCCTCATGAAAAAGGCCCAGGTAGAGGGAGTCGTCCTTCCCGAAAGTGTGGCCCTGTTCATCGCCGACAAGGTTCATTCCAACATCCGCGAGCTCGAAGGTTACCTCCGCCGCGTCATCGCCTACGCTTCATTGAAGGGCGAGAAAGTCGACCTCGACATCGCCAAGGAGGCTTTAAAAAGCCTGCTCGATTCCATGCTTTCCGTCGTCACTGTGGAAAAGATCCAAAAACTGGTCTGCCATAAGTTCAAAATCAAGCTCTCCCAGCTCAAGGCCAAGAACAATTCCCCCAAGGTGGCGTTCCCCCGTCAGGTCGCAATGTACCTATCCAAGGAGCTGGCCAAGGTTTCTCTCCCGGAAATCGGCAAAAAATTCGGTGGAAAACACCACACCACGGTCCTCCACAGCATTCGGAAAATCGATAAACTCCGGCGCAAGGATACTGAATTCAACAAAGAAATCAACAACCTGATCGGGTTGATTCAATAACGGAATGAGCAATTTAAATAAGATATGCACATTTCCAATTGCTTTTATTATTCTTCTTTATTAAATTAACTCTTTAAATAAGAGAAGAAATAATATGTGCACGGGGAAGGTGGAAAAATGAAATTTTCCGTGGCTAAAGAAATTGTGCTCGATGAACTGCAGCTTTTGCAGGGGATCGTGGAAAAGCGAAACACCATGCCGATCCTGGCCAATATTCTGGTCAGCGTCGGCGAGGGCAAGGTGGAGATGGTTGGAACCGACCTTGAGGTCGGGCTGAAAACCCACTTTCAGGCTCAGATAGAAGAGCCGGGATCGATCACCGTGTCGGGGAAGAAGATTTTCGAGATCGTCAAGTCTCTGCCCGATGGTCAAGTCGTCACTTTCAAAGAAAACGACGACCTGATGATGGAAATCAGCTCGGGGAAGAGCGAGTTCAAGGTGCTCTGCCTGCCGAAGGAAGATTTCCCGCAGGTCCCGGAAGCCCGGTTCGAAAAGGGGATCACCCTTCCGTTGAACAAATTCAAGGAGATGATCGAGCGGGTGTATTATGCGATCGCCCACGAGCAAAGGTATTATCTCAACGGCGCGCTTCTCATCCTGAAAAAGAATTCGCTGGAGCTGGTCAGCACGGACGGACACCGTCTTTCCTATACGGCAGCCAACGTGGAAAACCTGGCGCCGGAGCAGGAGATCCGGGTAATCGTGGCCAAAAAAACACTGGGAGAGCTGCGCAAGATGAGCGATGAAAAGGTGGAATTCGATTCCGACGAGAACAACCTTTTCTTCCGGGTGCAAAACCGCATGCTCATCTCGCGGATCATCGAAAGCAAATTCCCCAATTTTGAGGCCGTGATTCCCAAAGACAATCCCCATCTCCTTCTTCTGCCCAAAGAGGAATTCACCCAGGCCATTCGGCGGGTCTCGCTGCTCTCCAGCGAAAGGTCAAAAGGGGTCAAATTCTACATCGAAAAAAGCCAACTCAAGCTATTTTCCAGCAACCCGGAGATCGGAGAAGCCCGGGACAACCTGGAGGTGGATTATAAAGGGCCCGATCTTGAGGTGGGGTTCAACTCCCAGTACATGCTTGATTTTTTGATGTCGGTCAACGCGGAGAGAGTCCGGATAGAGCTCAAGGACGAAAACAGCGCGGCCATCATGAGGCCGGAGCTGGAAGAGGACATGAAATATACTTACGTCCTGATGCCGATGAAGATTTAAGTGCAGCGCCCAATGACGGTTCAAGTCAGGGAAGTTGCCAACCGAAAGGGCCTAAAAACATTCATCCATCTTCCGGCCAAAATCCATAAAAACCAGGCAAACTGGGTTCCGCCGGTCTACATGGATGAGAGGAAATATTTCAACCCCGCTAAGAACAAAGCTTTTTCCTACTGCCGGACAATCCTTCTCCTTGCCCGCCGGGAAAATCGCGTCGCGGGCCGGGTCATGGGGATTATCAATACGCGTTTTAATGAATACAGAAAGGAGAAAGTGGCCCGCTTCGGCTACCTGGAGACAGGGGAGGACGCGGAGGTCATTCATGCCCTTCTCAGCCGGGTGGAGGAGTGGGCTCGCGCCCAGGGCATGACCCGAATCGTCGGGCCTTACGGGTTTTCCGACCAGGACCCCGAGGGCTTCCTTGTCGAAGGCTTCGCTAACCGGGCCACCATCGCCACTTATTACAACTTCGAATGGATGCCCAAAATGGTTGAGAACGAAGGCTATGCAAAAGACTGCGACTACTATGTCTATAAGCTTGATGTCCCCAAAGAGATGCCGGAGTTCTACCAGAAGATTTACGAGAGGGCCCAGAAAAGAGGAGATTTCACCGCTGTGGAGTTCCGCAAGCGGAAGGAGATCAAGCCCTGGGTCAGGCCTATCCTCACCCTGATGAACGAGTGCTATACGGGTTCCGACATCTACGGCTATGCCCCGCTTGATGAGAAGGAGATGGACGACCTGGCCAAACGGTATCTTCCCATCCTCGACCCGCGGTTTGTCAAGGTCGTGACGAAAGACGGGGAGCCGGTCGCGTTTGTCATCGGCATGCCCGACCTGACCGAGGGAATTCAAAAGGCCAAGGGCCGCCTCCTGCCCTTCGGGTTTATCAAAATCCTGCGGGCGGCCAGGAAGACCAGGCAGCTCGACCTCCTCCTCGGCGCCGTCAGGGAGAAATACCGAGGCATGGGGCTTGATGTCATAATGGGTTACCGGATGATTTCATCGGCCCAGGAAGCGGGCATGGAGTTCATGGACACTCACCACGAGATGGAGGCCAACGTCCGCGTCCGGGCAATAATGGAAAGGATGGGGGGCAAGCTCTACAAACGCTTCCGCGTTTACCAAAAAAACCTCTGACCGACGGGAAAGACTCCCTGCTGTCTGGAGGGGCATCCGCCTAAATCGACTGTATCGATAGTTTTTATAGATTAAGTAAGAATTGGGGGGAGGCACGGGTTCGGGGATTCAGTCAACCACCAGGATTCCGTGGATCTGGATAGAGGGGACGGTCGCCCGGAGGCGTCCGTCCTTCCAGGTCCAATCGACCTTGGCGCCGTCCGGCAGCCAAAGCACGCTCTTGGGCCGGGCTGCGAGCTTGAGGCTCACCCTGATCGGGCCGACGGAAGGAACATAATCGATGAAATTATACCGGTCGGGGACGGGGAAGCCTGACCTGTTCAGAATATGAAGGCTCAGCCGGCCATCGGCGGTCCGGCGAAGGGTGATATCGAGGGTGGGCGGGCCGTCGACCTCAACCTGGGGGTCGGAGAAAAGTCGGGCCACCAGGTCGCCGATAAGGAGCCTGAGTCCGGGATGGTGGCTGCGAAAGAAGGCCAGGGCGAGCGGTCCGAAGACAGCCCCGACTTTGCCCTTCCCGAATGATGCCACCGTCGCCGCCGTGGAGCCGTCCCGGCGGAAATCGCGGGTCGGATAGCGGGGAGCGACGGGTTCGGCCGTCGTTGGCTCCACTTCCTGCCAGGCGCCGCCGGCGGGGAAGGGACCGCCGGGAGTCTCCAGCTCGGCGGCGACTTCCCGCGGTTCGCCGACCAGCCGGACGCCGAGGATCGGCTGGAAAAGCCGGGCGCACTTTTCGCCCAGCAGAAGCAGGCTCCCGCCGCTTTCGACATACTTGACCACGGCTTCCTGGAATTCCGGATCAAGCCTGGGGGAGTCCGGAATGACCAGGAAAGGGAACTCGGCCAGCCGCGAAATGAGCTGGTGTTCAGCCAGAATGTCGACGGAATAGTGGAGCTCGAGCAGCGCGTGCAGGGCGCCCTCGAGCTCGTCGAACTCCCCGCCCCAAGGCGAATAGACCCGGTCCATGCGGTCCCAGAGCGAGGTCTCTGAATTGAGCAGGGCAACCTGGGGAACGGTCAGGCTCTTGTGGCTGAGCGCCTGCCGCGCCCGGCAGAAATCCGCCACCGGGCCGAGCTGTTTGATAATGGCGGGGATGATATAGCCCCCGCGGGTCGGGGTGTTATAGACCTGAAAGCCCCCGCCCTGCATGAGCACGACGCCGGCTTCCTGCTCGAGGTGGAGCGGAGTTTTGAGGGTCCAGGCCTGCTCTTTGGCCTGGTCGAACCCCCAGGCCATCAGGTCCCAAGGCATCCCCGTGCTGGCGAGATAGCGGGCTTCCGTCCGGGCCCGGTCGACAGAAAGGCTCGGCGAGTAATCTCCCGAAAGAAAGTCGAGTCCGGCCACGACCGGCTTCGGCGCGAACGAGGTGTACATCCAGTTGCTGGTCAACTGGAGCTCCGGGCGAAACGCGTGGAGGGCATCGACCCAATGCGTCAGGTAATTCTCGAAGGCCCGGCGGTGGAACATCTTCCATTCCAGCCAGTGCGGCTCTGACCTGTCTTTGGGAGCCGAGCCATAGCCGGTCTCTTCACGCCAGGCCTTCAGCGCGGCCGGAGAATAGTCGAGCTGCGCCGCCCAGCATTCTCCGTCCACCCAGGCACCGTCAAGGTTGTAGGCGGCGGTCACTTCCTTGAGCTGGGGGATGAGGAGCTCGTCCACATAAGGGCCGAAGACGCTGGTGGCATTGGCGTCGCCTTTGCCCTGGTCGTCGACCCGGGCCCATTCAGGATGCTCTTCCACGGCCTTGGAATCCCAGACTCCCGAATAATGGATGTAAAGCCCCACGCCGCGCTCCCCGGTAACCTTCCGCCAGACGGCGAGGGAATCCCGGACGATCCCCGGCGAGGGCCAGCCGACTTTCGTCGGATAGCCGGTATAGCCGGGATGGCCTTTACAGTCGTACTGGACGTAGTCGGGCTTCACCCTGTCGAGCAGAGCGGCGATGTTGTCTTCGCTGATGTCCGCGCCGAGCGCGGTGTCCGCCTTGTTTGGATGGAGGTCGAAGTGCAGCCCAAAAAACGCGTCCTTTCGTGGGACCGGCCGCTTTTCCCGGGCCGCTCCTGCCGGCGCCGCCGGGGATGGCGATTGCGGTCTGTCAGTATTCCCCCGGCATGCGGGGAAAATGGCCAACAGTCCGGACACGACGATGGCCGGAACTCGGCATTTTTCTAAAAGACGAAGCTGTCGATTCATATTCTATCCTCCGCAAACGCTAGCCGGATTGGTGAAGCGACCATTGAAGGTTTAGCCTTCCCGAGGCGTTCTTCGAGGGAAGATCCTTGATCCGCGAGGACTGTGCGGGCCTCTATTTCGCATCGGCCCAATTCTTCCCCCAACCGAGGTGTACTTTGAGGGGGACGCGGAGCGGGAACACCCGTTCCATTTTTTCCCGCACCAGCTCTTCGACCGCCTGCTTCTCTTTAGCGGGGACTTCGAAGACCAGCTCGTCGTGGACCTGGAGGATCATCTTGGTCTTCAGGTGCCTCTTCTTGAATCCCTCCCAGATATCGATCATCGCCTTTTTCATCAGGTCGGCGGCCGAGCCCTGGATGGGCGCGTTGAGGGCGATGCGGCGGCCGGCCTGCTGCACGGTCCTGTCTTTTTGCTTGAGCTCCGGCACCTGGCGAAGCCGGCCGCAGATCGTTTCGGTGAAACCACTGTCCTCGGCCTGGCGAACGGTCTTTTCCAGGAAGACCTCGACCTTCGGATGCTGGGTGAAATAGCGGTCGATGAAATTCTGCGCTTCCCGGGAAGTCGTCCCCAGCTCCTTGGCCAGGGAAAACGCTGACGTCCCGTAGAGAATGCTGAAATTGATGATCTTCGCCTTCCGCCGCAGCTCGTCCTTGAGGTGGGGGAGGGCCTCGCCGAACACCCGCCGCGCCGTCTCCTCGTGGATGTCCCGGTCGGCGGCGAATGTTTCCATCAGGGCCGGGTCCTCGGAGAGGTGGGCCAGCACCCGGAGCTCGATCTGGGAATAGTCGGCCGCCAGCAGCAGAAAGCCCGGCTCCGGGATGAACGCCCGGCGGAACCGCTGCCCCAGCTCGCCGCGCGTCGGGACGTTCTGCAGGTTGGGCTCGGAGCTGGAGAGCCGGCCGGTTGCCGTGACCGTCTGGTTATAAGAGGTGTGGATGCGCCCGGTCTCGGGGTTGATGAGGAGCGGCAGCGCGTCCGCATAAGTGGATTTGAGCTTGGCGAGCTGCCGATACGCCAGGGCATACTGGGCCAGCGGATGCAAAGGCGCCAGCTCCTGGAGGACGTCGAGCGAAGTCGAGAAGCGCTTGGTAATTTTTGTTTTGCGCGAGAGGGGGAGCTGGATCTTATGGAAAAGGATGTCGGCCAGCTGCTGGGGCGAATTGATGTTGAATTCCACGCCGCTCGCTTCAAATATCTTCTTTTCCAGCCGCTTCAGCTCGACTGCGATCTCGGCCGAGAGGCCCTCCAGGGCTTCCCCGTCGACCTTGACTCCCCAGATCTCCATCTCGGCCAGAAGCTTGATCAGCGGTTGCTCGATTTGGCGGTAGAGCCGGTCGAGCCTTTTTTCTTCGACCTTAGGCCAGAGAGCCGCGCTCAATTCCAGAGCCATGTCGGCGTCCTGGCAGGCGTAGGGGACGACTTTTTCCACGGCAACGGCGTTCATGGTGACGGCGTCTTTGCCCTTGCCGGCGACTTCCTCATAAGGGATGGCTCGGGTCTGCAGGTAGGCCAGGGCCAGCTTTTCCAGGTTGTGTTTGCCCCAGTTCGGCTCGAGGAGATAGGAGAGGACCATGGTGTCCAGGTCGATCCCGTCGAGGTCGAGGCCCTCTCTCTTGAGGACGATATAATCGTACTTGATATTCTGGCCGGTCTTCTTGATCCGGGAATCGGTGAGGACGCTCCTGAGTATCTCGAAGGCGGTCTTTTTGGGGATCTGGGCCGGAGCGCCCGGATAGTCGTGCCCGAGCGGAAGGTAGAACGCTTTGCCCGGCTCGACCGCGAAAGACATGCCGACCAGGTGCGCCCGGGTCGGCAACGGGCTGTCGGTCTCCGTGTCGAGGGCGACAGCGCCGCTCCGGCGGATCAACGCGGCCAGCGCCCGGAGGTCCTTTTCCTCCAGGATGGCTTTATATTCTTTCCGGATGTCGCCGGGTTTTTTCGCCAGATCGGAGAGGAGCGAGGTGAATTCCAGCTCCTGATAGAGCCGGGCGAGCTCGCCGGCGTCGGGCGCGGAGGCGGCGAAATCATCGAGACGGAAGGGGATATCCAGGTCTCTCTCGATGGTCACGAGCCGGCGGCTGACTTCGAGCGACTCCATGTTTTGCTCGATCTTCTCCCGGAGCCTGGGATTTTTGACCTCAGCGAGACGCTGGAGGAGGTTGTCGACCGACCCGAATTCGGCGATCAGCTTCTTCGAAGTCTTCTCTCCGATCCCCGGTACGCCCGGGACATTGTCCGTCGGATCTCCCCATAGGGTCAGGATATCGACGACTTGGGAGGGAGCCGCGCCGAAGGTTTCCTTGACCTTATCTTCGTTCAGATAGATTCCCTTCGCCGGGTTGAAGACGGTCGTGCATTCGTCGACGAGCTGGAGAAGGTCCTTGTCCGTGGTGACGATGACGGTTGGGATTTTCTCCGCCGCGGCCTTCTTGGCCAGGCTGCCCAGGACGTCGTCGGCCTCGTAGTTCTCGTACTCGAAGAGAGGAATATTCATGGCCTGGATGACTTTCTTCAGGACGGGGATCTGGGGGATGAGGTCCTCCGGCATCGGCTTCCGGTGGGCCTTGTACTCTTTGAAGAGCTGGTGGCGGATGGTCGGCCGGCCGGTGTCGAAGACAATCCCGAGATAGGACGGCTTTTCCTGCTCGCTGATCTTGCGCAGCGTATTGATGAAGCCGTAGATGGCGTTGGTGGGGAAACCCTTGGAGGTGGAGAGGCGTTGGATGGCGTAATAGGAGCGGTACAGAAGGGAATTGCCGTCGACCAGGAAGAGGCGTTTCTCACTCATAAGGGGAGCAATCCTCTTGGCGGCAAGAATCCATCAGGTTTTGTCGGGATCGGCGAGCCTCTCGTCAGGAGTGAGATAGTGTTCAAACTTCCCCTCGGCGATTTCCTTGAGGACCGCGCCGTGCTGCTCCTCCAGCAGCTGCTGGATCTTGTCTTGAAGCCGCGGGCTGCCAAGGAAGGGGGTATAGAAGGCCTTGCGCGAGGAGAGGAGTTTGCCCGATTTGTAGATCAGCGATTCGATGCAGCGGGCGCTCGGGCCGACGTCCTGGGTCTGAATGTGAAAAAGGGCGCCCTTGTACTTGATTTCGGTGTTGAATCCCGCCATTTTTCCTATTATACTCGCCCGCCGGGATAAATCAAACATCCGGGGAATACCCTTAATATGCGTTATCCCGGGCGAAATTCACAAAGGCGTTTATCACCCGGTCAGGCCAGCCAATAGGCGATGGAGTTGGCGTAGAATCTCAGAAGCGCCAGCTCCTCGGGGACGACGAGGAAGCGGCCGTCCGCTTTCACAATCAGATGCCGCAGAGTCAGCATCCGCAGGCCGACTTTTGCGGCGTAGATACGGTCCTGCCTGGGGATGTAAACACGGGCGCCTTTCGCTTCCAGCCTTTCGATCAAACGGAAGGTGCGTGCTTGTAACTCCTGGGGCGAGAGGGCTTCAGCCGGGTTTTTCAAGAATACGGTGGAGACCAGGGCGACGGGGACGGCGGGCATAATGTCTTTAACGGCTTTCATCAGGTCGCGTGCGAACTCCTGGACTTTTTCAATCCGCGCTTCCTTCGGCTGTCTGCGGAAATCGAGTCCGCGCGAGTTCGCGTATTCTCTCAGGGAAACGGGCGCGCCGAAATTGACTACCGCATACCCGAACCTGTGCCAGCCGCCTCGAACCATCAGCCCAAGGTTGCGCTTCAGGAAATCAAAGGTGGTCAGCGCCACCCGGAGACGGGATTTCCGGGCTGAGGCCGGGTCCGCGCTCAGGAGCAATGTCCGGTCTTCCAGAACCCGGTCATAATTGACGGCCACCGGGATGAACACGAGGTCTCGGTCCTGGCTCTGGTTGAACGAGCGGAGCAGGTAATCCAGCAGGCCGATCTTGGGCTCCGCCAGCCCTCCGTCCCGGCTCAGCCGGCCTTCGGGGTAGATCGCCTGGACGACTCCAATTTCGGCCGCCATCTGGACATGCCGAGCCAGGACGGCGCGATAGAGCGGGTTTTGCGAGCCCCGCCGGATGAAAAATGCGCCCATGCCTTTGACCAGCGGTCGCAGAGGCCAGACTCGCGCCCACTCGCCCACGGCAAAACTCAGGGCGGTCCTCTTCAAAGAGAGATATCCCAGGAGGGCATAATCCATGTTGCTGCGATGGTTCATGATATAGACGAGGCTGGCCTTCGGCGCAATGCTCCGATATCCGGCCTCGTCCGAGAACCCGAGGCGGACACGATAGAGCGTCCGGACGAGAAATTTTCCGAGCCAGCTGCCGAGGCGGAAATAGAGATAAATATTGGGGGCCGGGACGATTTCCTCAGCGTAGCGTTTGACCTTCCGGAAGGCCGTTTCCAGGGACACGCCCTGCTCCCGGGCGTGCTCGCCGGCGGCTTTGAAAACTTGGGAATCGGCGAGCAGCCGGCTGATCAAGACTCGCCTTTTAGACAGCTTGAAAATGGGGGAATGAGGATCTTCCATCTCGGCCGATTCAACCGCCGGGTTCGCGCTTAAAGACGCCGTGCTTGAGAAAATGGAGGACCTGATCGATAACCTTTTCGCTCTTCAGGATGCTGCGGTGGCTGTAGGGCAACAACAGGAAATCGTCCATGCCTGCGATACGGGCGCTCTTCACGGAGACGGTCCCGTCATCCGGGCCGTCGATAATCAGTGAATTGAGCGGGTTGTGGCTTTTTTTCCCGGCGATGACACCCAGTTCGAAAGCGGGCCTTCCCAGTTTCACGGGAAGGCTCTCCCGGTCCGTCCCCAGCTCCCGGGCGGCCGGGCTGAGCAGTTTTTCGATGAGCGGGATGCTCTTCATATGGTCGACAAGCTCACTCCCCTGATTCGGCGGGCTCAACATGACCACCCGTCCCAGGTTCTCCAGGGGATGGTGTTGGAGGTAATAGCGGACCACGATACCCCCCATCGAATGCGTCACAAAATGAATTTTATCCGGAGAGGAGCGCCGGATTCGTTCGATCTCCGGATGGAGAGCTTCATCGGCCAGGTATTCTATAGATTGCTTAAGGGTTGGATACTCAACGTTGACGACGGAATAGCCTTGGCTGGAGAGGCGGGCGGCCAGCTTTTCCAGGGATCGGTGGGTTCGGCCGAGCCCGTGGAGCAGAACAACGTACTCTCTGGGGCCCTGGTCCGGATTCTGCGGACCGGCCGAGTTGAACCGGACGGCAGCCAATAGAAGGGCGAAAACAGCTAGATCGGCGAGACTTCTCATTGTTATCCATCCCTTTATTAGCATCCGGGCGGATTCATGTCAATGAACAGAGGAGGTGACTTCCGGGTGTCCTTGGGCTCCTTTTAGAGACGACAAACGCGCTGGCGAACCCAACCCGGGATTCAATTGACATTGGGGGGGCAGATGGTATAATAGGACGAACTTCGACCGAGAAACCAAAAGAAAAATGATCATCCATATTGATAAAATCCCCCAGGATGGGTTCTCCGTGACCAGGAATTTCGAGTTCCTCAACATCGACCTGGTCGAGGAGAACGCCGTTTTCCTGGCCCCGGCTCATGCCGACGTCCTCATCCGCAAGGTCGGCGACGAGATCTGGATCAAGGGCAGGCTGACCGCCTGGCTGAGCTTTATCTGCAGCCGCTGCCTGACCCCTTTTGAGTTTCCCGTGGATTCGAATTTCGACCTGGTTTATCTCCCGGAAGAATTGGATATGATGAAGGAAGAACTGGAGGAAGAAGACATGGACAGGGGTTCCTTCCGGGACAACCAGCTTGACCTCCGCGAGGTCATCCTGGAGCAGCTCAACCTGACCTTTCCCCTCAAGCCGCTCTGTTCGGCGGACTGCGAGGGCATCTGCGCCGTGTGCGGCCAGGTCCGCCGGGACGACAACTGCGCCTGCCAGGTGAAAGAGGAGGACCCCAGGCTGAGCAAGCTTAAATATTTGGTGAGAGATAAGAGTTAAATGCCCAACCCAAAACGAAGACATTCCCATTCACGCAAGGGAAGACGCCGGGCGCACGACGCCCTCACTCTTCCGACCTTTTCTATCTGCTCGAACTGCGGTACACCCAAGCTGCCCCATCGGGCCTGCCCCGAATGCGGGTTTTACCGCGGCCGGCAGGTGATCGCAGAAGCCGAAGCAGAATAAGGGGGAGCGATGACAATCGCCGCGGATGCGAGAGGCGGCCTGCGGTTCATATTTCATTCAAGGAGTCCGTTTTGAGTCTGGCTTTTACGGGCAAGGTGGCGCTGGTCACCGGCGCCTCGCAGGGCATCGGAGAGCGAATCGCCCTCGAGCTGGCGAGAGAGGGGTTGCTCCTTGTCCTGGTGGACATCCAGAAAGACAAGCTGGAGGCGGTGGCGGAAAAGGCACGAGAGGCAGGAGGGCGGGCTGCCGTCCGCGCGGCCGATGTCTCCCGCCTCGACCAGGCGACGGCAGTGGTCGATGATGTTGTCAAGGAGCATCAGAAGCTCGACTATCTCGTCAACAACGCCGGGATCACCAGAGACAACCTGCTGATGCGGATGGGCGAGGACGAGTGGGATGCGGTCATCTCCGTCAACCTGAAGGGCGTTTTCAATTTCTGCCGGGCGGCCATCCGTTCGATGGTCGGCAGCCGCTTCGGCCGGATCGTCAATATCTCGTCGGTCGTCGGGGTCATGGGGAATCCCGGTCAGGCCAACTATTCCGCCTCCAAGGCGGGCGTCATCGGGCTGACCAAATCGCTGGCCAGGGAGGTGGCCGGCCGTGGAATCACGGTCAACGCCGTGGCGCCCGGCTACATCGCCACGGCGATGACGGAGGGCCTGCCCGAAGCAGTTAAAAAAGCGTTCCTCGAGATCATCCCGATGAAGCGGATGGGGACGCCCGACGATGTGGCCCAGGCGGTCAAATTCCTTCTGTCCGACCAGGCGTCGTACATCACAGGCCAGGTCATCCACGTCAACGGCGGGATGTACACTTAACGGCTTGAGATAAATTGAGGAGGTGAACATGGAAAAAGATGAACTTTTGAAAAAGGTGAAAGCGATCGTGGCCGACAAGCTGAGCATTGGAGAAGATCAGGTGACGGAGAACGCGTCGTTCATCGAAGACCTCGGCGCCGATTCGTTGGATACCGTAGAGCTCGTGATGGCCCTGGAGGATGAATTCCAACTCGACATCCCGGACGAAGAAGCGGAAAAGCTGACTACGGTCGGCAAAGCCCTTGACTACATCCTCTCGCGCGTCAAATAGACGATCCCATCTTTTATGGATGCTTTCTGCGCCGTTCCGAAGGCGACTTCCGCACGCCGGGTCGTGGTCACGGGCATCGGCCTGGTGACGCCCCTGGGCATCGGGAGGCAGACGAACTGGGACGCCCTCCTGCGCGGGCGGAGCGGAATCGGCCCGATCACGCGGTTTGACGCTTCCAGGCACTCGACCCGGTTCGCCGGCGAGGTGCCGGGTTTCGACCCCCTTCTCTTCATCGACCGGAAAGAGGCCCGCAAGATCGACCCCTTTATCCAGTTCGCCCTGGCCGCCGCGGCGCTGGCCGTGGACGACTCCGGCATCAACCCGGCCTTGCTGGAGGGCGACAGGACAGGCGTCTATATCGGCTCCGGGATCGGCGGGCTGGCCTCGATCGAAGAGAGCCATAAAATCCTGCTGGAGAAGGGGCCGGACCGCGTTTCCCCGTTCTTCCTCGTCTCGATCATCATCAACGAAGCGGCCGGACACATCTCGATCAAGTACAAGAGCAAAGGCCCGAACTCCGCCACGGCGACGGCCTGCGCGACAAGCACCCATGCCCTCGGCGATTCCTTCCGCTTGATCGCCCGGAACGACGCCGACCGTATGCTGGCGGGGGGGGCGGAGGCGCCCATCACCCCGCTCGGGGTGGCCGGGTTCTGCGCCCTCCGCGCCCTTTCGGTGCGGAACGACGAGCCGCAGCGGGCGTCCCGGCCCTTTGACGCCGAGCGGGATGGGTTCGTCATGGGCGAGGGAGCCGGGGTCCTGCTCCTGGAGGAGCTCGGCGCGGCCCTGAAGCGCAACGCGAAGATTTATGCTGAGGTCATCGGCTACGGCATGAACGCCGACGCCTACCATGTGGCGGCGCCCTCCCTTGACGGCGAAGGCGCGAAGGCAGTGATGCTGCGGGCCTTGGCGGATGCAGCCATCGACCCGGCTGAGATCGGCTACATCAACGCCCATGGGACGTCCACACCCTACAATGACAAGGTCGAGACCCTGGCCATCAAGAAGGCCTTCGGCGAGCAGGCCTATCGCATCGGCGTCAATTCGACCAAATCGATGATGGGGCATCTGCTGGGCGCGGCCGGCGCGGTGGAAGCGGGGATCACCGCGCTTTGCCTGGCCAACCAGGTCATGACGCCGACCATCAATTATGAGCATCCCGACCCCGAGTGCGACCTCGACTACGTGCCCAACCGGCCGCGGCCGGCGGAGATTGTCTGCGGGCTGAGCAATTCGTTCGGGTTCGGGGGGACGAACGGCTGTCTCGTCCTGAGACGCTATGAAGAGAGGGGAAAATGAACATCCTGGTCTTTGTCAAGAGAGTTCCTGACACGGAATCAAAGATCAAAATCAACCAGGAGACGAATTCCGTGGTCGAGGAGGGGTTGAATTTTATCATCAGCCCCTATGATGAGTATGCGATGGAAGAGGCGCTGCGAATCCGCGAGGCCAAAGGCGGCAAGGTCACGGCGGTCACCGTGGGAAGCGAGTCGTCCTTGGTCATCCTGCGGAAGT
>CAZYWP010000036.1:16968-23703 GCA_964651495.1 uncultured Eubacteriales bacterium | reverse complement strand
CATGGGCACGATCGAGTTCTAATCTTAGCAAACCCCCGCCATAAAGTAAAGGCGCTTAGGGCCGGCCGGCAAGCGCCGGCGGGAGCGCGGCCTTTCCTTGACTATTCTCCGGCTAAAGGCTATATTTTGGGTGTTCTTTCGAGACCAATCATGTTTGGAAATATCGGCTTCCCGGAACTTCTCATCATCCTGGCCCTCGCCCTCCTCGTCTTCGGCCCGAAGAAGCTTCCCGAGGTCGGCAGGTCCATCGGCCGGGCGGTCCGTGAATTCCGCCGAACATCGGACGAGATCAAGGAGCGGATCGAAGAGGAAATCCGGGTGGACGAGTTCAAAGAAATCAAAGACGAGCTGAAAAAGGATATCACCAAGGAAATCAAGGATGAGGAAGGCCCGAAAATCTCCTGACGAGATGACCTTCCTCGAGCATCTCGAAGACCTCCGCAAGCGGCTCTGGTATTCCTTTCTCGCCATCTTCATCGTGGTCATTCCCGCCTGGGTCTTCAGCAAGGATGTCTATGTCCTCCTGGCCAAACCGGTGACCCAGTATCTGCCCGAGGGCATGAAGATGGCCTACACCAGCCTCACCGCGCCGTTCATGCTCTACATCAAGGTCTCGTTTCTCACCGCCCTCTTCATCACGGCGCCTTTCATCTTCCTCCAGATCTGGTATTTCATCGCCCCGGGCCTCTATCAGAAAGAGAGAAAGTACGTCGTGCCCTTTGTGCTGTTCACTTCCGTCTTTTTTTTCCTCGGCGCCGCCTTCGGCTACTTTGTCGTCTTTCCCTGGGCCTGCAGGTTTTTCCTCAGCCTGGGCAAGGATTTCAACCCCGTGCTGACCGTTGACACGTATTTCAGCTTCGCCCTGCGGGTGCTCCTGGGCATCGCCCTGGTCTTTGAGCTTCCGACTCTCGTCTTCTTCCTCTCCAAGATCGGGTTGATCACTTCACGCTGGATGGTCAAGAACTTCAAGTACGCCGTCCTTGCCGTATTCATCATCGCCGCCGTCATTACCCCGACCCCGGACATGGTCACCCAGAGCATCCTGGCCATCCCCATGCTGGTGCTCTACGGGCTGGGCATCGTCATCGCCTTTTTCTTCGGCCGGGAGCGGAAGACCCGAAAGGAAAAGAAAGAGAAGAGCGACCTCTCGGGATGACCGGAATGGGGACCCCGCCGATTTTCCAGATGAAGCCATGACGGAATACCGATTGATCGGTCTCACCGGGACCAACGCGGCCGGCAAAGGCGAGGTGGCAAGCCAGCTCCAGGCAAGGGGATACGCCTACTTTTCACTGTCCGACGAGATCCGCGCCGAGCTCCGAAGGAAGCGGAAAGAGGCGACGCGCGACAACCTCATCGCCGCGGGCAATGCCCTGCGCCGCCGCTTCGGACCCGACGTCCTGGCCCGCCGGGTGATGAAAAAAATCAAGGGGAAAGCGGTCATCGACAGCATCCGCAACAGCCACGAGGTGGCCTTTTTCCGCCACCAGAAGGGCTTCGTCCTCGTCGCCGTCGATGCGCCCGTCGAGCTGAGGTTCAGGAGGGTCCGCCGGAGAGGCCGGGCCGAGTCGGCCTCGACCCTGGCCGAGTTCATCGCCAAGGAAGAGGAAGAGATGGCCGGCAACCGGGCCCGACAGCAGCTCCGCCGGTCGATGGAAACGGCCGACATCGTTATCCTCAACGCGGGAACGCTGGAGGCACTCCGGCGAAAGGTCGAAAAATGCCTACTCTAAAACCCAAACGCACCGGCAAGGACGAATACTATCTGGGAATCGCCAAAGAGGTCGCCCGCCGATCGACTTGCTGGCGCCGCTCCATCGGCGCCATCATCGTCCGGGACGACCAGATCATCTCCACCGGATACGTCGGCTCCCCGCGCAAGACCCGGGACAGCTTCGAGCACGGGTTCTGCCTGCGCGACCGGCTGGGCATTCCCCACGGCGAACGATACGAGCTCTGCCGCAGCGTCCACGCCGAGCAGAACGCCATCATCAACGCGGCCCGCGCCGGGGTCAGCCTTCTCGGGGGCGACATTTATATCTACGGCAGCATCTACGGCGAAAAAAAACCGATCAACGCCCTCCCCTGCTTCATCTGCAAGAAGATGATCATCAACGCCGGGCTCGACCGGGTCGTCTGCTCCACGGCCGACGGCGGGAAAAAAGCCTTCCGCGTCGAGCGCTGGGCCAGGGACTGGACGAGCGGTGACATTATCGACGACAAACACCAGTACGGATGAGCCGGATCAATGAAGCGCCCTAGATGCCGCCTCCTTATTATTCTTATATTTTTTATGGGAATACTAAAGATCGGTGCCGCGCCGCCCCAGGAGGCGGGCCAGCCTGCCGCCCGGGTCAACCTGCTCAAGCTCCTGGACCTGACCCCTTCTCCCGAGTCGATCGACTACGTCCAGAACAAGACCCAGTTCCAGCTCCACACCCTGCTGACCGAGCAGCGTCACCCCAAGACCTGGAACCTCAGTGAGCGCGTCCAGAAAGACCCGGCCGACGGGCTGAGAATGCTCTTGTCGGTGGACGAGGACATCTCCCAGCGCTTGAAGGCCCTGGCCGCCGACGCGGAAACCTTGGAGCGCCTGGTCTCGGCCGTCGAGCAGGCCATTGTCTCCCGCCGGACCATTTATGTTTACGGCTGCGGCGCGACGGGCCGCCTGGCCAAGCAGATGGAGAGCCAGTTCTGGCGCCCCTTCTGGAGGCGAATCAGGGCCGACGACAAGCTCTGGCCCAGGCTTTCCCCTCATCTCTCCGCCTCCGTCGAAGGGGAACTCTGCGGCGAGATGACCGGCGCCGACCGCGCCCTCATCAGCTCTCTGGAGGGGTTTGAAGACCTCCAGCTCATCGGCCGCCTCCAGCTCGCCGACCGGAATATCCGGAAGGGCGATGTCGTCATCTGCGTGACCGAGGGCGGAGAGACCTCCTCGGTCATCGGGACCATCCTGGCCGCCCTCGACGGCTGGAAAGAAAAGGGGGTCTACGACCCCGCGGAAACGCGGCCAAGACTCTTTTTCATTTACAACAATCCCGACGAGAGTCTCCTCCCCTTCCTGCGCAGCCGCCGGGTGATCGAAGAGCCCGGGATCACCCGGATCAACCTGACGACCGGGCCGCAGGCGATCACCGGGTCGACTCGGATGCAGGCCACGACCAGCGAGACCTTCGTCATCGGGAATGCGATCGAGACCGCCGTCGAGCGGGTCCTCAGGCGCTACCTGACAAAAAAGGAAATGGCCCGGGCCGGTTTCGCCGCCGAAACATCGCTCCAGGACAGGCTGGCCGCCTTCCCTGCCATCCTGGAAGAAGTCAAAAAACAGATCCCCGCCATCGCCAAGTTTACGGCTCTGGAAGCGGAGACCTACGGTCAAGGCCGCTTTTCCACCTATTTCGCCAAACAGGCACTGATCACCGTCTTCATCGACAGCACCGAGCGCAGCCCGACCTTCCGCCTTTTCCCGCTCGACACCGCCGCCGAGCCGAAGAGAAGATGCTGGATTCAGGTCTGGACTCCGGCCGCCGACCTGGAAGGAGCCTGGCAGGCCTTCCTGGGCCGGCCGTTCCGCGGACTGGCCGCCGAGTTTTACCGGAAGCCGTTCGAGAGCGAGATCGACGATCCCTACCTGCAGACCGCCGCCCTGGAGAGCCTGAAAAAGGCCGGAGACGGCCAGCGGGAGCTGTACGATTTTTCCTTTTCCGAAGCGAACGTCCGCCGGCGCGGCCCGAAAAAGGACGACCTCGCCGTTATGATCCTGGTCAGCCCCGAGGACGAGGAGCTGAAGACGGCGGATTCCCCCTTCCGCGGGTTCGCCGACCTGGTGGGGGGAAACGGGGCCAGGCTGGCCTTGATCGTGGTCGGAGAGAATCTGGCCGCCGCGCAGGCCGACTTCATCCCCGGCGCCTCCGGACCCTTCATACCCCTCCGTTTGACGGCCGAAAACGATCCTTTCGGCGTGCGCCGGCAGACCGGGCTGAAGATGCTTCTCAACGCCCACTCCACGGCGGTCATGGCCAAGCTCGGCCGGGTAATCGGGAACACCATGACCAACGTCAGCCCCAGCAACCTCAAGCTCATCGGCCGGGCGACTTATCTCATCCTGTCCCATGTCAACGACGTCATTACCCGGCCCGACTGGTTCAAGGAGCACGGCTTGCGCGAGCCGATCGCCTACGGCGCGGCCAACGCCGTCCTCTTTGAGGCGATCGGCTTCCTCAAAGACAGGAAAGACAGCGCCGGGCAGACGGCCGAAGTCGCCCTCTCCATCATCCGCATCCTCGAATCTTTCCGCTTGAACCGCGCCGTCTCGAACGGGGAGGCGCTGACCATCGTCCGGAATGTCGGCCTGGCCCGCTACCTCGCCGGAGTCACTCCTGACGCTCGCTGAATCGAGAGGAACACCCCAGATTCGATTCTTTTCCGGTGGGGCGCCGCGCCCGGCGGCAAAAATACCTGCTCTACTAATACAAACGCATTAAAAGTTTTTACATTGTCATTGCGAGCGACCGAAGAGAGCGTGGCAATCCAACGAAGTCGTCGCGAGGAACGAAGCGACGTAGCGATCTCAGCGAACTCCGTGGGGATTGCTTCGTCACTGCGTTCCTCGCAATGACAATTTGATTAATGCGTTTGTATTAATAAAAGTAGGGACGGCCCTCGTAAGGGCCGTCCCAGGGGGTTATTAAGGAGGGGTTAGGGGGTAGTCGGAACGCTGTAGCAGGGAGCGATTCTCGGCCGGCGGGCCGGCTTCTGCCGGACCTGCGGATAGACGAACAGTTCCCCGGCATAATTCCGCAGGACCACCTGCTCGTCGCTGATGGACTGGAGGTAATTCGGCACGATCGGAATCTTGCCCCCGCCGCCGGGCGCGTCGATGACGAAATAGGGGACGGCGAGTCCCGATGTCCAGCCCCGCAGGGCCTGCATGACCTCGATTCCCTTCTCCACCGTGGTGCGGAGATGGGCCGTGCCCTTGACATAGTCCGCCTGGTAAATGTAGTAAGGCCGCACGCGCACGGCCAGGAGCTTCTGCATCAGCCTCTTCATCACGGCCGGGTCGTCGTTGACGCCCTTGAGCAGCACGGTCTGATTGCCGAGCGGGATGCCGGCATCGGCCAGCAGGTTCAGGGCCCTGGCCGCTTCCTCGGTGATCTCGTCCGGATGGTTGAAGTGGACGTTCACATAAAGCGGGTGGTACTTCTTGAGCATGGCCGCGAGCTCGGGGGTGATCCGCTGCGGCAGGAAGCAGGGGATGCGCGTCCCGATGCGCAGAATTTCGACGTGCGGGATCTCGCGCAGGAGCTTGAGGATGTATTCGAGCTTCCGGTCTCCGAGCATGAGCGGGTCGCCGCCGGAGATAATGACGTCCCGGACCTCGGAATGGTTGCGAATATAATCCACCCCGTCCTCGATGTAGCGAGGATGGATCTTGCTCGGGTCGCCGACCTTCCTCTTCCGGGTGCAGAAACGGCAGTATGAGGCGCACAGATGGGTAACCAGGAAGAGAACCCGGTCGGGATAGCGGTGGACGATGCTCGGCACCGGCGAGTCTTCATCTTCGCTGAGCGGGTCGGCCGCGCCGTCGGCCTCATCCAGCTCACAGGCATCCGGCACCACCTGGCGGTAGATGGCGTCGCCTTTCTCCTTGATCAAATTCGCATAGTAGGGCGTGATCTGAACTCTGAACAAACGGGCGACCCGCCTGACTTTTTCGCTGTCCAAGTTGAAGAAGCGGGCAATCTCTTCTGGAGATTTGAGACTGCGCTTGAGGAGCTGTTGCCAGCTTTCTTCTTCCATTTTTCCGTAGACTCCTTCTAAGATATATATTTAACATAAGTGACCCGGTCATCCCCGAGCTTGTAGAAGTCGGGGATGCGGGACACTTCACGATAGTCGAGCTTGAGATAAAAACCGAGGGTGCGCTCGTACTTGGGCTGGGAGGATGTCTCAATCATGATCCAGCGGCCGCCCGCCTCTTTGACCCGCTTTTCCAGCCAGCTCACCAACTCCCTCCCGTAGCCGCGGCCCTGGGCATCGGGCGCAACCGCCATCCAGTAGAGGTCATAGCCGGCGTCGGTGAGCGGCGTCTGTCCGTAAGACATGTAGCCAACGACCCTGCCGCCCCCGTCCTCGGCGACGGCGAGAAAATAGTCCCGCTGGTGCGGCTGGTCGAGATAGATGTCGACCTGCTCGCGGGCGAAAAAGACCTCGTCGGGAGTGAACATCTCCGTGGCCCGGACGATGTCGAGCACCCGCTCGCGGTCTTCCCGCTTCATTGTCCGTACCATTGGTGACCTTTCTTGCGCATCGCCTGTTCCAGCAGGTGGTGCCAGAAAAACGGGTAGTCGATCCGGACATCGTCCGAGCTGAACCAGGGCTCTTCTTTGCGCCGCAGGGCGTTCTCGATCATCTGGCCCCAGAATTGAACGTACTCGATCCCGGCCGCCTTGAGGGCGCGGCAGTAGCCGGCGTCGAGGCTGGTGTCGGGATTGGGGTTGACTTCCAGGACGAAGATATCTCCGTTGTCCCGCATGCGGAAATCCACCCGGCCGTAATCCCGGCAGCCCATGGCCTGGAAGGCGGCCAGGGCATACTGCTGCAACTTCTCCCGTTGAGTGTCCGTGACGGGAGCGGGGCAGATCGCCGGCGTGCTTATATAAAGGACGTGATCCTGAAACCACTTGGCCTCATAGCTGCAGATATGGGGCGCGTCCTTGGGCATCCCCGAGA
>CAZYWP010000036.1:0-16868 GCA_964651495.1 uncultured Eubacteriales bacterium | reverse complement strand
AACCACTTGGCCTCATAGCTGCAGATATGGGGCGCGTCCTTGGGCATCCCCGAGAAGTCGATCTCGGAGACGGGGAGCGCTTTAAGGCTGTCGCTCTGCATCACGGCCACGTTGAATTCCCGGCCCTGGATGAACTCTTCGACCAGGGCGGGCTGCTGATAGGAATTGATGATCTTGCTGACCTTCTGGTCCAGGGATTCGCGGTCGAACACGACGGCGTCTTTATAGATGCCCGAACTGGCGTCTTCCTGGTTGGGCTTGACGATGGCGGGAAAAGGCACATCCACTTTCTGGTCGGTCGATGTCACCAGCCGGCCCCTGGCCGTCGGCAGGCCGAAGGAATTGAGGATGGCCTTGGCCTTGAATTTGTCCTGGCAGATGGCCAGCGCTTTGGAGGAATTGCCGGTGAACGGCATGCCGATGGCCTCGAACACGGCAGCGACGTTATGCTCGAGCTGGGGCCTCCCCAAGAAACCCTCGCACAGGTTGACGAGCACATCGACCTTGAGCTCCTTCAGGCGCCGGACAAAGCTCATCAGGCTCGTATGGAGAGGGAGCATGGAGGTCGAGTAGCCGTCATCGGAGAGAGCGGCGAGCACGGACTCCGCCACTTCGGCGACGGACTCCTCGGACAGCTGGTCCTCGGTCCGGCAGACGACGGGGTCGTAAGCGTTGTAAGCGACCCCGATCATGGTGTTTTCCTTATCCATTCTTGATCCTGTACCTGGCGGCCGCTGCATCGACGACGCGATGGATCAGCGCCGAATAGGAATACCCGGCCGCGCGGGCGGCCTTGGGAAGGCAGGAGTTGTCTTCCGGGTTGGGGAGAATGCCCGGCAGGGGGTTCACTTCAAGGATGTTCGGCTCTCCCCCGTCGTCGAGCCGAAGGTCGATACGGCACCAATCCCTGACGCGCAGGACGTCGCAGGTCCGGCTGACCACGTTCTCGATGCGCATCCTCAACCCGTCCGTCAGGTCGGCCGGGCACTGGAAGATGGCGAGCGGCTTTTCCGGCCGGTCCCAGATCCATTTCGCTTCATAAGAATAAATGGGATTCGCCTCCGCCGGAAGCTGGCTGTGGTCGATCTCGACGATGGGCAGGATTTCCCGGTTGGGCGGGTTGCCCAGCACGCCGATGGTGAACTCGCGTCCGGCCAGGAACTGCTCGATGATCACCGGCTGCTCGTAATGTTCCTGGACTTCCCGGACGCGCGCTTTCAGGTCGCTCCTGTTCATGACAACCGAGTTATTCCTGATCCCTTTGCTCGACCCCTCGTAGAGCGGCTTGACGATCGCCGGAATGCGGACCCGTCTCGGCAGGCCGTCTCCGTTATCGACGACCCAAAACGCCGGGGTCGGGATTTTGTGGTAGGCCAGAATTTCTTTGGCCCGCGACTTGTCGAGACAGATGCCGAGAGTCAACGGGTCGGATCCGGTGTAGGGGATATTCAGGACTTCACAGAGCGAGGGGATGTGCGATTCGCGGTTGGGGCCGAAGAGCCGTTCAGCAATGTTGAAGACGAGGTCGGGCCGCAATTCCTTGAGCCGGGAGTAAGCTTCATCATCGGCTTCGATCGGGAAAACATCGTGTCTCTCGCCGAGCACCTTGCCGATCGCCTCGATGGTCTCGTCTGAGTCGCACTCGGCGAGAAGGTCAAGTGGAGGGTCGTCTTCCTCCTGCTTCTCCGTGAGCCGCCTGGGAATCAAAGACGAAGCCGCACCGTTTTTGCTGCTATAAAGAAAGGCAATTTTCATTGAGTATCGCTCGGCTTCGCCGCAAGTGAATCAAGGTCCCCCGCGTGTTTATCATTTCTGCCGCGTTATCTTCGAATTTATTTTCTCTTTTTTATAATTCATTATGTAATATAGAACAATTTTTCCAAATGTCAATACTTTTTCATACTTTTTTTTGCGTGTCTAAAAAAAGTGACTCAACAAGTTGTGGCGGTCGACCGTTCGAATGCGGGCAAGCACGAAATGTGCCAACTCATTGAATCCTACCGCGAAAAATTCAGCCGTTCGTGATCGACAAAGCCCGGGAATGGCGTTTTTCGGACTCCACTCGGGAATTTCAATGCTTATCAAGGCCGTCGACGCCGCGACCCGCGCCCGCTCTTAAGTGAGTTAAAATAAAGAGGATGATTATCATTTCAGGTTGACGCCGAAGAAGTGTTAAAATATATTCAGAGGACAAAATTATGAATCCAGCGTTGCTGCGTCAATTGCCTTCCGTCGATATCTTGATGCAGAAGGCGCTCGACAGGGGCTTCGTCGAGTTGTATGGACGCGAGCAGACAGTGAAGTGCGCCCAGCGCGTCCTGGAGAAAATCCGGCGCGATATCAAGGAAGGCAAGACGTCCCGTTTCTCCGCCGCCGACCTGACGATCGAATATTTCCTCGGCGAGATCGGGCGCGAGCTGGAAAATAAGTTTTCGCCCAGTCTCCGCAACGCAATCAACGCCACCGGGATCATCATGCATTCCGGCCTCGGCCGGGCGGTGCTTTCCCGCGCCGCCCTGGACGCGGTCAGCGAGGCCGCTCGCGGTTACTGCACCCTCGCTCTCGACCTGGAAACCGGCCGCCGAGGCCAGCGGGACTCGCACGTCAGCGGTCTCCTCTGCGAGCTGACCGGCGCCGAGGCCGCGACCGTCGTCAACAACAACGCCGCCGCAACAGTCGTCATCCTCAACACCCTGGCGAAGGGAAAGGAAGTCATCGTCTCCCGCGGCCAGCTCGTCGAGATCGGCGGTTCGTTCCGCATGCCGGACGTAATGGAGACGAGCGGCGTCGTTTTGCGCGAAGTCGGCGCCACCAACAAGACCCACCTGCGCGATTATGAAAACGCCGTCGGCCCGAACACGGGCGCCGTCCTCCGCGTCCACCACTCCAACTACCGGATCGTCGGTTTCGCCGAAGAGCCGGGAATCGAAGACCTGGTCGGCCTCGGACGGAAGCATTCTCTCCCGGTCATCGACGACCTGGGGAGCGGCGCTCTCGTCGACCTACGGGAATACGGGCTCGAGACCGAGCCGCTCGTCCGGCGCAGCGTGACGGCCGGCGCGGACGTCGTCTGCTTCAGCGGCGACAAGCTCATCGGCGGCCCGCAGTCGGGGATCATCATCGGCCGGGCCGAATGCATCCAGAGAATCAAGAAAAACCCGCTGGTGCGGGCCTTCCGCTGCGGCAAGCTGACGCTGGCCGCCCTGGAAGCCACGCTCAAGCTCTTTCTCGACCCCGAGAAATTACGGATGGCGCATCCGGTCCACCGGATGCTGGCGCTGCCCGTGAAAACCCTCGATCGACGCGCCCGGCGGTTGAGGAACAATCTTCTGCGCTCTCTGCCGCCCGATACGGCGGTCTCGGTCGAAGACGGCGGATCTCAGGTCGGCAGCGGCTCCGCCCCGATAGAAACCCTGCCGACCAGGCTCCTGGCCGTCCGGCCTGGCCCGATGTCCCCGGATGAATTCGGCCGAAGGCTCCGCCTGGGAAAACCGCCCATCTTCACGCGCCTCCAGGATGACCGCGTCCTGTTCGACCTGCGCACGATCCAGCCCGATGAGGATGCGATCGTGGGCGACGCCATCGTCGCTGTTTTCGGAAAATCCGATAGCAGCTTTCAGTCGTGACCCCGATGATCGATTACGAAAAACGGAAGCGGATCATGGGGCGCTCCCTCAAGCTCGGCCACTGCGTCTGCAACCCCAAAGAAGCGTGCCCCTGCGATCTGTTCAAGCAAAAGAACGTCTGCCTCTGCGCGGGCGAACGCGAAGCGGACGCGGCCGAGGACGTCCCCCTGACGAAGCTCGTCGAGAACGCCGGCTGCGCTTCCAAAATCAGCCAGGGCGACCTGAAGCTGGCGCTCTCGGGGCTGCCCCGCGTCTTCGACCCGCGGGTCCTGGTCAGCGCCGACACCTGCGACGACGCCGGCGTCTACAGTCTGAGCAAGACAAAAGCCCTGGTCCAGTCGGTCGATATTTTCACGCCGCTCGTCGACGATCCCTATGTCTTCGGCCAGATCGCCGCCGCCAACTCGGTGAGCGACATCTACGCCATGGGCGGGACGCCGCTCACCGCCCTCTCCATCGTCAGCTTCCCCATCGAAAAGCTCAGCCCGCGGATCATGAACAAGATGCTCCAGGGCGGGATTGACAAGCTCAGGGAGGCCGGCACGGTGGTCATCGGAGGCCACAGCATCAAGGACAGCGAGATCAAGTTCGGGTTCGCCGTCACCGGCCTGATCAATCCGCGCCGGATCATCGCCAACGACAAAGCGCGGCGCGGGGATGTTCTGGTCCTGACTAAACCGATCGGAACAGGGGTCATTACCTTCGCCGCCCAGATCGGCCGGGCCTCCGAGCGGGCCCTCGGCGCCGCGACCCGTTCGATGGTCGAACTCAACCGAAGCGCCTCTGAAATCGCCGTCGCCATGGGCCTCCGTGCCGGGACGGACGTGACCGGGTTCGGCCTGCTCGGGCACCTGAGCGAAATGGCCAAGCAGAGCGGCGTGACGGTGGAGGTTGAAGCGGCGGCCGTGCCGCTTTTCGATGAGACACTCGATTACATCCGCCACGATATCGTCTCCGGCGCGGTCGAGCGCAACCGGGAGTACTCCTCCCAGTTTGTGACGGTCCGGGAGGGCGTCGATCCGGCGCTGGAAACGGTTCTCTATGACCCCCAAACATCGGGCGGCCTACTCCTGGCCGTTCCGGCGAAAAGGGCGGGCCTGCTCCTCCGGAAGCTCAGGGCGAAAGGCCTCCGGTCCGCGGCCGTCATCGGCCGGGTCACTGCCAAATCAGAGGGAAAAATCATCATCAGATAGAGCCATGGCCGAGAAAGAGCACGTCATCGTCGGCACGGCCGGCCACATCGACCACGGCAAATCTGCGCTCGTCAAGGCCCTGACCGGGATCGACCCCGACACGCTTCCCGAGGAGAAAGAGCGGGGCATGACCATCGAGCTCGGGTTCGTTTTTCTGGACGACTCCTCCTACGAGAAACAGATCGTCTTCATCGACGTACCGGGCCACGAAAAGTTCGTCAAGACCATGGTCGCCGGTGCCAGCAGTGTCGACGCCGCCCTCTTCGTCATCGCCGCGGACGAAGGCATCTCGGTCCAGACGAGGGAGCATTTCGACATCCTGCAGTTGCTTCGCATTCCCGTCGGGATGATCGCCCTGACCAAATCCGATTTAGTGGACCAGGCGCGGCTGGCGGAATTGAAGGGTGAGGTCGCCCGTTTCGTCGAAGGCACATTCCTGGAGGGCGCTCCGGTGATTCCCGTCTCGGCGGTCACGGGGGCCGGAGTGGCGGAGGTCAAAGGGGCGCTGCTGGACATCGGACGGCGCGTCCGGGGGCGTCCGGACAGTGGTCTTTTCCGCCTGCCTATCGACCGCGTGTTCAGCATTCGTGGGTTCGGCACCGTGATCGCCGGCACCGTCCTCTCGGGCGAGGTCCACGTCGGGGACAGGATTGAGATCTACCCAGACAAAATCACGGCGAAGGTGCGAGGCATCCAGGTCCACAAAGAACAGAGGGAAAAGTCCGCCATCGGAAAACGCACCGCTCTCAACCTCCAGGATGTGGACAAAGAGCTCCTCCGTCGGGGGCAGGTCGCCGCCCTCCCGGGATCTCTCACGCCCTCTCAGAGAGTCGACGCCCGCCTGCGCCTGCTCGCCCAGAGCCCGGTGGAATTGAAATCGCGCGACCGGGTCCGCCTTCACATCGGGACAGACGAGGTCATCGGCCGGGTCGTCCTGCTCGAAAAGGACCGGCTTCTTCCGGGCGAGTCCGCGCTGGTCCAGTTCAATCTCGAGTCGCCGGCCGTCGCCCTGCTGGGTGACCGCTTCATCATCCGCACCTTCTCTCCCCTGCTGACCATCGGCGGTGGAGAGATCCTCGACGGGACGCCGTCCCGGCATAAGCGGTTCGATCCCGCCGTCCTGGAAGGGCTGAAGCGCTGGGAAGGCGGAGCGATGGAAATCGTCGAGCAGTCACTCTCCAAGTCGGGGACAAGGCCGCTGAGTGCGGCGGAAGTTGCTATCTCCCTGGGCCGGGCCCAGACCGAAATTCAGGCCGCGCTCGAGCTCCTTGTCCGCCAAGGCGCGGGCGTCCAAGTCGCGGCGGATAAAGATGTCAAGTATCTTTTGGCCTCAGCTTTCGAGCAATTGTGGGAAACGCTCCTCCAAACGATCAAGGCATATTTCGAGGAGAATCCCCACCAGCTTCATATGCCGCACCCCGACCTGCGCGCCCGGTTCCTCAAGGTGTCCGACGAGGCGACGTTCCGGGCCCTCCTCGATGACCTGGAGACGCGGAAACTGATATATAAAAAGGATATCCAGGTCGGGCTCCCGGGCCGGGAGGTGAAGGTCGCCGCTCGGGACCAGGAGTGGATGGACGCGATCGAGAGGAAGTTCAGGACGGCGACGTTCGAACCGCCGCTCGAAGAGGACGTCCGCCGCGACCTCAGGCTCGACCCGTCCGTTTTCCGGCGGCTGATGCACGGCCTCTTCGAGCAGGGAAAGCTCATCCGGCTCAACCGGAAAGTCATCTATCACCGCGACCCCTTCCAGGAGGCTAAGCAAGTCGTTGTCGCCCAGCTTCAGAAATCGAAGAGCATCACCATCGCCGAGCTCCGCGACAAGCTGAAGATGTCCCGCAAGTATTCTCATGCGCTCCTGGAATATTTCGACCGCACCGGCTTGACAAAGCGTCTGGAAGATAGGCATGTTTTAAGATAATCGCCGGGAGGGTAGAGGTCCCGGTGGGCCTTCCGGACTTCAAGAACATTCTTAGGACTTGGCTCGACCGCGCGAGCCGGCCCGCTCGAGCTCATAGCTCAAGAGATGCGAACCCGAGGAAAAATAGATTCGGCCCTCTAGATAATCGCCGCCGGTGTCGATCTGAACGGGTGACCGCGCCAGCAGCTTAAGGGTGTGCGATTTCGGCTCGACACGGGCGATTCCCTTGGCAAAGAGAAGGTAGACATCGCCCTTCGGCCCGGCGATGAAAACGCGCGGGCCTTGATGGTAGGCCGCCCGACCGAACTCGGCTTCGACGTCTTGCTTGGCCACGATCATGCGCTTGGCCAGGTCGAGGACAAAGAAAAGCTTTCGATCCGCGAGGCCATAAACCAAACCGTCCGGCCCAGCCAGCAAGTCGGTGTATTCCTGAACGCCGGGCAGGATGGCCGCCCGCCAGTCGATGCGCCGCGCGGCCAGGTCCATCACGTAAAGAAGCGCCTCGGCCGCTTTCTTTTCGCCTCCGGTTCCGGGACTGGTTGTCGTGCCCGCAAGCATCTTGCCGCCGGGCAGGGCGATCATGCTGAGAGTCGACTGATCGGGGACGACCTCTACATCCCGAAGCAAGGTCGACGTCTTCTGCGCCCGGTTCCATATAAGCAGACCGCCGCCCGTGTGACCGTAGGCCGGGGTGCCGCTCATGACGACCGTCCGGCCGTCGTCCGTCGCGAGAAGCCGGGAAGGACGATGGATTTCGGGCTCGGCCGTGGTCAGGTACGCCGGATTGGAGGCGGCATTCTTCGGGTCGGTATCGACCCACGGCTTCGAAGGCTGCCACTCCAGCAGATGCCCCCCGCCATAGGCGCCGACATAAAACCGGTCCCGGTCGGCCAGCACGATATTCCACTGGCCGTAAGCCGGCCGGTTGACCAGAGAGTCCGTCCTGGGATTCAGGCTAAAGAAGTGCATGGGAAAGGCCGTGCCGCCGCAGATGGTCCCGTCGGGCGCCGCGGCTTCGCCCATGATGATGGCGCCGTCGCTCGTATAATCAAACGGGAGCTCATTCTTTTCACCCGTGCGCGGGTCCTCGACGGTCAGGCGCCGGCGGACCAGGTCGCAGGTGGCTTTCGTGCCGTCCGGGAAGACGCTGTGGGACAGCCGGTTGCCGGTGAGGATGGTTTTCGGACGCGCTGCATCGTGCTCTCCGATCTTCCGCGCCGAGCCTTTGTAGAACTCGATCCAATCCCCCGCCTCACCTTTGAGCGGCTGACCATAGACCTTCCCGTTCAGGTCGCGGTAGACGTAGGCCTGGCCCTTCTTTCGTCCGGACTCCTCCAGGATCGGGGTTGCCTTCCCCGAGGTCCGGTCCAAGGCGACGATCTGGGATGCAGTGTACCCGATGCCGAAGTAAATCCACCCCGCGTCGTCCGCGGCGACGAAGCTCGGGTACTGCTGCCAGGTCTGCCGGTAGACCTCGCCATAGTCCCTGAGTTCGCGTGTCTTCGGGTTGAAGGACAGCACGCCGCACTGGGGATAGGTGACGGCCCAGATGTTGCCGTCGTCGTCCTCGGTCATTCCCATCGCGAACCAGGGCGTGGTTTTCTCGCTGCAAAAAGTGAACGCGCGCTTGACCGGATCAAATTCCAGGAAATGACTCTTGAAGTGCGTGTAAAACTTGTTGCCGCTGGACAGGATCGAGGCATAGGGAGAGTCCACCGATTCACCCGGCGGGGGGAATGGCATCGGAAATTGCTCGGCCTTCCCGGTCCGGGCGTCTATCATCAGGAGAGAGTATCCGCCGCGGTGATCCATCAGCAAAACCAGCAACACGTTGTGGCCCTGGCCGTCCACCGTCGCCGCCGTCCCCCGTTGGTTGCTGATCGGGACCGCCACGCCGTGGTCGCGGAAACCGTTTCCGAGATCCTTGGATTCGGCGGCGGCGTTCCCTGCCGCGGCGAGGACCAGGCCGGCGGCAATCCATCCTAATCCTATGCGCACGATCTTGGAGCGAGCCATTCCTTGCGTCCTCAATGTTGTCGAGTTTCCGAGCGGTCCATGATAGCATTTTTCTCTATCAACTCTGAAGTGGGATGTTCAACACTGAAGTGATATACTCTCCTGCGTCCATCATGTCCGGACGGAGGATGCCGATGCCCAGGCCGCCGCAAAAAATCCTCGTCGTCGATGGGTATAACGTCATCAACAGGCTCCCGGAACTTAAGCCGAGTCTGGAGGGGGGATTGGAGAACGCACAGAACCGGCTCGCCCTGCAGATCTCGACCTGGAGCCGTTCTCATCCGGATTTTGAGTGCGTGATCGTCTTCGACGGCAAGCCTCAGCACGGCGGCGCCGGAGTTCAGCGCCTGGCCGGAATCAGGTGCATTTTCTCCCGGACTCCCCATGGCGGCGACGCCGCGATCATCGGCTTTGTCAGGGACCATGAGGGCAGGAAATCCGATATCACGGTCGTGTCGGACGACAATCATGTCCGGAACAACTGCCGGGCCCACGGCGCAGCGGTGCGGCCCTCGGGCTTTATTCTGGTCAAGAAGGCGCGTCCCACGGGAAGCCGGGGGAAGTTTCCGGCCAACGGCAAGGGCATCGACAGGAAGGCGGCCGCCGAGATCGACAGAGAGATGAAGAAGAAATTCGGCCTATAGTATGCTACCCTCTCTTTGTTCTTTTGATGCCGGCGACGGCAACGATAACGGGAGAGTAGAGGTCCCGCTGGGCCTTCTGGGCTTCAAAAACGAATGGTGCGGAGATCGGGAACTCCGGAATTATCCCAGTTGGACCGTATCCTGCTTATTTTTCTTGCATTTACCGATCTTGATGGTTTTATCACGTTTGGACTAGACTGAGCCTTTTTGGGCAAGCGTTTGCACAATCTTTGCACAATTGTCGTAGTTAGGCGGTTTTAAGCAAAGATGGTGATAACATGGTGACAAGGGAGAGGTCTGTTTTTTTAGGTCTCATTTAAACTGAGCCATTTTTAGCGTTTTTGTCCACGCCGTGTCCCCACGGGGAGAAGTCTGACTTCCTCATATTGACTTCATATTTTCGCTGTGCTAAAGATTGAACCGTAAACAACCAAACAGGAGGGAACATGAAAAAGCTTCTTTGGGTCATCCCTTTGGTCTTGCTGCTTTGCTTTGCGTTTGGCTGCCAGAACAAGGCTGAAAAGGCAGAGCTTGAGAAGTTCAGAGCCCAGGCGAAGGTTGAGGAGCAGAATAAAGCTATTGCAAATCGTGAATGGGAAGCATGGAGCAAAGGAGACTTTGAGGCCTTTAAGGAGGTGGTAGCTCCTGAGTATGTTTATTATATGCCATCAGGCAGCACTAAGTCTCTGTCCAGGGAAGAAACAATAGAAATGGGAAAGATGGTCCATAATGGTTTTCCTGATGTTAGTTTCAGTATTGAAGAAATGTTTGCTGTAGGGGACAGAGTCATATCCAGGTATATAATGAGAGGAACTCACCAAGGAGAAACTCAAGGAATCCCTGCGACTGGGAATAAGATTGAAATTAGCGGAATCATGATAAACCGCATTGAAAATGGAAAAGTTGTCGAGGATAGAGAAGACGCTGATATGCTTGGTCTTATGCAGCAGCTCGGCATGGAGCTTAAGCCGAAAGAAGCAGAGAAAAAGTAACCTCCAGGCTAATATATCCTTTAAGGAGGAGGAAATATGACTGAAAAGCTAACTTATGAAGAATTTGTAAAGCAAGCGATTCTGAAACTCAGAACAGGCGATTACAAAGGGATTCACACGGTATACAGCGGTTTTAACGAAGCGTTCAGAAAGTATTTTGATGGAGCTAACCCGATTGAGATAACCAATCAACTCGCCAAGGAGAAAAAGATCGTGGTGAGGCCAGCAAAGGGCGGAGTAATGCTGTACTTGCCAGAAGAAGTTCCACAGACTGATAAAGCTGAACAAGTGCTAAAGAAAATGGGATTAAATAAGTAGAAAAAACTGAATGGTAGGCGTTGCTGGGGTGGACCAGTATCCAAAGATGGAACCCAAAAATACAGCCTTTCATTGAATACATAAGACATAATTCAATATCCTCTGATCTTCAGGCCCTTCAACAATATATCTCTCTCTAAAACGACCAAAACTGCCATAATCGCCCCTTTGAGAACGCACTGCAGAGGAGGTGGGCTTTGTCGAGATTGAAACCCGGGGACAAGCCTGGCGGGAGGCGGTGGGGGAATTGTATTGTAGTGCCTGTGATGCTGGATTAGAATTAAAAGCAACGTAAGGGAAGTCGATATGAAGCGAGTTTGCTGTTGTCTTCTTGGAATTGGTCTAATGACTTCCTGCGGGAGCAGGCAATCCAAGATTGATAGGATAACTGAGAACGGCGTAGAGGTCGTTATCAACCACGTCGAGCCATACCACATCAAGAGTCAGCCGTCCTCGTTTTCCCTGGAGAAAGTCCTTTCTATCGACCTAGAAAGGGCAGACCTCGTGGAGGCGGGATTAGGAAGCGGGGGCGAATGGGACGTTGATAATGACGGAAACATATTTATTGTCGGCTTCAAGAATAAGGAAAATTTTATTTATCGATTTGATTGCGCAGGTCTTCTTACGGGTTCATTCGGGAGGCGTGGCCAAGGGCCCGGTGAGCTCCAGTGGCCTTTTCTCTCCGGCGTTTCCAAGAACGGCGAGATCGCTTTAACCGATTATCTTCAGAAGTTCATCGTCTATGACCTCAACGGTGCGATTCTACGAGAAGTGAAACTTAGACGCCCGACGGTTCACATTGATGTCCTCGGGAACGGGAAGTACCTTGCTTTCAGGCTCCGGCCCGACCTCTCGACAGCTAGCGCCTATGTCGACGCCTTGACACTTTGCGATAGTGAGTTCACAGACCTTAAGATACTGGACCGCTACGAGAGGGCTTCGGATAATACAAGGCAAGTTCCGTATTTTATGTGGCGGGTATCAGGTGATCGGATTATCATAGCCAACGAGGCTAGAGGATACGAGTTTTGGGTTTATGACCTCGATGGGAATCTCGTTAGGAAGGTCCGGAAGGAATACCGACCGGTCAGGGTGATTGAAGAGATCAAAAACGCCATTCTCGGACCTGAGTATCGAAGGTCTGGGATTCCTCAGGACAAGTATTTCCCAAATCTTCTTCCCCCGTTAAACCAGTTTTTCGCCGATGATGAGGGTCGGATTTTCGTCATGACCTACGAGCCGGGCGCTAATCCGGGCGAGTACATCTGGGACATATTCAATCCAGACGGCGTGTTCGTTGGGCGGAAGGCCCTGAATATCTTTTGGGCCGGCCTGTATTTGGGCCCTCGTTATACCTTCGTCAAAAAAGGCCAGCTTTATTGCCATCAAGAAAAGGAAACAGGCTTCCACGAACTCGTTGTTTACAAAATGATATGGAAATGAAGGTGCGGCCCGTGCCAATCCCTAGCTCGGCCCGAGACCGGCTGGCAGAGAGGCGGGTGGAGGCCGGAACTAAGTCCATGCCTCCCGGTCAGTCTTAGACGCCGCATGATAGCAGGCGGATAATCTGGTCTGACCAAAACTTAATCAGACAGCGGGTGTCAATTCAACTCCAGCCTATTTCCCAGCTTTGGGCGGGCTGAGTGTAAACCCCATCTGCATCATCATCTCCAGGACATTGTAAACAACTATTTCCTTTACGATCTTTCCATTCTGCACATTGGAAACAGAGATCCCCGTAATATGAACTTTTTTCCCGCTGGGAGGGACCGTTCCAGAAGGCATGCTCATAGGACCTGTGTTTGTACCGGTGAGCGTCCAAATGGTCACAATCTTATTTCCTTTTACGATGGTCTCATCGAAGGTCATGTTCAAATCGGGAAAGGTCATGCGAGAAAATTCAACCCAATTCTTAATGCCTTCATGACCGACTAAATCCTGGGGAAAGGTGCTGGTATGAACAACAACCTCAGGAGCAAAAACCTCCGCGATTAAGGCCATATTCCCCTCGTTAAAAATTTTCAAAACACCGCCCGTAAGGACCTTCGCATTTTCTTCGGTTATTCCTTGTTCGGCCTGTACTTTGCAGCTTAAAGAAAAGCAAAGAAGAACGACCAAAGAAACGACCAAAAGTGGGTTTTTCATTTATCCCTCCTTGATTTTGATGATATTATTAAGCCTCGATTGACAATGAATGTCAAGCCAAGTGTTGGTCAGGCCAACTCACATTATGGGCAAACCATTTCTTACGGATGAGGTCAGGTATCGTGCGGGGGACATGGAATCGGCAACTGCCTCCCGGACCCTACAGCTCTTGGTCTTTCCAGGCCCCGGTGTATTTTGCGGTCCCCCGGCATTCTTGAAGAACAACGTGGCAGATTTTCATCCCCGGTGTCAACCTGATTTTGTTTCGTCCGGCATTGTATATTTCCAGGATCTGCTTGTTGGAAATCCCCGGAGCCAGGAACGGAGCCGCGATATGACTCATGAGTCCGATCCGAGCGAATCTCGAGCGTGAGTTCAGCCAGCCGCACAAGTCCTCGGGGAGAGTCAGCCTCTCCCTGGTGATTCCAAGCACCAGTTCCCCCGGCTTCAACAGGTAGCCGTCGCTAATGTCAACGAGATTGGTCAGCGTTTTGTAATCGATATCGGCTTGGGTGATGTGCCGGCTGGTATTGAAAATCCGCAATTTGTCATCTAATGTCAGGTCAATTGAGGCCGGGCCAATGGCATTCTCGTCATAGGGCTCTATTCTGATTCTGCCATTCCTGATCTGTTTGAGAATTTCGGGCTTTGCGAGAATCATTATGGATGCTCTCTTAAGGTCATTTCTGTAACTCCCGGTGTTCACCGTCAGGCGGTTTCAGACTCGCCTGCTGATCTCTCAAGCTCCAGATTCCGGCCATCAGATTAGTCCAGCTAACGCCGTTTGGCAAGGATTCAATGATGGCCAATGGACAGACCTCCACAAAATGCGACAATGAACTCTGTTTTCAGTTGACTATCCTCCCCGTTCCTTGATAATCTTCAGCCACACCTGATAAAAGGGACGATAAGTGGCCATCAAGTGCCCGAAATGTCACTCTGAGAATCCCGAGAGTCTGAAATTCTGCGGTGAGTGCGGGACGCAGCTCATCCCGTTTGACAGCTCACAGGCCTCCAAAACCTTGACGCTGGAGACTCCTGCCGTAGGCCTGAGTCGCGGCACCCTGTTTGCCGGGCGTTACGAGATCATCGAAGAGCTGGGGGCGGGGGGCATGGGGAGTGTCTTCAGGGCCGAGGATACCAAGATCAGGCAGGAAGTCGCCCTTAAGCTCATCCGGCCGGAGATTGCCTCGAACCAAAGAACCATAGAACGCTTTCGGAACGAGATCAAAACGGCCCGGATGATCGCCCACCCGAATGTCTGCCGGATGTTCGACTTGGGGGAGGAGAAGGGGACTTACTTCATAACGATGGAGTATGTCGCCGGCGAGGACATGAAAAGTTTCCTCAAGAGAACCGCGCCGTTAAGCACAGGCCGGGCGATCTCCATTAGCAAGGAGATTTGCGAAGGCCTGGCCGAGGCCCACCGGCTGGGAGTCGTGCACCGCGACCTCAAGCCCGGCAACATCATGATCGACAAGGACGGGAACGCCCGGATCATGGATTTCGGGATAGCCAGGTCACTCAAGGGAAAAGGGATTACGGACGCCGGCATGATGATCGGAACGCCGGAATACATGTCTCCTGAGCAAGTGGAAGGAGAGGATATTGACCAGAGGTCGGATATTTATTCATTCGGAGTGGTTTTGTATGAAATGATGACGGGGAAAGTTCCGTTTGAAGGAGCCACTCCTCTCAGCATAGCTCTGAAGCACAAAACAGCGGAGCCTCGAAACCCGAAAGAATTCAACGCTCAGATACCTGAGGATTTAGGTCTGCTGATACTGAAATGCCTGAATAAAGACAAAGCGAAGAGGTTTCAAAATGCAGGGGAGGTCAATTCCGAGCTCACCAAGATCGAGAGTGGAATAGCGACAGGGGTTCAGGCCAGCGAAAGAAGAGGGCCTTTTTTCGATTCCTTTTTAAAGACATTGAGAGAGAGGAAGATCTTTGAGACGCTGGCTGCCTTTATCGGAGCCGGCTGGCTCATCCTTGAAGTTGTCCATTGGATTCTGATCGATCACTATCACCTTCCGGAAGAGTCTTTGGATATTGCAATTGTCACTCTTCTGGGCGTTTTGATCTGCACCTTGATCTGGCGTTTTTTTAGAGGGGTAGAAAAGAAGGCTAAGAAAATAAAGATAGGATTCGTCCTCATCTCCGCTGTTCTGTTGGCCACAATTCTCTTTGATGCTTCTATCATATGGAAAATAGAGAAACCCGAGTCAAAGCCCGGTCGCGAAGCTACGCAAGCCGCTCATAAACAACTTACGTTTGTCGGGGATGCTTCATCCCCTGCGATATCTCCCGATGGGAAATTTATCGCCTATGTGACCGGCCAACCAAACATTCAGCAAAAGGTATGGGTCCAAGATGCGGCAAGTGGGCGTTCCATTGAGGTCTTTAATGGAAAAAATTGTGCTGACCTCCGTTGGACCCCGGACGGTTCTGAAATAAATGTTTGGGCAGAGAAAGATTCTAGACCTGGTATTTATCTTGTGCCCCGGCTTGGAGGTCCCGCACGTTATTTGGATAACTTTAGATATATCGCCTGGTCTCCGGAAGGTTCCCAATTTGCCGGCATGTGGCAAGCCCGCCAGGATAGCCATCATGATGTGAGTATCGTAAACAAGCTCACTGGAAAATCAACTGCTTTCAATTTAGGCGGTCCGATCCTCTTTATTGCAGATGTTGATTGGTCGCCCTCGGGTGACCGATTGCTGGTTCTCACTATAAGCAAAGAAAATACATGTTCCATTTGGACGGCAAAAACCGACGGCAGCCAGCAGAATGCGGTTGCCAATGACAGTATTACTCTCTCATCGCCAAGATGGTCTTCAAAAGGGGATGCAATATTCTACCTCCGCGGCGGAACTGTACACCAACCGCAACCGACAGAGCTCTGGAAACTCCCCATCTCGCGAGATACCGGAAAACCGGCAAAACCGGCTTCAGTTGTTCTGTCCGGCATTCAAATGGGGTCCTCCTTTACTCTGTCCGCCGACGGGAAATATCTGTTGTATACGAGGGAATCTCAATTTTCTAATCTTTGGCTTGCTTATATTGAGGGTTCAGAAAAGAGCCGGAGGGTGAAAACACAACAGCTCACGTCAGGAACTTCATTGCATGCGAGCCCCGAAATTTCTCCCGATGGAAAGCGCATCGCATTTTCCAGAGGGAGCGGCGAGACCATGAACATCTATGTGATGTCAATTGAGGGGGGCAATCCAATACAATTGACTTACTTCAAATCACGGAATTCCAGCCCCGTGTGGTCTCCAGACGGCACGGAGATTGCTTTCGGTTCTAATGAAGGGGGAAAAAGCAAAGTCTGGAAAATCAGCGCCCAGGGTGGAAGACCTTATCAGTTTGCCAAAACCGAACTCAGTATAGACCAACTCATTCTCTGGGCGCCGGAATCCCGCATTATGTATTATAAGACAGGGAATCGTAATTTTCAGATTCTCGGCCCGAAGACTGAAGAGGAGACTTCTCTTGTGAAGGATGAGTCTGTTGGCTGGATATTTAGCCCGTGTTATTCTCCCGATGGAAAAAAGGTTGCTGTGTATTGGACCAGGCAACCTGCTCCTGGGCTTTGGGTCATTTCGCTTGAGGACTCCGCTGAGAAATTGATTAGAGAATGGGCAAGACCGTTTGGCTGGTCGCCGGATGGAAAATGGCTCTATATATATGAAGCCAGATCAGAGAAAAACAAATATTTTATGATTGAAGTGAAGAGCGGCAAAACCAAGATCCTTCCCACAATTCCGTACACAATGGAAGGGAAAACTTATCATATATTGGTTGATGGCGGGCCTGAAATTCGTCCTGAAATTCGTGTGGTTGGAAGAACACTATCCGATGTCTGGGTAGTCGAGAACTTCGATTAGATAGCTAAGTGAGAGAGCCTCCAGGCCCTATAGCTCTTGGTCTTTCCAGGCCCCGCTGTACTTTGCGGTCCCTCGGCATTCTTCAAGAACAACGTGGCAGATTTTCATCCCCGGTGTCAACCT
>CAZYWP010000035.1:20493-24763 GCA_964651495.1 uncultured Eubacteriales bacterium | reverse complement strand
AGTGATATTAACTTCCCCTACCCCTTCTAGCCAATTAGAAGGGGCCCTAAACAGGCAAGCGTCTCTGGCAAGGTCGGAGGAAGTCCGTCGAATCCCAATTCCGAGCCTCGCCAGGGGTGAACCAAGACAGGACCCGTTCCCATCGTATAAAATGAGATTTTATCCTCCGGCTTGATTTCTTCCCTCTTTCGGTATATTTATCCTCAAGGAAAATTTCCTTTTTCCTGCCGCTCTCCTAGGGGCGGGTCAAAGAGAGGAGATTTTAGGATAGATCAGACGAGGAGAAATCAAGGCTGATGGAAAAAGACGCGCCTCAATTGTCTTGTCTTGAAAAGTCCCGCACGGAGCTCCCCCGGGTTCTCGGGCTCTGGGACATGGTCTCGATCGTCGTCGGCGGGGTCATCGGCTCGGGGATCTTCCTCGTCCCCTCCGATATCGCCCGCAACGTCCGGGCGCCGCTCCTGATCTTCGCGGTCTGGGTGGTCGGCGGCCTGCTCAGCTACTTCGGAGCGCTGACCTTCGCCGAGATGAGCGCCGCCCTGCCGCGGGCGGGCGGGATGTATAACTTCCTCAAGGAATCGTACGGCTCGCTCCTGGCTTTTCTCTTCGGCTGGACCCTTTTCCTGGTCATCGACTCGGGAGCCATCGCCACCCTGACCGTGGCCTTTTCCTCCAACTATCTTCCCTATTTCATCAAGCTCTCGCCTCTCGGCTCGAAGCTCGTCTCCACGCTATTCATCATCTTTCTCGTCGTTGTGAATTATGTCGGAACTCGCTGGGGGGCCAACCTCCAGAATCTCCTGACCGTCATCAAGTTCAGCGCCCTGGTGGCCGTCTGCGGCGTCGTTTTTATCTTCGCCAAGGGCAGCCCGGCCCATTTCGTCAGGCCGGCGCCACCCGCATTTTCCATGGGCCTGCTGGGAAGCTTCGGCCTCGCCCTGGTCGCCTCCCTCTGGGCTTTTAAAGGCTGGGAGTCGGCCACCTACAGTGCCGGCGAGGTCAAAAGGCCGGAGCGCAACCTCCCCCTCGGGCTTTTCATCGGCACCCTGATCGTGATTGTCATCTATCTCGTCACCAACTTCGCTTATCTGTACGCTATGCCCGCCGGCGACATCGCCAACTCCCCCCGCATCGCCAGTGATGTCATGAACCTGGCGGTCGGGCCGGTGGGCGCGTCCATCATCGCCTTCATCATTCTCTTTTCCATCACCGGCGCCGCCAACCAGAACTTTCTTTGCTCGCCGCGGGTGTATTTCGCCATGGCCAGGGACGGCCTGTTTTTCAACAAAATCGCCGACGTGCACCCGAAATTTCTCACGCCTCACTATTCCATCGTCATCCTCGGCGCCTGGAGCCTTTTCCTCAGCCTTCTCCTGGAGACGTTCGAGAAGCTCTTCACTTTTGTCGTCTTCGGCCAGTGGATATTCTTCGGGCTCACGGCCGGCGCCGTCATCATCCTGCGAAAAAAGAGGCCGGACCTGCCAAGGCCCTACAGGACGCTGGGCTATCCGGCGGTCCCCATCATCTTCATCATCGCCTCCATCTTTATCTTCTTCAACAGCCTGATCCAGCAGTTCAGGCAAGCCCTCTTCGGCGAGGTCTTTCTGGGGCTGGCCATCATCCTTCTGGGCATTCCCGCCTACCTGTACTGGAGGAAGAAAGGGAGATGAACCCGGAGCGTATCGTCTCCCTGGCCAGCGCCTTCTACGAATCCTGCGTTATTTTCGCCGCCTCGGACCTGGGCATCTTCCGCCTGATCGCCCAGGTCGGAGATGCCGACGAGAAGGAGCTGGCCGCCGCCGGCGGGTTTAACGTTCGGGCCGCACGGCTCCTCTTGGACGCCTGCGTCGCCATCGGGCTCCTGGTCAAAACAGCGGGCCGCTATCGCAACACCCCCGAGGCCGCCGCTTTTCTCGTGCCCGGCGCCCCGGGCGACCTCAGCGGCGCCATCCGCTATAACCGGGATGTTTACGGCGCCTGGGGAAAGCTCCAGCAGCTGGCCAAAACGGGAAAGCCCGTGGAACCCCCGGGGCTGCATTTGGGCGAGGACCCGGAGCGGACGCGCACCTTCGTCTTGGCCATGCACGGCCGGGCTCTGGGGATCGGGCAGGCGGTCATCCCGCATCTCGACCTCGGCGGCAGGAAAAGGCTCCTCGATATCGGCGGCGGGCCGGGAACGTATTCCCTGCTGATCGCCCAAGCCTTCCCCCGGATCGAATGCACTGTGCTCGACCTGCCGGGGGTTGTCAGGATTGCCGACGAATTGATCGTCCAGTCCGGCCTCGAAGCCCGGGTCAAAACTATCGGCGGAGATTACCATGGGGAGGAGCTTCCTGGAGGCAACGATGCGGTCATCTTTTTCGGTGTCCTTCACCAGGAAGATCCGGCGGCCATCCGCAGACTTCTCGAGCAAGCCTATAAGGCACTGGACCCCGGCGGTGTAATCTATATTCTCGATATGATGACCGACTCAAGCCATACGGCGCCGAAGTTCTCGGCCCTTTTCGCCCTGAACATGGCTCTGACGACCGAACACGGGTGGGTGTTTTCTGAGGATGAGATCAAAAGCTGGCTCACCGGGGCGGGGTTTAAAAATTTCTCCTGCCGTCCCCTTCCGCCTCCGCTGCCGCACTGGCTGGCCTTTGCCCGCAAACCCTGAGCCTTAGCCTGGGCGGCGGGAACGCGTCCGGATCTCAGCCGATCACCACGACGATGAGCGACCGCGCGCCATGCGCGCCGATGACAAGACATTGCTCGATATCAGCCGTCTTGGACGGACCGGAAATAAAATAACCGCTGCGCAGGCGGGAGAAATCGATGCGGGCATAAGCGCTTTCCATGTCGCGCACGATGTTTTTTCCCTCGACGACAAGGATGAGGCTTTCTGTGAGAAAGAGCAGGCCCCGGTGCCTGAGCCCGTCGGTGTTGACCCAGACGGCGCCGTTTTCGGCCACGGCCAGCTCGCCCCTGATAATCGTCAGGCCGACGTCCCGGCAGTCATGGGGGATCGCCCGGGTCTCGGCGTCGAAGTTGCCCGCGGCGACCTCCGGGACATAAGAACAGACGAGCTTGGCCGCGCGAAGGACTTCAAACCCGGAGACGAGTTTTTTCGCCTGGGCAATATCCGTGGCAAAATAGCACTCCCCCCCGACTTCTTCGAGCACCGCTTTGAAGTGCTGCCGTGCCTGGGCGATTCCGGTGTGGGGATGGGAATAGGACGGATAAGAAGTGTCTCCGGCCACGGCGTGACGGCCGAGACGCTGGAAAATCAATTCTCTGCCGCTCATCACATCTCTTTTCTTTCCATTATTGTCCGCTATGTTCAGCTCGTTCTCCCTATTGCCCGTCTCGAAGAGAGCTCTTGTTTTCTCTTTTCTTTTTGGTATTTCCGGTACTGGGCCCGGAAGCTTTTGGCCGGCATCTCCGGCAGGTCGCGCTCTTTTCCCCAGATCGTCAGCCGGTTATTGAAGAGAAACGCCGGCAATAGGCGCAGGATCCTGCGGGCCAACGCCCCGGCCGCCGCAAACACGCGGGCGTTCTTCATCGCCGCCGTCGCCGCTTTGACCGCCGCCGACTTGAAGCGGCCGAGCTCGCCGGCCGCAACGATTTCATTCCGCCACAGGACGATCTGCCGGTGGATATCGATCTTGACCGGGCAGGCCGCCGAGCACGAGCCGCACAGACTGCTCGCGTAGGGCAGATCTTTATATTCCTTGAGATTCCGGTGAGGAGCCAGGATCATCCCGATCGGACCCGGAATGACATAACTGTAACTATGGCCGCCGCTCCTCCGGTAGACAGGACAGAAATTCAAGCACGAGCCGCAGCGGATGCAGAAAGCGGCCCGGTGGAACCGCTCGCTCCTGAGAATATCCGTCCGCCCGTTGTCCACGATGACGATGTGCATCTCCTGGCCGGGACGCGGCCCGAAAAGGTGCGAAGTGTAGGCAGAGATCGGCTGCCCCGTCGCCGAGCGCGAAAGCAGGCGCAGGAAGACGGCGAGGTCCCGCATCCTGGGGATGACCTTTTCGATGCCCATCGAGGCGATATAGAGGCCAGGAAGCGAGGTTCCCAGGTCGGCATTGCCCTCGTTTGTGCAGATGACAACGCATCCGGTCTCAGCGACGGCGAAGTTGACGCCCGAGATCCCGGCCTTGGCGGCCAGGAATTTCTCGCGCAGGTGCGCCCGCGCAGCCTGGGTTAGGGTCGCCGGGTCGGATTCCCCGGCCGCCGTGCCGAGAAACCGGTGGAAGATCTCCCCCACCTCTTC
>CAZYWP010000035.1:0-20393 GCA_964651495.1 uncultured Eubacteriales bacterium | reverse complement strand
TCCGGCCAAGATTTCGGCGATGTGCATGACCCGGAGCGGCCTCTTGTCCCTCCGGATAAGGCCGTCGAGGTGCATCAGGCAGCTCACATCATAGCTGGCGATGATCTCGGCGCCGGCCTCCTCATGGTCTTTGAGTCTATCCCGGCCCATGAAGCTCGAGACGGCCGGTTCGAACACGGAGAAGGTGCCGCCGAACCCGCAGCACTCGTCGGAACGGCTCAGGGTGACGATTTCGATCTCCCGGAGCGACTCCAGCAGCCGGCGCACCTTCCCCGTTCGCTCCGAGACGACGAGCTCTGACGGCACGCCGAGCCCGAGGCCGCGCAGCCCGTGGCAGCTCTGGTGCAGTCCGACCCGGTGGGGGAACGCCCCGTCGAGCCGTTCGACCTTCAGGACGTCGATGATAAACTCGCAGAACTCGTAGGTGTGCGAGACTAAGCGCCGGAATTCGGCGCTGTCTTTTTCCTGTTCGAGCAGCAGGCCATAATACTCGCGGATCATGCCGGTGCAGCTTCCCGAGGGGCAAACGACATGATCGTAATCCTGGAACGCCTTAAAGAACTTGCGGGCCAGCTTCGCGGCGTCCCGGAAACAGCCGCTATTGAACTGGGGCTGCCCGCAGCAGGTCTGGCCGGCCGGGTATTCAAACGGGACGCCGAGTTTTTCCAGCAGGCGGACGGCGGCCAGGCCGACGCGGGGATAGACCTGGTCGATATAGCAGGGAATGAACAACCCGACGCGGCCGAGATTTTCCGCCGTTTTCACTTATTTCGCTTCTTTGATCTCCACCAGCCCGGCCAGCCTAAGGACCTGGATGTAATTCATCACCTGCTGGAGGCCGGGTTTGCGGGGCGACTGGCAGTCGAGCATGTTCTTGATGTCCAGGATGCTGTGGCTGCCGTTGATCAGGCATTGCAGCTCCGCCGTGTTGCCGGCAAAATCTCTCGTGCCGAACGGGAAGTATGGGTATTTGGCCTTTTCCTCTTTGGGGACCTGGTCGATGAGCTTGGTGTATCCCCGGTAGCCTTCCGCTCTCACTTTCGCCGTCGGCCGGGGGATTATCCCGGCCGCCTTTTTCTCCAGTTCCGAAAGGACAACCGTCACCGGCTTCGTTCCGAGCCTCGCCGCCGTCGCTTCCATGTGCGCCTGCAGGGCGGCCAGGTGGGCGGAGGCGATCGCCTCAACAGTGCCTTCCATCCTGGCGATGTAGGCTACGACTCTGGTCTTGTTGGAGGCCAGCTCCAGAATGGTGTCGAGCGTCTCCTTCTCGTTGAGCAGCGCCGTCTCGACATAAGCGCGGGCAGACTTGTACGAATCCGTGAAGGACTCGGGTTTAGCCGAGTTGAGGTCTTCGAGCGCGACCGCAAACTGATGTCCCAGCCGCCGTGTGGCGTTTGATGCCGTTTCGGCCGCGATCCGGACGGCCGTCTGGTCGTCGGCCGAGGCGATGGTGTAAGCGGCAGCCGCGCCGATTGCCACCGTCCGCTTCAACTGGGTCGGGTCCGATTTGTCAGCCAGGTCGCCAGACAGGTGATACCAGGGATCCGGCCAGGCGATCATCATCACTCCGGGAACGCCGACGCCCCAGTCGTTGAAAACCTCGTGATCGGAAGCGCCGTAGTGGGTTTCGATTGAATAATAGAACGGCTCGTCCGCCCCGAACGGAGCCACGATCCGTCGCGGCACGGCATAGGCCGCGCTCCGGTTCTGGACGCGCTCGCGGTTTCCCTCGCCGACATAGCGATAATAATTTTCCATGACGTCGTTGATGTAATGGGGATTGCCATAGGAAGTCCGCATCAGGCACATGAAGGCCTGGCACTTGGTCAGCCATTCGCCGACCATGTCCATGTTGATGTTGCAAAGAGTCTTTTCCATGATCGCCTGATTGGCCTGGACCCAGCGGCTCGTGCCGGAAAACTCCGGCCCCCAAAGGAATCGGATCGACCTCTTGGGCTGGGGGAGCCGGCCCTCGGCGATGAGCGTCTGGAGGACTCGGGCCACCTCGAGGATCGCGGCGCTTCCGGAAATGTTATCGTTGGCACCCTGTTTGACGATCCCTTCAAAGAGATGGGCGGAAAAGATGATCTCGCCCGCGTTCGGATCGCTGCCGGGAATGAGGCCGATAATATTCTCGAGGTCATAAGGAAGCATCTGAGTCTCGATTTTGACCTCGGCCATGATCTTCTCTCCCGAAGTGAGCCTTTTCTTGAGAAATTCGCCTTCGCGAAGGGGAAGGTTAAACCCGAATTTCGGCTTGGGGGGTTCGGCCGGCGGCTTGGCCTCGGGTGTTTGAGCCGCTTCGCCCCGGGACGTCGGCGGCCGCCCGCGAGGCCCAAGGCTGCTCCAGGGGAGTTCGAGGGGACCGGAAGTGGAACGTCCCTGGCTGACGGCGATGACTCCCAGGGCGCCCTGCCGGAGGCAGGCCTCGCTGTGGACGGAGCTGATGTTTCCCTCAGTTACCACGATTTTCCCTTCTACCTTGGCGGCGCGGAGCTCGTCGGGTGTGCCGCGTCCGACCCAGACAAGCTCTCCCGTTGTCTCTGTCGGTGAGCTGCCGTTCGCCAGCATCGGCACCATATCATTATGGGAAGCCAGTTTTTGGCGGAAGGGCTTAACCTCCCAGAGCTCGCCCTTGATCCCGTCCCAGGCTTCGCCGCCCGGGTAGGAGACGATATCCACATTCTTGAATCCATAGCGTTTCAACTGGTCATAGACATACTGGGTCTCAAAAAAGGTCCCCTTGAACTCCTCGGCGAGCCGGTCCCTGTTGTAGGCATTGATCGTGGCGATGGTCCTCCAGGCCGTTTCGCCCGAAGCTTCGCCGACGATTTCGTCCATCTGCTCCTTGGGCAGAAAAGTCCAGTAGAGCCATGGGGTATACTGGGCTTCTGCCGTCGCGGAGACCAGGAGGACGAACCCGGCTAAAAGGATGAACGATCGCTTCATGGCTGATTCTCCCTGCAGGTTATGTCGAGAGGTGCTTATATACCAACTCCCCTGTGACGTCAAATCGAACAGACAGGCCAGCGATGCCTGCCAACCCGGAATTAGATCCCTACTTATGCAGCAGCTTGAAGGCGTGGTTCATTGACGTTTTTTTCTATCTCGGCTATTTTAGTTTCCCATATGAACGTGTGGTTCCGAGAATTCCCGACGGCGAGCGCCGCTTTCAATACCGGCTACCGGGCTCTGCGCCTCTATGTTTCCAGCCGGTCCTGGAGGACATGGGCGGCGGCGGGGTCGCATTACGTGAAGAAGATTAGGGGCGTTCCCGCGCCTACCTTCGTCACGGTGGCGGTGACTTACAGGTGCCAGTGCCGCTGCGATCACTGCTACTCGGACTCCCCACTGCGTCCTGAAGAAGAGGAGATGACGACGGCGGAGCTCAAAGCGGTCCTTCGCCAGGTGAGGACCCTGGGATCGCAGGCCGTCCACGAACGATTCCGCGGCACGCCCCATCTCTACGAGCACGCCCTTCATGCGGTCAAGACGCTCCGCGAGTGCGGCATTCCCTGCCGCATCATGACCGTCGCCCTGAAACAGGGCGTTCCGGAGGGGCTGGCCAGGACTATAGCGCTCGGGCGGAACCTCGGCGCCCGCTATATGTACATTCTCCTGCCCATCGCCGTCGGCGGGTAGGACCCCGCCTTCGAGCAGGTTCTGACGTTCAGGGAACGGGAAAAGATCCGGGCGCTCCAGGACCTGACCTTCGCCCATCTCGAGCTCCCCACCGAAGGCACCAACTGCTGCGTCTTCCGCAAATCGATCCTGTATGTCTCGGCCAACGGAAAGGTGACCCCCTGCGCCTTTGTGCCCTATGTCCTCGGAAACGTCAGACAAATGCCGCTCGATGAGATCTGGCGTCGCCATACTCAGGGATTAAGCTGGGAATGCCGCGGCGATTGCCCGATGAACATCCCCGCGCAGCGGGAAGCCCTGCAAAGGCACGTCGCCTCGGTGGCCAGGGAAGCATCCCAAATTTCACGATAAGGAGGGGCGGGTGGCGTGGTTCGGGGGCCCCAGGGGGGAAGAGGCGAGGGTCCCAGAGGCGCTCTTCGGAACTCTTCTTAGTGATATTAACTTCCCCTACCCGAGCCTCGCCGGGGGTGAACCGCGACAGGACCCGCCCTCATCACGGAAATATGGATGCAATCAGGAGCCGGAAAAAACTCGACAGAATATATAGGTTTAGTATAATATGGAGGAAATTTCGCCTGGAGTGTGATCATGGACAAGAACTCGAAGCCGCGCCCCGAACTCAAGTCGTATGACCGGAGGCGTTTCCTCAAACACAGCGCCCTGACAGCGTTCGGCCTGGCCGCCTCCCGGAAGTTCCCCCCCGCCCTCGACGGCTTGTTCTCGGTGGCCCAATCCGGGCAAAAAAGCAAAGTCGTCCTCGTCCGGCACCCGGCTGTCGTCGACGCGGCCGGCAAGGTCCAGGGCCCGCTTCTCCAGGACATCCTCGACAAAGCAATCAGGACATTCACCGGCCGGACGACGGTCGCCGATGCCTGGCGGCAGTACTTCTCTCCGGACGACGTGGTCGGGCTCAAGATCAACACCCTGGGGCTGACAAACGTCCAGGGGACAGATTATACCCAGCACTTTTCAGCCTTCATCCAGGCCGTCGCCTCGGGGCTCCGCCGCGCCGGCATCAAGGACCAGAACATGGTCGTCTGGGACCGCAGCGAAGAGGAGATGACGGAGGCCGGCCTTACTATCCAGAAGGACCCGGGCGCCATCCGCGTAATCGCCAACAAGGCGGCGCGAAGGGGCCCTGGCGACTATGCCGAGACTACGTATCCCGTCGGCGGCCTGACCAGCCGGGTGAGCCGGATTCTGGCCGAGGTCTGCACCTCCTTCATCAACATCCCCATACCGAAGACGCACGGAAACTCCGTCTTCACCTGCAGCCTGAAAAACCACTACGGCACGATCGACAACCCGAACCAGATGCACGCCAACGCCTGCTCGAACCCGGGCATCGCGGAGGTCAACGCCATCCCCATCATCCGGAAGAAGGAAAAGCTCGTCGTCTCCGACGCCCTTCTTCTCGTGACCGAGATGGGTCCCCGCTGGGACCGGCGTTTCATTCGCCCTTTCGGCGGTGTGATCGTGGGCACGGACCCCGTCGCCGTGGACGCCGTCGCCCTCAAGATTCTCGACGAGGCGCGAGTCAAGGACGGGATGGAGCGGATCGCTCCCCGCGTGCCGCATCTGGCCCTGGCCGAAAAACTGGGGTTGGGAAAGAGCCGCCTCGAGGACATCGAGCTGGTAACGTTGAACCTGGGATGACGCCTCATCGAGAATGATCATATGACGGCTTTGGCCATTGAAAACCTGCGCAAAGCTTATGGCGCGACTGTCGCCGTGGACGGCGTGACTTTCGAAGTTCAGCCGGGCGAGATTTTCGGGATGGTCGGCCCCAATGGCGCGGGCAAAACAACGACCATCGAATGCCTGGAAGGCCTCCGCCGTCCTGACGGGGGGCGAATATCCGTCCTGGGGCTCGATCCTCAACGTCAAGGCTACGATTTGCGGGAACGGATCGGCGTTCAACTCCAGGAAAGCTCGCTCCCCGACCGCCTCAAAGTCCGGGAAGTGATGGACCTTTTTTCCGCCTTCTATCGCCGGCCGGCAGACTGGAAGCCGCTCCTCGATCAGCTTGGCCTGACCGAGAAGTCGAACGCTCCCTTTGCCAAGCTCTCGGGGGGGCAAAAGCAGCGCCTGTTCATCGCCCTAGCTCTGGTCAACGATCCCGAGATTATTTTTCTGGACGAGCTCACCACCGGGCTCGATCCCCAAGCCCGCCGGGCCATGTGGGAAATGGTCAAGAATGTCCGCGACCGGGGAAAAACCGTATTTCTCACAACTCACTACATGGAAGAGGCGGAGCAGCTCTGCGACCGCGTGGCCATCATCGACCACGGGAAAATCGTCGCTCTCGACACACCTCAGAATCTCATCGCCTCGCTGGACGCGGAAACTCGAGTCGTCTTCCGCCTGGACGGCCGGGTCGAAGACGCCGTCTTCAGGTCGATCCCGGGAGTCACCCGGGTCGAGTTCTCCGGTGGGAACGTCATCATCTTTGGCCGTGGCGAGGGCCTGGTCGTCCGCGTGGTCATGGCTCTCGATTCGGCAAAAATCCGCTTCCGCGACCTCCGCACCGAGCAGCCGAGCCTTGAGGATGTTTTCCTCACCCTGACCGGGAAAGAGATGCGGGATTAGGAGGGGATGATGCGCGGCCTGGGGAAACTCATGATCGTCCAGATGAAGCTCTACCTTCGCGAGCCCGCGGCGACTTTCTTTACCATCGTCTTCGCCCCGATGCTTCTTCTTCTCTTCGGAACCATCTACGGAAATAAGCCGACCCCGTTTTTTGGAGGACGGGGCATGGTCGATGTCTCGGTTCCCTCCTACATCGCCCTGATTATCATATCAGTGGGCTTCATGGGGATTCCCATCGCCACGGCCGCAAACCGTGAAGCGGGCGTGCTTAGGCGCTTCCGGATCACGCCGCTTCGGCCGGCGGCCTATATCCTCTCCAATATCACTGCCTATTACGTCATGACGGCTGTTGGAGTCGTCGCCCTGGTGATCATCGGAAAGGCGGTGTATGGCATGAAGTTCGAGGGCCATGTTCTTTCCGTCTGGGGAGGGTTCACCCTGAGCAGCCTGGCCTTCTTCGCCCTGGGCTATCTCATCGCCGGAGCGGCCTCCACCGCCCGGATCGCCCAGGCCATCGGCATGGTCGCCGCCTTCCCGATGATGTTTCTCAGCGGCTCAGCCATCCCGCTGGAAGTCCTTCCTCCGTCCGTGCGCCAGATTGCCCAATTCATTCCCCTGACGCATGTCGTCACGCTGATGAGAGGGTTGTGGATCGGCCATCCCTGGACACAACACCTGACCGAAGTGGCAGTGCTCGGCGGCGTTCTCTTCATCGGCCTGATTCTCGCCGCCCGGCTGTTCCGCTGGGAATAGAAAGCGTTCGCTATTTCTTTTCCAGGAGAATCAGGTTGTTCTTGGCGATGCCGAAGGAATCCATGGTTTTTTTGAAATCCTCGTACTCGCCCAGGGAAATCTCTTTCTTTTTGAACAGCAGCGTCTTCTTGACGACCACAGACGATCGGGCGGCATCATAAGCGGCCGAGAAGGAAAATTCCCCGTATTCTTTTTGAACAGCAAAGCCTTCCGGGATGTAGAGCGGCTTGAACCCGGCCGGGATATTCAGGACAACCGTTGAATAGACCTCGGCTTCTCCTGCCATGCGGAAGGGATAAAGTCGCCTGGCCAGTCTTGGCGGGGAGGGAACTTCGGCAAAAGCATAGGGAACCTGAGGGATATAAACGAGCATGATGGGACCCTGAAAGAGGCCGAAGTTCGGACCGCTGAATTTCTGGCGGATCCTGACTTTCGTGTTCAGGTCTTTCGGGTCGGTGAGCTCGTTTTCGAGCGCTCTACCGTCCTCGCAAACCTTGTTGATAGATTCGCCGTAGAAGACGCCGCGCTCTTTGGCCGTCATGTCTTTGAGCTGCTGCCTGGCCCGCTGGTCGAACAGCCCGGCGAGGTCGGACGATATCTCCCCCTTAACAGTTCCCGCCGCGTCGATCTCCGCCTTGATCTCATTCCTCAACACGCTTTCAGCCTCGGGGAGGCAGCGGACGGAAAGGAATTCGACGCTGTCGGGCTTCACGGCGAGCCCGCGCCCGCCCCGGCCGTCCTGGAAATACCCATAGAGCGAATCGTCGGCAAAGGGGTTGAGAAAAAGAGGATCGCCGCTTCCCCGCGGCGGGACCACTACGAGGACGGCATCGAATTGTTTGAGCGTGGGTATATCCTCCTCCGGCGGGATGGCCCGCGAATGAACGAGAACGGGATAGGCAGTTACTCCGGCGGCCTTGAGCATGGCCACCAGGAGGCCACTCTTATCCTTCCAGTCTCCGTACCTGTTTTTCAGGACCGTCCCCGCCGGATGGACCTCAAACCCGCCTTCGCCGAAGGCAAACCGGACGCTCCGGATCTCCCGGGCGACAAACAAGAAAATTTTCCTGATTTTTTCCGCCTCGCCGGAAGCGCCCTTAATGATGGGAGCGGTGATTTTCTTGACTTCATCCGTCGGGGTCGCCGCGCTGTAGAATGACTCACGAAAATCACGGCAGGCGTCCGCCCAATCGGCGTGGGTGCTGAAAACCACCCGGGAGGCAATCTCCCCGAGCGGCGGCATCCATTCCTCCGGCTTGATCTGGGGGGAATCGGCGGCGGCAAGGGAGTAGATCTTCTTCTCCCCGGCCGTCTCCTCTTTGAGCTCTGCCTTCAACCCGACGATCTTAAACTTCAGATTCTTGTCTTGAGGAATGACGATTTTGAGCTCTTTTCTGATCATCGGCTCGTCGTACTGGAACAGGACGACACCCTCAACACTCCCGGCCTTCTCCCTTTCTTTTTTATATTGCACGACCAGGACCGACCCGGGGTCGACCGAGGGAAAAGAAAGCACCCGGTGGAGGACATTGGCGTACATGTCGGCGTCGGCCAGCTCGGGCGGAGTCACATCGTTCGTCGCCTTCTGCTCCACGTCGACAGCCGAGCCGTCGCCTTTGTACGTCCTGGCCAGGAGCACTTCCACCCGCTCTTCGTTCTTGTTAAATGGGATGCGGAAATCGCTGAATTTCTCCCGCCCTGTCAGGTTGAAGACTTCGAGGGCGCGGAAGTATTCCTCTCCCCTCTTTCCCTGCTGATCCAGGGTGAATGTCTGGGAGCTCCGCACGATCACGGCGCTCGAGTCCGGGTACTTGCCGCGCGGGGGGGCGCTTTTGACGATATCCTCGATTTTCTCCTGGCCGAACCCCGGCCAGAACAAGCTGACGACCAGGGCCGGAATCAGAGCCGTCTTTTTCATCGCCCGCCTCCTTTCGCCTCCGCCTCCGCTTTTTCCAGGATGACCATGGCCTTCTGGAACCGTCTCAGGCTCTTCACGACTTTCCTCAAGCTCTGGTAACCCTCCGGGTCGAGGCGCGGCACTTCGGTCCGAAAATCGCTTTTGAAGACAATCTGATTCTCCTTGACGGCCGCGGCAAGCGTCAGGGAAACCGGCCCCTCTCTGATCGAAACAGGGTCTGGCACCCCCCGAATGGTGTAACCCGGCGGAATTGTGATCACCTCTTCCTCGCGGCAGCCGCGCGGGGCAAACAGGAAGATGGGATATTGACGTTCTTCCCGGTCGGCCAGCAACTGGAAGATGCCGCTCGAAACCAGGTCGAAGGCCTGGGTTGAGAAGGGGATCTTGAACAAAATGAGCTTCCCGGTATCGACGACATAATCTCTCGCCTTGAAATCGAAATTGACCTCGTACGGCTTGGCCAAGTCGGCAAACTCGCCGGACTTGACATTCTCCACCTTGATCGTCGCCGCCAGGTTCTGGCCGAGCTGCTGCCAGACCATCGGGAACTGGAACGACGGGACCTGTTTGGCGATCGACCGCAGGACAAGATCGTAAAAGCCCTGGCCGCTAATATGGACTTTGCCCTGGATACTTCCGTCCTCCAGAAGTTGTGTTTCTCCCTTGATCGCACCGAGACCATTTTCGGACGGAAGGGGCGGCAGCTTGATGAGGTCTTTTCCCTCCGCATCCAGGAGCAGCACGTGGCGGCCGCCGACGTAGCCCTCGCCGAAGGAGGAGCTGAGCTCGAGGGTCGGGTCCATGTAGACGATCCGGCCGTCATCCATGACGACGCCGCAGATGGCGTGTTCGAAGAAGATTATCGGAATCTCGGGGTCCGTCTCACGGCTCAGGTTGATCATGGCATCATAGGATTCGACGCCGATCTCTTTGAGCATGGCCATCATCAGGATGGATTTATCGCGGCAGACGCCGTACTGCTTCTCGAACGTGTAAGTGGCCTGATGGGGCTCGATGAACGCCCCCAGGTCCATGGATGACCCCATGTATCGGATTTTCTGGGAGACGTACCGGAAAATAGCCAGGATTTTTTCCTCTTTGGTCGCCGCATTCCCGGTCAGTTCGGCGACTTTGGCTTTCAGGGCGTCGTTGCTATCGACCTTCCCGACGTTGAGGCTCTCCCCGTATCTGGACAGCTCCTTCCAGTCCTTGAAGGTGCTGGCGATCACCCGCGTGGCCACATCGGCGATCGTAACCATGCCAAGCTCCTGCTCGACCTTCGGCAGGTCGGCGCCCTTCCAGCGATAGATGACCCGGCCGTCCTTTTTCTCCTCGGCGTACTCGAGCTTACCGTCCCTGACGACATGGCGAAGCGGCCTGGAGGCCGGCCCGTCAATGGTAATCTCTTTTCTTAGCACGGGCTCGATGGTCTGGAACAGGGTAAAATCGTTGTAATGTCCCTGGATTAAGGGCTTGGACCTGAATTCCACGATCATTTCCAGCGAATCGCCGACCTCGAGGCCGGGAAAGGAAACGCTGAGCCTGCGGAAGTTCTCCTCCAGAATATTCATGGCCTGAGTCTCTTCCATCGTCCCGTCTTTCATGAATTCTTCGGTCACCGGGATGGCCCGGCCGTCCTTTTTGATCACTCTGGCCAGGAGGATCTTGACCGTCGAGTAACGCCGGTGATAAGGAAGCTTGCGCGTGGCGAAGGTCTGCTTGCCCTTGTCGGTCAGAATCTTGACCAGGGCATGCTCTGTGCTGACGGATTCTCCGCTCTCCTCGAAGACGGTGCGGGTATTTTCAAAAACGACCAGGGCGTTGGCCTCGGGATGCTCTTTGAGTCCGCCCGCCCGCTCGATCTCCGCCAGGATCGGCCCCAGGTCATCAGGCTGCTGGAGAGGCTGAGAGGGATGCGGCGAAAACAGCAGCGCCAGGAAAATGACTGTCAGGATCAACGATTTTTTCTTCATGGCCCTTCCTTTTAAATATGAATCGCCAGTTTATATTAATATACGGTCAAGGGGCTGTCAAAATTCAGCTCCGCGACGATAGCGTCTCGCCGACCTGGAACCTGGACAAGAACAGCGCAGAATAATTTGACGAAGGACAGTCTGAACGTGTAGATTAATCCCTGCAAAAACAAATTATGCGAGGTCAAAACTCATGAAAATCAAGAAATATTACCTCCTCACCTTGGCTCTCTGCCTGGTGATTTTTGCGCCGGGCTGCAAGAAAACCAAACCTCAGCCCGAAGCGGCGGCGCCGGAATTTCAATGGCAGGTCGACAAGTTCGCCGACCTCAAGATTCTACGCTATCAGGTACCGGGTTTCGAAGAGCTCTCCCCGCGTCAAAAGGAGCTCGTCTATTACCTGAGCGAAGCCGCTCTCTGCGGCCGGGATATCGGCTTCGCCCAGAATTACAAGCATAATCTCACCATCCGCAAGACTCTCGATGCCGTCGTCGAAGGCTACAAGGGAGACCGCACCGACCCTCAGTGGGAAAAGTTCATGGTCTATACCAAAAGGGTCTGGTTCTCCAGCGGCATCCACCACCATTATGCAACGGACAAGTTTATCCCGGATTTTTCTCCGGAATACTTCGCCGCTCTGGTCAAGGGGGCGGAAGGCGTGCAGTTCCCCTTGGCCGAAGGGCAGACTCTGGACGATCTCATCGCCTTTCTCCGCCCGGTGATGTTCGACCCGGCCGTAGATGCTAAGAAAGTGTCCCAGGATTCTACTAAAGACCTGGTTACCGGCTCAGCCGTCAATTTCTACGAGGGGGTCACTCAGGCCGAGGTGGAAGCGTATTACAAGAGCATCGCCGCTGAGAATGATCCCACCCCGATATCGGCGGGCCTGAATACTCGGGTGGTGAAGAAGGACGGAAAGGTGGTCGAAGAAGTCGCCTCAGCCGGCGGGCTCTACGGCCCGGCCATCCAGAAGATTATTGAGTGGCTGGGAAAAGCCGCCGCAGTCGCCGAAAACGAACAGCAGAAGAAAGTGATCGAAAAGCTCATCGAATACTACCAGACCGGCGACCTCAAGAAATTCGATGAATACAATATCCTCTGGGTGGATGACCTGGACTCCCGGGTTGACTTTATCAACGGCTTCATCGAGGTCTACAGCGATCCCCTGGGAAGAAAGGGGAGCTGGGAGTCTATGGTCAATTTTAAGGACATGGTAGCCACCAAGAGAGCGGATACGATATCGGCCAACGCGCAGTGGTTCGAGGACAACTCCCCGGTCGACCCCCGTTTCAAGCGGAAAGAGGTCAAGGGAGTCTCCGCCAAGGTGATCACCGCGGCCATGCTCGGCGGGGACTGCTATCCCTCAACTCCCATCGGCATCAACCTGCCCAATGCCAACTGGATCCGCAAAACCTATGGCTCTAAATCCGTGACTCTCGAAAACATCACTTACGCCTCCGATCAGGCCGCCCTGACCTCGGGCTTCGAAGAGGAGTTTTCCGCTTCCGCCGAGATCCTCGAACGGGCCAAGAAATACGGAGATCAGGCCGGAAACCTGCATACGGACCTCCATGAAGTTTTGGGCCATGGGTCCGGCCAATTGCTGCCCGGGGTCAGTCCGGAAGCGCTCAAGAACTATCACTCGCCGATCGAGGAGTCGCGGGCAGATCTTTTCGGCTTCTATTACATCATGGACCCAAAGATAGTCGAGCTCGGGCTCCTGCCCAGCCTGGAGGCGGCAAAGGCGGATTATGATACTAACATCCGGAACGGCCTGATGACCCAGCTGGCCCGGATTCTTCCCGGGGAGACGATCGAGCAGGCCCATATGCGGGGCCGGGCCCTCGTCTCCCACTGGGTTTACGAGAAGGGAAAGCCGGAGAATGTGATCTCCAGGGTGACCAAGGACGGAAAAACTTATTTTGTGATCAACGACTATCAGAAGCTGCGCCGGCTGTACGGTGAACTGCTGGCGGAAATCCAGCGCATCACCAGCGAGGGAGATTACGAGGCGGCCCGGAATTTGGTCGAGACCTACGGGGTTCAGGTCGATCCCGAACTCCATCGCGAGGTTCTGGACCGTTATGCCAAGCTGAACCTAGCGCCTTACAGCGGGTTCATCAACCCCGTCCTGACTCCCGTCGTCGAGAACGGAAACATTGTGGACGTCAAGATCGCCTATCCGGATGATTATGTGAAGCAGATGCTTCATTACGGCAGGGCATATTCTTTCCTGTAAAAATTTGAGGGCTTTATCATTCACCTATTGTTCAGTTGGAGGACTCCAGTGAGGAGAGCCACGATCTTCTGCTTGTTTTTGCTCCTGGTTTTCTCGCTGGCCGCCCAAGCCGGACCCAAGGGATATCTTCTCATCATCGGCGGCGGTGAGCGCACCGAGGCCATGATGAAGCGCTTCCTCAACCTGGCCGCGGGATTCGGCAGGGGAAAAATCGTCATCTTCACCATGGCCACGGCGGTCCCGGGCGAAGTCCGCGAGGAGGTCATGGCCGAGTACAAGGAGCGCGGCGTACGGGATTTTTCAATTCATCATCTGACCCGCCGTGAGGCCTTGGTCCCTGACACCGTCAAAATCCTGGACGGCGCTGGGGGCATCTTCTTCACGGGGGGAGACCAGTCGCGCCTGACCGGCGTCCTTCTCGACACACCGCTCCTTGAAGGGATCCGCGATCTCTACGAGAAGGGCTGCGTCATCGGCGGCACCAGCGCGGGCGCGGCAGTCATGAGCGAAGTGATGATCACGGGAGACGAAAAAAGAACGGACAAGGAAGACGAGCAGTGGGAAGTGATCTGGTCCGACAACATCGTTTGGACCAAAGGCTTCGGCTTCGTCAAGGACGCCATTATCGACCAGCACTTCTTAACCCGGCGGCGGCTAAACCGGCTAATCAGCTTGGTTATAGAGAATCCGAAGCTTGTCGGTGTCGGGATCGAGGAGTCGACCGCGGTCCTCGTCCGGCCCGACGGTAGGTACGAAGTCCTCGGCGAGAATCAGGTCATGATCTATGACGCTCGCCGGGCCAAAACTTTCAAATCTCCCAGCAATCACCTTGGCGTCCAGGGGATGACCATACACGTCCTCCTGCCCGGCGATATCTATGACTTGGAGAAAGGAAGAACGGCCGACCGATGAGCCTGAAAACGCCGAGACTCCCCCACACGCTGATCCTTATCTATATCATGGTCGTCCTGACCGTGATCGCCACCTGGATCATCCCCGGCGGAGAATACAAGCGGGTGGAGAAGGAAGGGCGGACGATCCCCGTGGCCGGATCTTACCAGCGGGTCGCCAACCGGCCGCAAGGACTGGGCGGGCTTTTTGTCTCGCCGGCCAGGGGGTTTATCGACGCCGCCGCCATCATCGGCATCGTCTTTATTGTCGGCGGCGCTTTTTCCGTCATTCAAAAAACGGGCGCCATCACCGCCGTTATCCACAACCTCACCTTCAAGTTCGGCCGGAACAAGGCCCTCCGCATCCTGCTCATTCCCGTGACCATGCTCATCTTTTCCCTGGGGGGCGGCGTCTGGGGCATGTGCGAGGAAACCATGCCCTTCATCCTGATTTTCGTACCCCTGGCGCTGTCACTCGGCTACGACACCATCATCGGCGTGGCCATTCCCTTCCTGGGGGCCGCGGCCGGTTTCGCCGGAGCCTTTTTCAACCCGTTCACGGTGGGCATCGCCCAGGGCATCGCCGGCTTGCCGCTCTACTCCGGACTGGGCTACAGGCTGATCGTCTGGGCCGGCGGCACGGCCATCGCCATCGCCGTAGTCATGCGCTACGCGGCGCGAATTCTCAAGGATCCGACGAAGAGTCCGACCTATGAGGGCGATCGCGAAAAGAGGGAAAAACTCCGTATCGGCGGGCCGATCCTGGAAAAGCTGCCGGTGACGGCGGCCCAAAGACGCGTCCTGGTCGTTTTCCTCGCCGGGTTTGGCTTCATGGTTTTCGGCATCCTCAAGTACAAGTGGTATATCAACGAGATCGCCGGCGTGTTCCTGGCCATGGGAATTTTCGCCGGGATGGTGGGCAAGCTCAAGGGCGATGAGTTAGGGAAATCGTTCGTCGAGGGCGCCAAGGACATGGTCAACGCAGCCCTGATTATCGGCACGGCCCGGGCGATACTTCTCGTGGCCCAAGATGGAAGGATCCTGGACACCATCCTGGCCGGGATGGCCGGCGCCATATCGCGGTTCCACCCGCTTCTCTCCGCGGAGCTCATGTTCGTCTCCCAGTGCGTGATCAATTTCTTCGTCCATTCGGGGACGGCCCAGGCGGCGCTGACCATCCCCATCATGGCCCCCCTCGGCGACCTGGTGGGGCTCACTCGGCAGACCTCGGTCTTCGCTTTTCAGCTGGCCGAATACATCAACCCCGTCCTGCCCACCTCGGGCGTCACGATGGGAGTTCTGGGCCTGGCCGGGCTGAAGTGGGAGAAATGGGCGAAGTGGATCGTGCCGCTCCTCATCGCCTGGGTCCTGTTCGCGGCCCTGACCTTAATTCCGCCGGTCCTGATGCGCTGGGGCCCGAACTGACGTAAACGTAAGAAATTAGGTAACAATTACTTTGCGTCCTGAAGCCACCCTCAGCCCCCGGGCCCCGGGGAACCAGTTCCGTCGGTTCCCCCCGTCGGACGAGCCGACGGGTCCCCTCTCCGCTACGGGGTCTTGAGGGTGGCATTCATGCCGCAAAAGATGGGGCGTTACAAAAATTGATGCGTTTGTATTCCCCCCGTCTTCATCCTACCCCATATTACATCCCCGGCCTGCGCCCGGCCGCGACTCCTTTGACCGTCTCGGCGATCCGGCGCTGCCGCGTTTCCGGCCGCTTGGCGCTGAGGATCCACCAGGCCCAGAGTTTTTTTTGCGACGGCGAGAGCGCCTCAAATTTTTCTTGCGCTGCCGCGTTTCCGGCCAAGGCTTTACGCAGGTCTTCCGGGATCTCCTGGGTCCGGCCGATGCGGTCGATATCGCTCAGCTTGTTCCATGAGCCGTTGCGCTTGGCTGCTTCGATTTTGGCCCTCCCGGGCGCGGCCATGCGGCCTTGAGCGATAAGTTTTTTGACCCGCTCTTTGTTGGCCGCCGACCAGATGCTGTCGCTGTTTCGCGGCGTCCATTTCTGCATGTACCGCTCGCTGTCGAGCCGATTGACGGTCGAATCAATCCAGCCAAAACAGAGGGCTTCTTCGAGCGCATCTTCATAGGTCAGGGATATCTTGCCGGCCGCCTTCTTGTAGTAGACAAGCCAGATCTCTTTCTCCCGGGCGTGGTTGCGTTCCAGCCAGGCCCGCCAGGCGGCTGCCGTCTTGAACAGCTTTTTGTTCACGAAAGAAATGCTATTTCAACCGGTTCTGGCTGTCAACAGAGCCGCCTGATCTTACTGGACCTCTATTTTCGTGACGCGGGCGGATTTTTTCGCGGTTCACCCTCTGCGAGGCTCGGTGTTGGGATTCGTCAGCCCGCTCGTTTCCCACAGCGGCTCTTTGGAGGGAGAAAGCTTTGCTTTCCCCCTTCCAACCGTCGCTTCGCTCCCTGCCTCCCCTTCTCGGACTTCGTCCTGCGACCAAGGGGGCCATCCCCCTTGGAACCCCCCTGCTTTGCTTGCGCAAATCAGTAAACTCGTTTCAGTCGAGAAACCCTGCCCGCTCAGGCTTCGACGGACTTTCTCACCCAACACCCTCGCCTCTTCCCCCCAGGCCCCCGAACCACGCCACCCGCCCCTATCAGAAAATGATTATCGCGGAATCGGAGATTCATCCCGGTCTTGATTTCGGGTATGGTCATGAAATATAAATGGCTCGTTCTCATATCATGAAGGAGCGAAAATCCATGGACATCCCCAAAACTCAAGGCATTTCTCTCTTCGCGACTTCCGAAGATACGATCCATCCGGAAAGCGGGGATCCGAAAACTGACGCCTCGGCCCTGAACAGGCGGAGGTTCCTAGCGTACTTTTCCGCCGCCGGGCTTGGAGCCGCGCTCTTTCCTGGCGCTCTCGCCGCCGTCGCTCAGGATTCTCCACAAATTACAGGCGAGATGGTGGCCGCAGCCGCCCGGATTGCCGGCCTCACCTTCTCTCGTGATGCCGTCCAGAAGATCGTTGAGGGCCTCAACCGGAAAGGCGGCCTGCTGGACAACTATGAGAGCCTGCGCGAGATGAACCTCGGAAACAGCGTCCCCCCGGCGTTCATCTTCAATCCAGTCCTTCCCGGCACGAAACTGACGACAAAACAAGAACCGTTCAAGGTGACGAAGGTCAGGGTCCCGGTTCCCCAAACCGACGACGATCTGGCCTTCCTTCCGGTGACTCATCTGGCCCGGCTCATCAAAAAGCGCGAGGTCAAGTCGCTCGACCTCACGAAGCTTTACCTCGCCCGCTTGAAGAAATACGACCCGGTCCTTCATTGTGTTGTGACGTTGACCGAGGAGCTGGCCCTCCAACAGGCCGCCACGGCGGACGCCGAGGTCGCCGCAGGTAAATACAGGGGGCCGCTCCACGGCATTCCCTGGGGGGCCAAGGACCTGCTGTCCGTCAAGGGCTACAAAACGACCTTCGGCGCTTCGCCCTACAAGGACCAGGTCATTGACGTCGATTCCACCGTCTACACGCGGCTGACCCGGGCTGGAGCGGTGCTAGTGGCCAAGCTCACCCTGGGAGCGCTGGCGCAGGGAGACCGGTGGTTCGGGGGGCAGACCAAGAGCCCCTGGGATCCAGCCAACGAAAAGCAGGGCTCCAGCGGCTCGTCCGCCGGACCGGCCGCGGCCACCGCCGCCGGCCTGGTCGGGTTCTCCGTCGGCACGGAAACCCGGGGATCGATCATCTCGCCGGCCTCCCGCTGCGGAGTCACCGGACTTCGCTCGTCGTTCGGCCGGGTCAGCCGCCATGGCGCGATGGCCCTGAGCTGGACGATGGACAAGATCGGGCCGCTCTGCCGGTCGGCCGAGGACTGCGCGCTCGTGCTGCGGGCGATCTGCGGACCCGACGGAAAAGACGGCACGGTCATTGATGTTCCTTTGAACTGGAACGCCGGCGCCGAACTGAAGAGATTGAGGGTCGGCTACGTCAAAGGCGCTTTTGAGGGCGAGATCCCCGACGACCCAAAAAACCCAGAGAGAGCCCAACAGGCGCGCGAGATCAGAAAGATCGACGAAGAGGCTCTGGGCGTCATCCGCTCGCTCGGCATCAACCTGAAGCCGATCGACCTCCCGAAAACGCCGGCCAACGCCATGGATTTCATCCTGACCGCAGAGGCGGCAGCCGCCTTTGACGACCTGATCCGGAGCGACAAACTCGACCTGATGTCGGCCGAGCCGGAGCGGAGCCGGTGGGTGGAGAGCTTCAGGCTCCATCGGTTCGTCCCGGCCGTCGAATACATTCAGGCCAACCGCGCTCGATATCGGCTCATGGAGGAATATGCCGCCCTGTTCAAAGACTTCGATTTATTCATCGGAAGCGCTCTGAGCGCTACCAACCTGACCGGCCATCCCGAGATCAGTCTCCCTCATGGCTTCGACTCCGGAGGCCAGCCGACAAGCCTTCGTTTCACCGGAAAGCTGTTCGGGGAAACGGAGATCCTGCTCCTCGCCCGTGCTTTCCAGCAGAAAACCCAACATCACCTCAAGCGCCCGCAGATTTGAGAGGAGTCGAGAGCATGAAAAATTTCGGGCCTTCGTGTTTCCTGGTGACCGGAATTCTCGCCGCGCTAATAATCCTTGTTCCCTGGTTCACGAGGGCGTCTGAGGAGACCCCCGACGAGTCGAAGCGCCTTCTCTGTCCCCGACCGCCGCGGACCGACTTCCAGGCGAGTTGGATCTGGGTGGCGGAGGACGCTCACTATGATTGGCGAAACAGCTATGCCTATTTTCGTAAGAAATTCCCGGGTTCCGGGAAGTTCACAATCGACATCGCCGCCGACAATCAGTATCAGGTCTATCTCGACGGAAGATTCTTTGACCGCGGCACGGCCTCAGCGGATACTGCCTATCAGATTTTCGACACCTGGACGGTTCAGCTGGAGCCCGGGGAGCACGTCATAGCCGTCCTGGTCCATCACATCGGCCAGGTGTGCGCCACGGCGATGAGGTCGCGGCCCGGGCTGTTCGTTGAGATCACAGGACCGACGGGGGAGAAAATCCTCAGTGATTCGACCTGGAAGGCCATGCCGGCCTCCGCCTACAAACAGCACCTGCCCGTCATGATGTCGCATTTCGGTTTTTATGAAGTCTGCGACTGCCGCCAGATTCCTCAAGGATGGACGGAATTCTCTTTTGCTGACAGCAGCTGGCCCGATGCCGAAATCGTCGGGCCGGCGGGGTCTGCGCCCTGGGTGCGGATGATCCCGCGCGATATTCCGCCGCTCGAAACGAGGGTGGTCAAAGCGGAAAAGGTCGTCTGCCGCGGCACGTTCAGGGCGGGCGTGATCGGCGAGAATGAGCCGGACATCACGGTCGCGGTGGAGATGGCCTCGCAGGTGCGGCAGAAAGTCGGGGAGGCCGCGGGCGCCTCCGCGCTGGTCTTCCCGGTCGATCTTGCTCGCGGCCAAGACGGCGGGTTCGCCGTCCTGGATTTTGGACGCGAGGTGACCGGCCATCTCAAGCTCTCCGTCCATGGAGCGAAGGCGGGACAGAAGATTGACATCGGCTACGATGAAATTCTCGACGGGAGGGGGCTGGTCAATCCCCGGCGTACTTATGTCCATTTTGCCGACCGGTTCTTCCTGCATGAAGACCAGACAGAGATCGAAGTCTTTGGGCCGCGCGGCTTCCGCTACCTGCTCATTGACGCCGCGGCCGGGCTGGGAGGCTTGTCTGTCGCCGGCGCTCGGGTGGAGGAAAGGACATACCCGGTTAACCGCAGCGGCACTTTCCGCTGCTCGGATGAGCGGCTGGACAGGCTCTTCTCGGTGGGCCTTCTGACAACACGGCTGTGCATGCTCGACGCCTATGTGGACTGCCCTTCTCGCGAGCGCGTGATGTGGACAGAAACGGCTGTCGGGACGGAGTGCGGAAGATACGGTTTCGGGGTGACTGACCTCTGGCGCAGAGGTCTGTTCCTCCTGGCGCAGAACACCAGCCGGAGCGGGATGGTCGCCGGAGCGGTCAAAGGATTCGCACCCTGCGATTATGACCCGCTGCTCGTGAGCTACACGATGTACTATGTCCTCTTGGTGTGCGATTATTATCTTCACAGCGGCGACCTCCAGGCCTGCCAGGCGCTTTTCCCAACCTTGATGAAACAGGTCGAAATCATCGCGCGGTTCCACACGCCCGACGGCCTGGTCAATGAAAAATGGCCCGGCTGGGGGACCTTCCTGGACTGGTCGGCCATGGATTTCGGGGGGGTCTCCTCGTGCAATAACGCCATCTACCTGTTGATGCACCGGCGGCTGGCCGGCCTGGCCGAGGCCCTGGGAAAATCTGGCACAGCGCGTGACCTCGAAGAAAGGGCCGGCCGGATCGAGAAGACTTACCGCCAAAATTTCTGGATGGAAAAAGAAGGC
>CAZYWP010000034.1:0-25142 GCA_964651495.1 uncultured Eubacteriales bacterium | reverse complement strand
ATCATAGATCCCAGGGTCCGAATCATCGTCTTTTCGGAGGGAGAACAGGCTGCCGTCGGCCAGGCTGCGGAACTCATTCTTGACGATGAGCCGGTCGTCGAGGCTGAATTTCCCTTCGCCGGCCTGTTTGAAGACCTCGATCATGACCGCGACTTTCATCGTGCTGGCCGCATGGACCATGTCCGTTTCCCTGATGAGCACGGTCTCTCCCGTCTCGAGGTCCTGGAAGGCCAGGCTGACCTCGACGCCCGCAGCCCTGATCTCTGACTCGAGCGACTTTTTCAAGCTCGCCATATCGCCGCCGGAAGTCATCGCTGTGAGAACGGAAATCGATAAGCAGACAGATAGGACCTGAAACAAGGGAATCTTTACTTTCATGAGACCATCCTTTCCCGTCAGCCGCATTTTATTCGAGCCGGCGCAGTTTAGGGACCAAGATAGCGATCAAAATAGCGGAAAAAAGCATGACCACCGCGTTGGTCAACACCGCCGTCCGCTCCCCAAAATGCTCCGCCACCGTCCCAATCCATAGTGCTCCCACCGGCAGAAAACCGAAAAAGGTCAGGCTGTAGATGCCCATGACCCTCCCCCTCAGCGAGTCCTTGACCAATGTCTGGACAAGGGCGTTGGCCAGGTTGAAGATGAAGATGACGGCGACCCCACTCCCGACGAGCGCCAGCAGGGCGAGCGGCAGCCTGTTCATAAAAGCAAAGGCCAGGATTAAGAGGGGGAAGGAAAAAGACCCGAACAGGAGCAACCTTCCCCGGAAATCGAACCGGCCGAGGGAGGCGATAGCCAGGGCGCCGACAAGTGCGCCGACGCCGCGGGCCGATTGGAGCCACCCGTTGGTCGTGGCGTCCCCGTGCAGGATCTTGACCGCCCAGGCCGGAAGCAGGACGGCGAAGGAGACGCCGAAAAGACTGGTCATCAGGACGAGGCTGATCAGCGCCCGGATCATCGGATGGGTGAGGACATACCGGAATCCCTCTTTCAAGTCCTCGAGGGGTGTGGAAGAGATCGCCGGCCGGGCCTCCGCGGCCAACTTCATCAGCCCCAACGCTACGAGGACGGCGATGAAGGACACGGCGTTGATGACGAAGCACCAACCCGGGCCGAAAAAAGCGTAGGTGATCCCGGCGACCGCCGGACCGACCGCCGTAGCCGAATTGAAGATCGTGGAATTGAGGGCGATGGCGTTGGTCAGGTCCTCCCGGCCGACCATCTCGGGGATAAAGGCATGCCGCGCCGGGGCGTCAAAGGCGTTGACAATCCCGAGCAGGAAAGCCATGAGGATAAGATGCCAGGGCCGCACCAGGCCGGCGAAGGTAAGGACGGCCAGCCCTAAGGCCAGGATCATCATCGCGGACTGAGTCAGGATGAGCAGGGTCCGCCGGCGCACCCGGTCGGCGATGACGCCGCCATAGGGCATGAAGACCCAAGAGGGCAGGCCCGCCGCAAACCCGACGTATCCCAGGTAGGCCGGAGACCCGGTGAGCTCGTAAACCAGAAATCCCTGGGCCGTAACCTGCATCCAGGTCCCGAACAGCGAAACAAGCTGCCCCCAGAACCAGAGGCGGTAGTTGCGGTGGCGGAGCGAGGAAAACGTCTGCCTGAAGTCGACCTGGCGGCGCAAGCGGGCTATCTGAGTGGTGATCATTCGAGCTGTCCAAAGATTCAGCATTGTACCTCACTCCGGGATCAAAATAAACGGAATAGGGTGGGAAGGAATGGCCGGGCGAAAAATTCGATTGTAAAAACGCCGCCCGTCCGGTAATATATTCATCCCGGTAACTTCCGGTAAAAAGAGCCGTTTAAAAAAAGAAATAATTCTATGTCTGATCTGATCGAGCGATTGAGCACTAAAAGGAGGAACCCATGAAAAAAACGCTTTCGCTCATTCTCTGTGTCGTTTTTCTGACCGCGCTGGTCACATCGCCAGCCCTCAGCCAGAACAGCAAAGATGTCCTGGCCAAAATGATCCAGGCTCAGGGAGGGGCAAAGGCCCTGGAAGCCGTCAAGGACACCACGATCAACGGAACGATCGAGCTGGTCCAGTTCGGGATGACCGGCACCGTCACCCTCTACCAGAAAGAGCCGGACAAAATTAGGATGGATATCGAGGTTATGGGGATGCTGATCACCCAGGCTTATGACGGCCAGGTCGCCTGGATGGTCAATCCCCAGACAGGAGCGACCGAACAGATGCCGGACAATCTGGCCCAGGAGATCAAGCGCCAGGCCCTGGGAAACGACGCCCTCCTCAACCCGGAGAAAGTCGGCGTCACCTATGAATTCAAGGGCAAAGAGAAAATCGGCGAAAAAGAGTACATCCTTCTGGAGCAGACGACCTCAGACGGCCACAAGACGACCATGTATCTCGACCCGGACACCTATCTCACTTATAAAACGAAAGGGACGAGCCTGGGCTCGGCCGGCGTAGAGGTCATGGCCGAGACGATCTTTGGAGACTACAAAAAGGTGGGAGATATCGTCGTGGCCCACTCCATGACCACCTTCCAGGACGGTCAGGAATTCATGAGAATGACCATGACCAAGGTGGCCTTTAACTCCAGCTTAGAGGATTCCTTCTTTAAGATGAGCAAGTAGTCCGCCTTTTAATTTCGGCGGCCCGGCCCCCCCCGGCCGGCTCGTCAAAGTCGTCTCTTAAGAAGCCGCTTCCTTGAGGACTCCGTAGGCCAGCCGCAGGGCGCGCAGCCCCTCCTCGCCGCTGACTTTCGACGTCTTCCCCAGGCGGATGCAGTCGAGGAAATTATTCAACTCCCTCTTCAGCGGCTCTTCCTTCTGGATCCGCAGGGTCCTGACGTCCGCCTGGCTGCGGTCCAGGGGAAAAACTTTAACCTCCTGGTCGATGTAATCGACCGAATAGTAAACGGTCGGCTCGAATATCCGGAGCTTCCGCACTTTGCCCTGATGAACCCGGCTGGCCGTCAGGGTGGCCACACAGCCCGACCTGAACTCCAACCGGGCGTTGGCGATATCGATCTTCTCGGAAAGCACGTGGATTCCGGAGGCGCGGATGGAGCTGACCTCATCCTTGATTATGGCCATGATGATGTCGAGGTCGTGGATCATTAGGTCCAGGACCACATCGATGTCCAAGGAGCGCGACGAAAAGGACCCCAACCGCTGCACTTCAATGAACTTCGGTTCCCGGATCATGGTCTCCACCGCCTCCACGGCCGGGTTGAACCGCTCCAGATGGCCGACCTGAAAAACGAGCCCGTTGGAGGAGGCCGCAGCCACCAGCTGTTCCGCCTGCTCCACGGTCTCGGCGATCGGCTTCTCCACCAAGACCGGCTTTCCCCGGCGCAGCAAGTTCAAGGAGATGGCGAAGTGCTCGGAGGTCGGGGTGGCCACGACCGCGGCGTCGATCTCGTCCAGCATATCCTCATAATTCTGATAATAGCCGACGCCGTGCCGGTTTCCGATCTGCATGGCCTTCTGGAAATCCACGTCCGCCACGGCCTTGAGCTCGGCCTCTTCGAGATAGGAGAGAATGCGCGCATGCTGCGTGCCCAAGTATCCGACTCCGATAATCCCGACTTTGACTCGATCCATCGTCGCCTCTTTCTATGATATCTTCCTGACCGCGATGGCGATCCCGCGGGCTTCGGCCAGAGCCAGCGCTTCCCTCTTCTGAAAGAAGGCCACCTTGAGGGCGTCGAGGCCGAGCGCTCCACCACCCGCCCGGACCAGGCTCCTGACGGTATCGAGCCCGACAGCCGGGACATCGAGCCGCATATCCTGGGAGGTCCTTCCGGCCTTGACCGCCACGAAACCCGGGCCGGCGAGACGGCCCCCCCGCCTGATCGTCTCGTCCGTTCCCTCCATGCCCTCGACGGCTACCACGGCGCGGTCTTTGACCACGAGCGTCTGACCGATGTCCAGGTCGGCGAAACGCCTGGCCAGGCCGAGCCCGAAGTCGATATCGGCCAGCTGGGCGGGCGTCGGCTCGACCGCCGTAAGAACGCCCTCCTGACAAAACTGCGGGCCCAGGACGGCGAGAGGGGTGAGAACCTGAAGGCCGCCCCCTTCCAGGAAGGCGACCGCCGCCCCGAGGAAGCTGAGCGGGGATTTGTCGCCCAGGCCCTGGAGGGCCTTCCAGGCCGTCTCGTCGAAATTGTCGGGGCGAAAGACCGCGCTCGCCCGAACCTTGCCGAGCATCACGACTTCCCGCGCCCCGTTTTCCAGAAAAAAGGAGACCACCCCGGACAGCCTGCCCGGCTTGAACCAGCGAAACACGCCGGCGGCCTTTTCCAGGCGCGGCGAAGCTTCTCCCTCCACGGCCGCCACCACGGGAATCATTCCCTGTTTTTTCAGCATCAGGACGGCCGGTGGGAGGTATCGCCCCGAACCCGCTATTATTCCAATTCGCTGTCCCATGACTCTCGCGGCTTCTTTTTGATGATCCCCCGGGTCGAAGCCTGGATAAAACGAAGGATCTCTTCCCTGTCTTCATTCGGAGGGAAGAGGGTCTTGATCTTTTCTACCGCCTGGGTCGTGTTCAGGTCGGAATGGAAGATGAGCTTGTAGATTTCCTTGAGGACGCTGAGCCTCTCCCGGCTGAACCCCCGCCGGCGCAGGCCGACCGAGTTCAGCCCGTAAAACAGGACGGGCCGCATGCCGGCCACCCGGCAAAATGGGAGAACGTCCTGGGTGATGACGGAGAATCCGCCGATGTAAGCATACTTCCCTATCCGGCAGAACTGGTGAACAGAGCTAAAGGCGCTGATGGTGGCGTAATCGTCCACCAGGACATGGCCTCCGAGCGTGGCGGCGTTGGTAAAAACGGTGCCGTTGCCGACGCAACAGTCGTGGGCCACATGGGAATAGGCCATGAAGTAATTATCGTTTCCGATGGCCGTCTCCCCCCCGCCCTTGAGGGTCCCGCTGTGCACGCTGATGAATTCGCGAAAGAAATTCCGGTCGCCGATGACGAGCCGGGTTTCCTCCTCCTTGTAGCCGACGTCCTGAGGCCCGGTGCCGAAGACTGAAAAGGGAGAAAACCGGCAGTCCGCCCCGATCTCCGTCCAGCCCTCTATGTGTATGCCCTCGTCTAGCCGTGTATTTTTGCCGATGGCGACCCTCTCGCCGACGGAGCACCTGGGACCGACCCAGACGCCCTCCTCGAGGCGGGCATGGGGATGCACGGTGGAGGTCGGATGGATGAAGACCTCAGCTTGGCTCATTCAGATCCTCACGGTCAAGGACCGTGGCGAAGATCTCCCCCTCGGCGACAATCTCACCATCCACGGTCGCCTTCCCCCGGACTTGACAAATCTTGCCCCGGAGCTTGATGATTTCCACCTCGAGTTTCAACTGGTCTCCGGGGACGACGACGCGGCGGAATTTGACCTTCTGGATCTTGCTCAGGACGACGAGCTTCTTTTCCGGCTCCGGCATCGAATTGTAGAGAAGAACGCCCCCCGCCTGGGCTACCGCCTCGACGATCAGGACGCCGGGCATGATCTTGATCTCGGGGAAATGGCCCTGGAAAAAGGATTCGTTGCAGGTGACATTCTTGAGGGCGACGATGGACTTTCCGGGCTTGAGGTCGAGCACCCGGTCAACCAGCAGAAAGGGATACCGATGGGGAAGAAACCTGATGATCTCTTCGATTGTGATCACGCTGCGGAATGACGCCGCCGGTTATTTCGCCGGAGGGGCCGCCTTGGAGGCGTCGTATTTCTTAATGACTTCCTCGGTCAGGTCGACGGCCGGGTTGAAATAGACCGCGCCGCTCTTGGCCAGGTCTAAGATGAGGTCGATCCCCTTCTCCTTGCCCACCCCCTCGATGATTGGAATCAGCTCGCTCTGAACCTTGTTGAACAGCTTGACCTGGAGGTCCTGGAAATCGCGGACGGCATCTTCGGCAATGCGCTTGCGGTCGGTCTGCTTCTTCTGCAGGTCGGCGTTCATGTTGTAGAGGGCTTCTTCAGACAGGGTCAGCCTCTGGGTGTTGAGCTTGGTCTCAAGCTGCCGGATCTCGTCGTCGAGCTTGGTCAGGGTGGTCTGGTTCTGCTTGTCCCTCTCCGTCAGCCTGGCGATGACTCTTTTCCCCTCAGCTGATCTTTCCAGCACATCCTGGGAATTGATCACCCCGATCTTGGGGGTCTGCTGGGCCATGCTCAGGGAGACGGCCGCCGCCAAGAGAACAATCAGCAGGGGTGCGGTCGTTCTGGCCTTGTTCATCATGTCAGTTCCTCCTCGTTTATACTCAATTAAAATGTCGTCCCGATGGCGAACCGGAAGGTGAAGTTGGTGTCGCCCGAATAGATCAGACGGTTATTATAAGCGAAAATGAGCCGGAAGGGAACACGCAGGGCCGGGACGAAGATCCGGCCCTCTATTCCCGCTGAAGTGTACATATCACGGAGACTGATCTTCTGGCCTTTGTCATAGGCATTGCCCATGTCGTAAAAAAATATGAGCGAGACGGGACCGCCGATCTGGAAATTGTATTCGGCGTTGAAGTACAGGGACTTGAGGCCGCCGATCATGTAGCCGTCGGATGACCGCGGGCCGATGGTGTAGATCTCGTAGCCGCGAATGCTCCGTTCTCCCCCCAGATAAAACCGCTCCCAGAACGGGACGTCCGACCCTTTGAGGGGCTCGATGAATGAATAATCCACGTGGAGACCGAGGATCTGGCGGGGAAAGATGGGGTGGTAAAACGTCCATTCGAGATGCGGCTTGATGAAATCGACCTCCCCGCCCAGCGGGCCGCCGGCATATTTCAGGGAGGCCATGTAGAGGGTGCCGCTGGTGGGAGTCAGCGGGCTGTCCACGGTCGAGCGATAGATCGTGGGGATGATGGCGCTGACCGCATACTTGCCGTATCCATAGCCGTAGCCGTAGCCGGGGTAGCCGCCGTAATAAGAGGAATAATACGACGAGTAGTAATCATCCCCGCTGTAGGAGGATTCGCTGATATCGACCATCTCGTAGCTGTACGTGAGGTTTCCCCTCAGGTATCCCCTGAGCCTGGCTCCCAGGATGAGGTCCGCCCCGGTGCCTTTCCGGTCATAAAGGTAAGGATACATGATGAACCGGTCATAGATGTTGAACCCGAGAGTAATAGGAAGGTCCATAAAATAGGGCTCGGAAAACCCGAAAACATAGTTGCGGACCCTCTTCCCGTACTGGGCCGTGATCTCCAGGTTTTCGCCCGCCCCGAGGAAATTCACGGTCGAATAGCTGAGGGCGACAAAAAAACCCTCATAGCCGCTGTAGCCGGCCGAAAATTGGATGTTGTTCCTCTGCAGCTCCTTGACGTTGACGATGGCGTCGATCTTGGTCGGGTCCTCGGGGTTGGGCTTGATATCCGGGTCCTTCTCCAGGTCCACCAGGCCGAGCTGCTTGACGCGGAGCAGGCTGTCCTTGAACAGGGCCAGGCTGAAGCGGTCACCCTCCCGGAGAAGCATCTCCCGGCGGATGACCTTGTCCTTGGTGTAGCTGTTGCCCCGGAATTCCAACCGATTGAGGAAGGCGACTTCGTTCTCGATAATGTTATAGTTGACGTTGACACGCTTGTTCTTGGGGTCGAGGCTCTCGATGGGCATGACCTGGATGTAGAGAAACCCGAAATTCCGGTAGGTCTCGCCGATGGATTCGACGGCCTTTTCCCTGACCTTGGTGCTGTAAATATCCCCCTTACTCAATTTGATTAGGCTTCTCAGGTACGGCGTGGCAACAGCCTTGTTGCCCTCGACGGTGATATCTCCAACCATGTAGCGATACCCCGCGTTGACCGGGACGACGATTTTCATCATTTTCTGTTTCTTATTCAGGATCGTTCTCTTGGTCATCTCCTCGATGCGGGGCTCGCCGACGTTGGCCTCCATAAAACCGTTCTCCTGGAATTTCGCCTTGATCTTGTCCATGTCTTCGGAAAGCTTATTCTCCTTATAGACATCCTTGCCGGTGATCCAGCTGAAGACGTTGTGCGGCTGGTTTGATTTCAAGGCTTCTTTGAGCATGTTCTGGGCCAGCTTCGGCGACCCGACGAATTCCACCTCGCCGACGCGGACCTTCGGCCCTTCGTCGATCTTGAAAGCGACCTCGACTTCGTTTTTGCCCTTCCGGCTCGCCTCCACCTCGACCTTGGCCGCATGCAGTCCCTTCTCGAGAAGCAGCGCGGTGATCGTTTCTTTAACCTTCTGCACCCTCCCCGAGCTGTAATAGGAATAGGGCAGGATGTACTCGTCTTTTTCCTTCAGTTTGTTGACGATATCGTCTTCCTTGACTTTTTTTCCAGTCTTGTAGGTGACGTTTTTAACGACGGGGTTTTCCTCGACGATGATTTTCACGATTTTTCCCGCGGTCCCGGCCTCTTCCTCTATCCGGATATTGGCGAAAAACCCGGTGGACCAGAGGACTCTGAAGTCATTCCTCAGGCTTTCGTCGCTGAAATAATCGCCCTCCCGGGAGGACAGATAATAAAGGATAGTTTCCCGCGTGACCCGGTCGTTGCCGACGATCTCGATCTTTTCCACCCGCTCCTGGGCGGGCAGCCAAACCGGAATCAAGATTACTACCAAAAGCCAAAGTAACTTCTTCATTTCCTTATCCTTATAACATAATTGACGTTTTTTTTCAAAGAATTGGCTCGGGCACATGCCCCTCGCCTCCGCCAGAGAGAAGATGCAGGGTACGAGATGATACTTCTGCACTCATTCTCCTCATATTAGAAAACTGCGCAGGGGTTAGATTAGTTTCAGGCGGCCGGCTTCCATGACGTACTGCCTCTGGCAGTAGCGGGCGATCCTCTCGTTATGGGTGACGATAACCGAGGCCAGCCCCTTTTTCCGGTGGAGCTCGAGGATGAGCTCCATGATGGCTTCGCCCGTTTTTCTGTCCAGGTTGCCGGTGGGTTCGTCGGCCAGGAGGAGCCGGGGTTCGTTGACCAGGGCCCGGGCGATTGCCACTCTTTGCTGCTCCCCGCCCGAGAGCAGACTTGGCTTCTGGTCCGCCCTGTCTTCCAGGAAGACCTCTTTAAGAACAGCCCGCCCCCTCTCCCCCGCTTCCCGCCTGTCCATCCCGCCGATAAGAAGAGGGAGAAAGACGTTTTCCAGGGCGCTGAATTCGGGCAGGAGATGGTAGAACTGGAAGACGAACCCGATTTTCGCGTTCCTCAGGCGGGCTTTTTCTCTTTCGTCCTTGGCATGGATGTCCTCTCCAGCAAGGAGAATGGTCCCCTCGGTCGGGGTGTCCAGGGCGCCGAGAAGGTTGAGAAAGGTCGTCTTCCCGACGCCGGAAGCGCCCATGACGGCCGCGATTTCCCCCCCCCCGAGCTCAAAATCGAGCCCCTCGAGGACACGGAGGCCCCCCTTGGGCAGGGGGTAGACCTTGCCGACATTCTGGGCGATGATCAGCTTACTCATATTTCAGGGCAATGACCGGGTCCACGCGGGAGGCCCGGTGCGACGGGAACAGCGTCGAGAGCAGGCTGATGGCCAGGCTGACCCCGACTATTATTAGTATATCGATCGGTTTAATATGGAATGGGACGTAAGAGATCTGATAGATATCCACCGGGACCTTGATCAGCTTGAACGTGTTGGCCAGCCAGCAGCAGAGGAATCCCAGGAGGACTCCAGCCGTGGTCCCGATCACGCCGATCATGGCCCCTTGAAGGAAGAAGATTTTTCGGATGCTCCGGCCGGGCACGCCGATGGCCATCAGGATGCCGATATCCCGCGTTTTCTCCATGACCATCAGGATCAGCGTGGCGATGATGTTGAGGGCGGCCACGATGACGATGAGGGTGATGGTCAAGAACATGATATTTTTTTCCAGCTTGAGTGCGGAAAAGAGCGGCCGGTTGAGCTCCATCCAGGTAGTTACGTACGTCGAGGGCGGCAGGATCCTCGTCAGCTCGGCGCCGATCTTGCCTGCCTGGAAGATATCCTCAATCTTGATCTGGAGATGGCTGACCCGGTCGCCCAGGCGGAAGTACTTCTGGGCCGCAGCCAGGGGAGTCAGGGCGGTGGTCGAGTCGAACTCGTACAGCCCGGTGGAAAAAACGCCGCTCACCTGGAATTTTTTCATCCTGGGGATCGGGCCGACGGGCGAGAGGCGGGTCGATGAGGCTACGACCGTCACCCAATCTCCAACGTTAGCCCCGATGGACAGGGCGATCTCCTTTCCCAGGAGGATGGCCTCCCCGGTCGTTGCGGACGGTAGACTACCCTGCTCCAGATTCTCCAGCCAGGAGTAGTGCTGTTTATCAAGATTAAAATCGATTCCTTTGAGCATGGCGCCGCGGCTCCGGTAGGGACCTGTGATGAGCACCATGTCCCAGGCGACCGGCGAGGCGACCCGGATTCCCTTGACCGCACCCACTTGGCCAAGCAGCTCCGGATAATCGCTCAGGCCTTCCCCGCTCAGGTCGGAGACCATGATGTGCGAGGTCGCTCCCAGGATCTTGTCCTGGACATCCTCCTGGAAACCCGTGATCAGGGCCAGGGCGATGACCAGGGCCATCACGCCGATGGCGATCCCGAGCGTGGAGATGAAGGTGATGACCGAGATGAAAGCCTGTTTCCGCCTGGCCTTCAGGTAGCGCGAGGCGATGAAGAGCTCGTAGTTCATCTCTGGTTTTCTATTTCGGCCTCAAGAGCGGGAAGAGGATGACTTCCCGGATCGACTTCCTGTTGGCCAGCAGCATGGTCAGCCGGTCGATGCCGATCCCCTCTCCCCCCGTGGGAGGGAGTCCGTACTCCAGCGCCTGGACGTAATCGACGTCGATCGGATGGGTCTCCTCATCGCCCTTTTTCTTCTCCTCCGCCTGCTGTTCGAACCGGGTCTGCTGCTCCCGCGGGTCGGAGAGCTCGCTGAAGGCGTTGGCGATCTCCATGCCGGCCGCGATCAGCTCATACCGTTCCGCTTCCTCCGGGTTCTCCCGCGAGGCCTTGGCCAGCGGGGAGATCTCTTTGGGCGTATGGGTCACAAAGGTCGGCTGGACGATGGACGGTTTGACCAGCTTGTCGAAGATCACATCGAGCGCTTTTCCGTAGGAGACGGGCTTCTCTCCGGCCAGTCCGCCGGCGAAGACCATGATATCGTCCGGGTCATCAAACCGGCCGGGCGCGAGCCCGCTGTGCGTCAGCAAAGCATCACGGTACTTCAGGCGGGCAAACGGCCGTTTGAAGGAGATGGTGTGTTCGCCAAAGGGGAATTGGTCGGTCTTAAGAAGGGCCAGGCTCAGAGAATGGAGCAGGTCTTCCGTCAGGTCCATAATGTCATAAAAATCGCTGTACGCTTCATAAAATTCAAGCATGGTGAACTCGGGGTTGTGCTCGGCGGAGATCCCTTCGTTGCGGAAACTCCGGTTGATCTCATAGACCCGCTCGAGACCGCCGACGACCAGCTGCTTCAGATAGAGCTCCGGCGCGATGCGCAGATAAAGGTCCATCGCCAGGGCGTTGTGGAATGTCTTGAACGGCCTGGCCAGGGCGCCTCCGGGGATGGCCTGCATCATCGGTGTTTCCACCTCGACGTAACCCCGCTCGTCGAAAAATTTCCGGATGAAGGCGATAATCCGGCTCCGCAGCCAGAACACCTCTCCGACCTCCGGGTTCATGATCAGGTCCAGGTAGCGCCGGCGGTAGCGCAACTCGACATCCTGCAGCCCGTGCCATTTCTCGGGCAACGGATGGAGGCACTTGGCCAGCAGGTCAAAGGATTTCGCCAGGACCGTCAGCTCGCCCGTTTTGGTCTTGAACAGCGTGCCCATGACATTGATAATGTCGCCGATATCCATCAGGCCGAAGAGTTTATAAACCTTCTCCCCCAGAACATCCGCTCTCATATAAATCTGGAGCCGGGCGCGGCTGTCCGAGATCGTGGCGAACGTCGCCCGCCCCATCTTGCGGATGGAGAGGATCCGCCCGGGCACGGTCACTCTCCTTTCCCCCATGTCCTCTGAGTCCAGAGCGGAAAAATCCCTGACGATCTCGAAGACGGAGTGACTCTTTTCGGCTTTGTAAGGGAAAAGATTGATGCCCTCCTCCCGCAGCCTGGCGATTTTCTCTTCGCGGGAGATGTCCTGGTCAGTCCTTTTTTGACCGCCTGGGGGTCCTGGTTTTTTCCTCTGGTCTGCCTGTTCGGACATTGTTGACCTCTCGGCCGGGTTTTTCCCCGGCCTGGATTCTTTTCCTCAGGGCGTCGAGAATGCCGTTGACAAAAGTGGCCGCTTCCGGACCGCTGAACTTCTTGGCAATTTCGATCGCTTCATTGATGACCACGGCCGGGGCGATGTGCGGGGCGTTGAGGAGCTCAAAGGCGGCCAGGCGAAGGATGTTCCGGTCCACCAGGGCCATGCGCTGGATTCGCCAGTGCTGGGAGATGGACTGGATGGCTTCATCCACTTTCTTCTGCTGGGAGAGCAGGCCCTCGACCAGCCAGCGGCTGTATTCCTTCGTCTCTCCAGGGGCCCGCTTTTTTTGCCAAAATAGATCGATAGCGTCATCAGCCCGGGAGCCGTCGAATTCCAGTTGATACAGGATTTGCAGAGCGCTTTCCCGGGCGTTGCGTCTTTTGCCCATCGAGCGCCGCGGCCTCAACCGAGCTTGGCCGCCTTGATCAAGTTGAGCATCTCGACAACGGAAAAGGCCGCGTCCCAGCCTTTGTTCCCCGACTTGGCCCCGGCCCGTTCGATCCCCTGCTCGATCGTATCCACGGTTAGGATCCCGAAAGAACAGGGAATCCCGTGGTCGATGGCGATCTGGGCGATCCCCTTGGTGACCTCGGCGCTCAGGTAGTCAAAATGGGGTGTGTCTCCTCGAATGAGCGCGCCGAGGCAGATGACGCCGTCCACTTTTCCCGACTTGACCAGCTTCTTTACCAGGACGGGGACCTCGAAGGAACCCGGGACCTTGTAAACAGAGAGGTCGACCTCAGCGGCCCCGAGCTTGGTCAGCGCGTCCAGCGCTCCTTCGAGGAGCCTCTCCGAGATGAACTGGTTGAAGCGGCTGACGACGATGCCGATCTTAAAACCCTTGGCCTGAAGCTTGCCTTGATATGTCTCCATGTGATCTTCTCCTATTGGCCGCGAAAATTGGGGTTTCTTTTCTCCAAAAAAGCCCTGGCGCCTTCGAGGAAGTCCTGGCTGGCGCAGGTCCGGCCGAAGATTTCCGCCTCGAGCTCGAGCCCTTCGTCCAGCGTCTTGTCGAGCCCTTTGTTGATCGCTTCGATCGAGCAGGAAAGCGCGAGAGGAGCGTTCTTGATGATCTCCCTGGCCAGGGCTTCCGCCTCCTTCAGCAGCTCAGGCAACGGGACCACCTTGTTGACGAGCCCGATCTCACAGGCTTCCTTGGCATCAATCATCTTTCCCGAGAGAATGAGCTCCATCGCCTTGCCCTTGCCGACGAGCCGGCTGAGGCGCTGGCTGCCCCCGTAGCCCGGGATGATCCCCAGCTTGACCTCCGGCTGCCCCATCCTGGCGTTCCCGGAGGCCAGGCGGATATGGCAGGCCAGGGCGATTTCAGTGCCTCCGCCGAGGGCATAGCCATTGATCGCCGCGATCACCGGCTTGGTAGAGTTCTCGATCGAGCGCATCACTTCCTGGCCCCGGCGGGCAAAATGAGCGCCTTTCTCGGCGTCGAGGTTGACAAATTCGCTGATGTCGGCTCCCGCCACGAAGGCCTTCTCTCCCGTCCCGGTGAGGATGACCGCCCTGACCTCCGGATCATTCCCCATCTCCCCGAATGCGGCTTTCAGCTCTCCCATCGTCTCGATATTCAGCGCGTTGAGCTTGTCCGGCCGGTTGACGGTGATCCAGCCGATGCCTTCGCTTTTTCGGGTCAGTAAATTTTTAAAATCCATGTCCTCGCCTCCATTGTGAGTTTATTTCGCCGTCATCCGCCCACTGCCCCCTGCCTAAGGCAATCCTTTTTTCAGATCGGATCTTACACATGACAGCACTCGAAAATTCTCCCTATTTTATCAGAAGACCACTTTTTTTTCACTACCTTTTAAGCCCTTTTGAACCCGCTTGTCTCGAACCCTGTTTTATGATAAAAAATCAAAGGCATGGAATTTCGATCAATATAGGCAAGGAGTCCGCAGATGAAATACGCAGCCCGGCCCGAAGAGCTCACCCCGGATATACTGCGCTGGAAGCTGGACCCGGAAACCATCCCCTTCGCCACCACGGACGACTGTGAGCCGTGCGACGAGATCATCGGCCAGGAACGCGCCCTCAAGGCCATCCAGACGGGGCTCGACATCAAGAGCCTGGGCTACAACATCTTTATCACCGGCCTGGTCGGCACCGGCCGGACGACCACGATCAAGCAGTTGCTGGAAAGGCTGGAAAAGGGCGAGGCGACTCCCGATGATATCCTTTACGTCAATAACTTCAGGAATCCGGACGAGCCAACGCTGATCATGCTGCCCGGAGGCCAGGGCCGCCTGTTCAAGGAAAGCACGGACAACCTCATCGAGATGCTCAAAGTCAACATCCCGGAGCTTCTCAAGAGCAAGTATTATACAGAGAAAAGGGAGAGCCTCGTCGAGGCCCAGCAGAAAAAGCAGAAGGAGATGCTCCAGAAGTTCGAGGAGGACGTCGCCCAGCAGGGCTTCTCGGTCATCCAGGTCCAGATGGGTCTGTTCGTCCGGCCCGACCTCGTCCCGCTCTTCGAGGACCAGCCGACGCCGTTCGCCAAGCTCGAAGCCATGGTCAAGGAAAAGAAATTCGCCCAGAAGAACCTGGAGGCGCTGCGGAAAAAATACGAGGAGCTGACCGCCCAGCTCGAGGGCGTGCTGGAGAAGCTGCGGGAGATGGATGAGGAAACCCGGGTCCTGCTCAAGAACTGGGACGCCGAGGCGATCACTCCGATCATCAAGAACGCCATTTCCGGAGTCCGGGACAAATTCCCCCAGCCCGCGACCTCCGACTTCCTCAAGCTGGTCGAGGACAACCTGATCAACAACATCGACCTCTTCAAGGCCCAAAAAAAGGACGAAAAAGAGGAGCGGAACCGGGAGCCCGGCGACGCCTTTTTCGAGTACCGGGTCAACCTGCTGGTGGACAATTCCGAGGTCAAGGGCGAGCCGGTTATCATGGAGACCAACCCGAACTACGTCAACCTCTTCGGGACGATCGAATCGACGGTCACCCGCTGGGGGGCCTGGCAGACGGATTTTACCAAGATCAAGGCCGGCTCCTTCCTCAAGGCTAACGGAGGCTACCTGGTCATCAACGCTCTTGACGCCCTGGTCGAGCCGGGCGTCTGGGCCACCCTGAAGAGAACGCTGCGCAATCAGATCTTCGAGATACAGAATTACCTGGCCATGTATCTCATCTCCACTTCCCGGCTCAAGCCCGAGCCGATCAGGTGCAATGTCAAGGTGGTCATGATCGGCGATTCCTACATCTATAACCTGCTCTTTTTCATGGACGAGGATTTCAAGAAGATTTTCAAGATCAAGGCCGAGTTCGACTCCGAGATGAACCGGGACGAGAAGGCCATCCGCGACTATGCCCGCTTCATCAAGAAGATCTGCCAGGACGACGGCCTCCGGCCGATGGACAAGGGCGGGATCGCCGCCCTGGTTGAATACGCCTCGCGGATCGCCGGACGCCAGAAAAAGGTCTCTACCCGGTTCCATGTCCTTGCCGACGTCACCCGCGAGGCCAATTATTGGGCCAAGAAGGACGGCCGGACGGTCATCGGCCGGGAGCACGTGGAAAAGGCCGTCCAGGAGCGTTTCGAGCGCGTCAGCCTGGTCGAAGACAAGATCCAGGAGCTCATCGAAGACGGCACGATCCTGATCGACACCGAGGGAAAGGTCGTCGGCCAGGTGAACGGCCTGTCCGTGTATGACATGGGGCAGTTCGCCTTCGGCAAGCCGACGCGTATCACCGCCAAGACTTCGGTCGGCCGGGCGGGCGTCATCAATATCGAGCGGGAGGCCGACCTGAGCGGCCCGACCCACAACAAGGGGGTTCTTATCCTGGGAGGTTTTCTGCGGGGGAAATACGCCCAGAACAAGCCGTTCTCTCTCTCCGCCAGCCTGGCTTTCGAGCAGTCCTATTCGGGAGTGGACGGGGACAGCGCCTCATCGACTGAGGTCTATGCCATCCTCTCCAGCCTCTCCAAGCTCCCCCTCCGACAGGACATCGCGGTGACGGGCTCGATCAACCAGAAAGGAGAGATCCAGCCGATCGGCGGCGTCAACGAGAAAATTGAGGGTTTCTTCGACGTCTGCCGGGCCAAAGGCCTGACCGGCGCCCAGGGTGTTATCATCCCTCAGCAAAATGTCCAGAACCTGATGCTCCGCCAAGACGTGGTCGAGGCGGTGGCTCAGGGGAAATTTCATATCTATCCCATCAATTCGGTCGATCAGGGCATCGAGATCCTGACGGAAGTCGAGGCCGGCGAGCGGACAGAGGACGGCGCTTTTGAGCCGGGGACCGTCAACGACCTCGTCGATAAGGAACTGCAGAGGCTCGGCCAGAGCTGGAAAGAATTCGCCTCCTCAGGGGAGAAGGATTCCTAGTCCGGTCGACTTCAGCCTCATCTGCCGATGCCGCGATGGCTATGCTGGAAATGGCTCAGAAGCAAGATAATTCGCAACGAAGCCAAAAAGAAAGGCCCCGGCGGGATGTCTCTGTTATTTTCCCCACTTTCAATGAGCGAGACAACATCGGTCCGCTGATTCTCGAAGTCCTCAGATACACACCCCCCAACACGGAGGTGATTGTCGTCGATGACGACTCTCCCGACGGAACATGGCAGGTCGTGGAAAAAATGCAAGGAGACCTCCCCAACCTCTATCTTCTCCGGCGTATCGATAAAAAAGGTCTGGCCTCGGCATTAAAGGACGGAATTGCCGTGTCGAAGGGAGACATAATCGTCTGGTCGGACTGCGATTTTTCTATGCCTCCCTTCAAGATCCGGGAACTCCTGGAAGGCATTGCCAAAGGCCTGGATGTCTGCGTCGGCAGCCGCTTCGTCGACGGTGGCGGCGTCCAGATTGTTGCCGGGAGTAATGACACGCTTCTCGCCTATCTCATGAGCCTGATGCTCAACCGCTTCATCCAGAGAATGCTCGGCCGCTCATTTAGAGACTATACCAGCGGCTTCATCGCCTTCCGCCGCCAAGTGCTGGACAGGATTATGCTCCGCGGCGATTATGGAGAGTACTTCATTGATTTCATCTACCGGGCTATAAAGCAGGGTTATAAAATCGCTGAGATTCCGTATATGTGCGTCGAACGCCGGACGGGCGTTTCCAAAACAGGCCAGAGTTTCTTTGATTACCTTAAAAAAGGCTGGAAATATATCTGGCTCACCGTCAAGCTCCGGTCTCACGGGCTCAAATAGAAAAGGAGGCACGCCACATGAAAGGACTTCTCAAGATCATCCAGGATGGACATATTTTTGCCATCGTGCTGCGCCGAGGCTTTTCCCGGCCCGGGCCCAATTTCTTCACCCCAGGTGAATTCTCACAGCAGCTCGGCCTGCTCGTCCATCCAAAGGGTAAAACCATCAACCGCCATCGCCATAAGCTGGTGAGGCGTGAAATTTTCCGGACGCAGGAAGTCCTTCTCCTGCTCGAAGGAAAAATCAGAGTTGAGTTGTATGATAACGACGGCGAGAAGCTGAAGGCCGTCATTTTGCATCCAGGAGACGCTATTCTTCTGGCCCAGGGTGGCCACAAAGTCAAGGTCCTGGCCGATGCTAAAATCATAGAAGTGAAACAGGGACCCTACGCTGGATTCGACGACAAAGAGTATTTTTGATCTCAATGATTCCCGTCAACGAGCCGATTCTCGCCAAAAACGCCTTGAAATACGTCACTGACTGCGTGCGGACGGGCTGGATCTCCTCGGCGGGGTCCTATATCCGCCAATTCGAGGAGCAATTCGCCGCTTATCTCAGAGTCAAGCACGCGGTGACCACCACGAGCGGCACAACGGCACTTCATTTAGCCCTGGCCAGCCTCGACATCGGCCCGGGAGATGAAGTCATAGTCCCCGCTCTAACTATGATCGCCGTTCCTTATGCCGTCCTCTATACAGGAGCCGAGCTGGCACTTGTCGACGTGGACCGCGGCCTTTTCAACATCGATCCTGAAAGAGTCCTGGAATTCATCCAAACATCGTGTCGGTTTGAATTGCCCAAAAAAACTCTCGTCAACAAAAAGACCGGGCGGGTCATCAGGGCGATTCTGCCCGTTCACCTCTACGGCCATCCCTGCCCCATGGACCAGATCATGGCTATCGCCCGGAAATATTCCCTACTGGTTATCGAGGATGCGGCCGAGGCGCACGGCGCTCTGTATTATCCAAACGGCGATTCCAAACGGGCAAAATATGCAGGCGCCATCGGCAATATCGGATGCTTCAGTTTCTACGCCAACAAAATTGTCACGACAGGTGAAGGCGGCATGATCGTGACCAATAACGACCTGGTAGCCGAGCGCGCCAGACGCCTCAAAGACCTGGCGCATGCACCGGCGAGGCGGTTCCTCCACACGGAACTTGCTTACAATTACCGGATGACCAACCTTCAGGCAGCGATCGGTGTCGCCGAGCTCGAAGAAATCGAAAAATACATCAAAATCAAACAGAAGATGGCCGCGGGATATAAAAAATGGCTTGGCGGCATCCGCGGCTTGGTTCTTCCACAGGAGATGCCGTGGGCCAGAAGCGTATACTGGATGTACACCGTCCTGGTAGAGGACGAATTCGGCTTGAGCCGCGATGAATTTATGAAGCAGCTCAAAGTGGAGGGCATCGATACGCGGACATTTTTCATCCCGATCCACCAGCAACCCGTTTTCATTCAAAGAAAGGATTACGGGGGACTTTCTTTTCCCGTCGCCGAGGAACTCTCGCAGAAAGGGCTATACCTCCCCTCGGGGCTCGCGCTGACCCAAGATCAAATCAGGACTGTATGCGCTGCCGTGGAAAAAATACAAAAGCAGGCCGGATGAGCCGGGGGCATGGAAAAGGCGGAATACCAGAAGCACTTCGAACTTGAGGAAAAGTTCTGGTGGTTCCGCGGCCGTCGTGAAATCTTGCTAAGCATTCTCTCTTCCAGAATTCAAAAACTAGAAAAAATCACTTTGCTTGATGCGGGTTGCGGCGCCGGGTATAATATCAAATTTTTTGCGCCATCAGATGAGAGCTTCGGCTGCGATTTTTCCGAGGACGCCATCCGTTTCAGCAGAAAGAGGGGCTTAATGAAATTAGCCCGGGCAGATGTCCAAAGGCTGCCGTTTAAGGACCGGAGCTTCGACCTGATCCTCCTCCTCGACGTCATCTCCCATAAAAGCATAAAGAAAGACACCGATGTCCTCAAGGGAATCGCGTCTCTACTCAAAGATGGCGGTCACTTGCTTCTGGCCGATAATGCCTTCAGGATTCTGAGATCGCATCATGACGCGGCCTATCACGTCCGGGAGCGGTACACAAAAAAGACTCTCCGAAAAAGACTCGAAGCGGCTGGTTTTTCTTTTGTCCGGGGGAGCTATTTTAATTTTTTCCTCTTCCCGCCCGTCTTTCTGATCCGTTTGAGAGAAAGCCTGCAGAGGCCTAAGGGGCCCGCTCCGGAATCCGACCTGAAGGCGGTCCCTCCGCGGCTCAACAGCTTCCTCTACAGCATTCTCAGGCTGGAAGCCGCTCTGACCCGTCATCTCAACCTTCCATGGGGAAGCTCGGTCATCTGCCTTGCCCGAAAAGGGCATTCGCCGGATTGACAGCCCAGCGCCGGAATCATATTGAGAGCACGATATTTCAGGCGATCTCCTGTCGATTCCCAAGAAGGCGTTCTACCCGACTCTCCCCGGCCCCGCTCATTCAGACGATAAAACACCACTGTTTGGTAATTCTGGAAGGCTCATTTCAGCATGACCAATGACTTCAGCTTGCGGACTTCCCAGGGCTCGAGATGGCGCCATTGCCCCGGCTTCAGGTTCTTTAGCCTTAAGCCGGCAAGCCCGACGCGCCTCAGCTCCAGGACATCGTGACCGACGGCCCGGCACATCAGCCGGACTTCGTGCTTGCGGCCTTCATGGAGCTCGAGCTGCAGCCAGCTCGATTTCGGGCTCCGGGACACGAGCGCCGCCCTTGCCGGGGCCGTTTTCTTTCCTTCGACATAGACTCCCCGCTCGAGGCGCTGAAGAGCCTCTGCAGCGGGTTCGCCCCGCACCCTTGCCAGGTAGACCTTTTTAACCATGAAGCGGGGATGAGAGAGGCGGTAGGCCAGCTCGCCGTCGCTGGTCAGCAAAAGCAGGCCTTCACTCGCCAGGTCCAGACGGCCGACGGGAAAAACTCTGCCCAGAGCCGGGGGAAACAGATCCCGGATGGTCGGCCTGCGAAACGGATCTCTCAAGGTCACCAGGTAACCGGCCGGCTTGTTCAACATGAGATAGACGAGCTTCTCTTCCTTCCTGACCTTCCTGCCGTCGACCTCGACGACATCCCGTCCGTCTTCCACTTTGACCCCCAGCTCATCCACCGCTTTCCGGTTGACCCGGATGCGTCCCTCGAGGATCAGCCGGTCGGCCTCCCGGCGTGACGCTACCCCGGCTTCGGAAAGGAATTTATTGAGCCTGATTTTCAATTTGGCAGAGGATTAAAAATGGATATTGATTCCGGCGTGGATGTCCAGGCCGCCGAAATCCCACTCCTGGCTCCCGATTTCCAGGGAAAAATCGGTATACCGAAGCTCGGCAAACAGGCCGATTTTTCCCAGCGTCAGCTCGGCCCCGGCGCCGATGTTGAAAGACCGGTCAGAGCCATCCCCGATATCATCCAGGCTGACGGCGTAAGTGCCGTAGCCCACGGTGATATAGGGAAAAACGATGACGAGAGGGATGCCCAGCTTCCCGTTGACACCGAGGTAGTAATAATCCATGCCCTGGGAAGGTTTGAGAAAGCGGGCGTCAGCGGTGAGCAGGTTGTGGTCGGCGCGGTAGAACTCGCCCTCCACGGCAAAAGAAAGCAGCTTGAACCCGATCTGGCCGCCGTAAAGAAAAGAGGAATCCCGGGTGAATTCAATTTCCCCCGCCTTGACATCCTGGCGGGAAAGGCCGCCCCGCGCGCCGACATAGAATCCGGCCTGGGCGGGCGCATAGGCCAGAGCAAAAAGAGAGAAAAGACAAAGGGACATTCTCAGACCACGTTTTTTCACTTTATCCTCCTGAGATTTCGGTCCGATGATCATATTGTATCAAGCCGAGGCTGCGCCGGCAACTCGAAGACTCGAGTCGGGTCCTGTCCGTTAAACCGCAGCTTCTCTCATTCGTATAGTATGGTGTAGAATAGGCCTGGAAATCAAAATGGCGCGCGTTAACATCGCTGAATCCTTTTCCATGTCCATGAGCTCTCTCTTGACCAATAAACTGAGGACGTTCCTGACCCTTCTCGGCATCATCATCGGCGTGCTGACCATCATCTCCGTCGTCTCGATTATCCAGGGTCTCAATAATTACGTCTATACCAAGATGTCTTTCTTCGGCGCTAACGATTTCACCGTCTCCAAATTTTCCTTGATCGGGACGTCGCTCAAGGAATTCAAGGAACAGATGAAGAGGAAGGACCTGACCCTCGAGGAGATGGAGCTCCTGCGCCGCGAATGCCGCTCCTGCGCGCTCGTCGGAGCCAGCGTCGAGACGAACCGAACCGTGAAGTCCGGCAGCCAGTCCCTCAAGAATGTGGAAATCCGGGGAGTCACCCACCTCGACCACAACATCGGTTCGGTCCTCGAGCTCGAGAGCGGCAGACACATCCAGAGGGAAGACGAAAACCATTCCCGCTACGTCTGCATCATCGGGGCCGACATCAAGGAAAAGCTCTATCCCTTCACCGATCCCCTGGGCCAATGGGTCAAGGTGGGGCCGGACAACTTCCTGGTCATCGGCCTGGGCAAGAAAAAAGGGAAGCTGCTGGGAATGAGCCAGGACAACTACGTGCGCATCCCGATCTCGACCTTTTTGAAGCTCTACGGCTCCCGCCGGAGCGCCAACATCAACGTCCATACAGCATCGCAGGACCAGATGAAGGCGGCACAGGAAGAGGTACGGACCCTGCTCCGCTCGGCCCGCCACCGAGCCTTCAGGGACCCGGATGACTTTTCCTTTCAGACATCGGAGACCTTCATCCAGTTTTACAAGACCGCCACTTCGAGCATCTATTTCGCCATGATCGCCGTCTCCTCCATCGCCCTCCTGGTGGGGGGAATCGTGGTCATGAACATCATGCTCGTCTCGGTCACCGAGCGGACCAAGGAAATCGGCATCCGCATGGCCGTGGGCGCCCGGCGCCAGGACATCCTCTTCCAGTTCCTGATCGAATCTTCGGTCATCGCGGGCACCGGGGGGGTCATCGGGATCCTGCTCGGTCTGGCCCTGGCCAAGATCGTCTCGGCCACCACGTCCCTGCCCTCGAGCGTCGAGCCGGCCTCCATCCTCCTGGCCATCGTGATGTCCTCTTCGATCGGCCTCTTCTTCGGCATTTACCCGGCGAACAAGGCGGCTAAACTCAATCCCATTGAAGCCTTAAGGCTGGATTCATGAGAACCGGCATTCTCGGCGAAATTGTGGCCATGGCCTTCGACTCCTTGAAAAGCCACAAGATGCGGGCTTTCCTTACCGTCCTGGGAATCGTCATCGGAGTCATGACGGTGATCGGGATGGTCTCCATCATCCAGGGGCTCAACCGGTCGTTCCTGCGGGAGCTCGAATCGGTCGGGTCCGACCTGATCATCATCACTAAGTATGAGCCCGGCATCCAGGTCGGCCGGCGGTCGGAAGAGGAAAGGCAGAGAAAAGACCTCACTTTCGAAGACGCCCAGGCCCTCAAAACGGAAGGCGGGCTGGTCAAGGCGGTCGCCGTGGACATCGTGGTCAACGTGTTCGAAAGCGTTCCGGTCAAGTATCAAAACGCCAAGAGCGAAGATTCCATCATCATCGGAATGAATGAAGAGTTCCCCCAGGTTCTCTCAGTCTACCTGCCGCAGAAGGGCCGCTTCCTGAGCGAATCAGACATCAGACACAACGCCAAGGTCGCGGTCCTCGGCGTCGAGCTGGCGGAGATCCTCTTCCCCCATTCCGATCCCCTGGGAAAAGAGATCCGCATCGGACCGGAGCAATTCCTCGTCGTCGGCGTCCTCAAGAAAAGGGGCAGCATGTTCGGCCAGAGCAGGGACAATTTCGTCGGCATCCCGATCACTACCCTGATGAAGTACTTCCCCTATGACCTGGAAAACCTCGAGATCATCGCCACGCCCAGGAAGCATGGCTATATATCGGAAACCATCGAAGAGATCACCAACATCCTGCGCCTGAGAAGGAAAGTCGGTTTCGGCAAGCCCAGCGACTTCGCCGTGTTCACGCAAGACACCATGGTCGACCTCTACAACCAGATCACCGGGGCGGCTTATCTCGTCATGGTCGTCATTTCGTCGATCGGCCTTCTGGTCGGCGGAATCGGGGTTATGAACATCATGCTTGTCTCGGTAACAGAGAGGACCCGGGAGATCGGCATCCGCAAGGCTATCGGCGCCCGCTCGGCCGATATCCTCAGACAATTCCTGTTCGAAGCCGTTTTCCTCACAGGGACCGGCGGCCTCATCGGGATCGTTATCGGGTTCGCCATCGCCTTCCTGGTGAAGTCCGCCACTCCCTTGCCGGCCTCGGTCACGCTTTGGTCGGTCATCCTGGGCTTTGTCGTCTCCGTCTCGGTCGGGCTATTCTTCGGGATCTTCCCCGCCCGGAAGGCGGCGCGGATGGACCCGATTGTTTCCCTCCGTTACGAGTAGGCTCGGGCTTGGGGTCGTCAGCACGCTGATTCTCCCCGGCGAGGAGAATCAGCTCCGAACTCGTCCTTCGCTCTTCTCTCCTGCGGAGAGAATCCATGCCCGCTCAGTCCTCGACGGGCTTCCTCTCCCCAAGCCCTCGCCTTGGACAAGCTAGTGTGGGATCGTCAGCACGCTCGCTGAATTACGGCAGCTTCGTCCGCAAGAAATCGGCGGCGGCGGCCAGGGCTGCCTCAAGATTGCCGCCTTTGTCCGCGGTGAGTTCGACCAGGGTAGGCCCCCCGCCCCCTTTGCCCTGGACCAGGGAAAGCGCGACCGGAACTAGGTCTCTCATGTTCAAAGGGAGCTTCTCGGAGGAGGCGAAGATGAGATGGTCTCTCTCCTTGCCCTTGATTCCGAAAAGTACGGCGTATTCGCCGGCGCGGATGATGTTGAGCGCCAGGATTTTCGCTTCCTCGGGAGCTTTTTCCGTCCAGACCGCAGTGATGACCCGGCCTTCCGCCTTCTTAATGATCTCCTGGGCTTCATAGACGGCCGTCTGTTCCTGTAGTCTCTTCAGCCTCTTCCTGGTCTCTTTGATCTCCTGCGACATCTTTTCCACCGCGGCGGCGACATCCTTCTCGTGGGCGGACATCCTGGCACTCAGGTCTACCAGCGTCCGGTTTTTCCAGCCGTAGTCCCGCAGGGCCCGGCGGCCGCAGAGGAATTCGAAGCGGAGGTTTCCCCTGATCCGCTCCCACCTGGTGATCTTGATCAGGCCGACCTCGCCGGTCCGCCGGCAGTGGGTGCCTCCACAGGCGGAATAGTCAAACCCGCCGACCTCCACGACGCGGATCAACCCCTCTTTTTTGGGGGGCTTGCGGAGCGGGACGGTCTCGATCTTTTCCGGCGGCACGAAGTACGTCTTGATCTCGAGGTCGGAGAAGACGACCCCGTTGGCCCGTGCTTCGACCTTCTCCACATCGATATCCCTGACGTCTTTGATTCCGATCTCCAAGGTGGAAGCCAGTTCTCCCAGATGAAAGGACATCGTTTCGCCGGCGAGGAGCTCGATAAAGGACTGCGAGAGGATATGCTGTCCGGAGTGCTGCTGCATGTGGTCGAACCGCCGATCCCAGTCAACGGCCCCCTTGACCCGAACCGCAGCCGGTTCCCCGCCGAGCAGATGGACGATCCTGTCGCCGTCCTCGAAAACGTGAACGACAGCGGCCCCGTCGAGGGTGCCGTGGTCAGCGGGCTGTCCGCCGGATTCAGGATAAAAACAGGTCTGGTCGAGGACGACAGCCGGTCTGCCCTCGGCCGCGAATTTCTCTACCATAACCGCCTCGAACTCGGCCAGGTAGGCGT
>CAZYWP010000033.1:22041-25225 GCA_964651495.1 uncultured Eubacteriales bacterium | reverse complement strand
GGATGCCGGAACATCAGCCAGGCCAACAAGGCCACCAGGTACATGTATCCTGCGGCCAGGACGAGGTAGAATTGAAAACCGACCGGCGGCGACGCCGGCCACTGCAGCGGCCGGGACAGCCGGTTGAAGAGCGAGATCACGGCATCCGGGAAAAATAGAAAAATGGCCCCGACGGCGGCGAAAAGAGAGGCTAATAAGAGGCTGGCGATGCGATAAGGAGTCACGGCCTTCCCCCCCCATAATGGATCCTGAAGAACCTCGCCAGCGGCCCAAACCGGACGTCGGCCAGGAGCGCCTCCGACTCCGCGGGAAGGAGAGGAACCCGGCCGGAGCCGTACTTCCGGAGCAGCGGATAATTCCGGTTGATAAAACAGCTTTCCTCGGATGGGAAAAACCGGCGCATGGCGGCGAAGATCTCGCGGACAGGCTTGTCGTGGACGTTTCCGAAAGTCATGGGGATGAAGACGCAGGGGCTTACTTCTCCGTAGGCATCCACGTAGATCATTTTATGGCCGGCATTGCAGCCGAAATGCTCCTTCCCTTCAAAGTGACCCAGATAATTGACCGCGATCCGGCCTTCGCGGTTATAGCGGTCCTGCAGGGAGACGAGTTTTTTCCGATCTGCTTCCGTGATTACCCCATCCGGATTCCAGTAGGCCGGGAGCGACGGTTTGGCCTCGCTGAGCCAGGCTTCTTGGACGCCGAGCCCGATCAAAAAGCGGAGAAGCTCCTCCACTTCGTCCCGCGCGATCGCCGACCGGGAAAGCACGGCGGATACGCCCACGTGCAGGCCGTCCGTATTCTGGAAAATCTCGATCGCCCGGAGCGCCTGGCGAAACGCTCCCCGCGTCCCCCTCGCCCGGTCGTGCTCCTCTTCCCGCCAGTCGTCGAGGCTGACGCAAACCGAAAACAGGCCGGCCCGTTTGAGGTCGGCGGCAAGGAGCGGGGTCAGGGTCGAGCCGGTCGTGAAGAGTTTGACGGCGCAGTCGTCGGCGGCGCACTCCGTGATGGCGACGATGTCTTTGTTGAGTAGGGGCTCGCCGCCCGTCAATCCGACCCAAAAAACGCCCATCGCCTTGAGGTCCTGAATCACCCTGATAATGGTTGCCGAATCCATGACCCGGCCGTCCCGTCCCCTGTTATAGCAGTAGTCGCAGTGCTGGGGGCAGGCGTCGGTCAGGCCGACCTGGGCGTGGGAAGGGCCCTCCGTCCGGCCGAGGAGGTGCTCGTTGATAAACCGCCGGTAGGCCGGGCTGTTGACGGGAGGCAGGTGGGAATGAATGATCACGTTCCCGCCGGCCAGCGTAACCCGAAACTTACTCAAGTAGGAAAGAAGAAAGCGGTTGATCCCCGACCCGGCCTTGAGGATCTGCGGATTCCGGGCCAGCGCTCTCCACAGGGCGATGTTTTCTTTCAATCCGGACATGATTTTCCATTATATCACTAAACTACGGCTTCCCGGTTGGCACCTGAACCGCCAGGATTCCGATTTTTAGGCTTGAGTTTTCACCCTGAACGGAGAAAGTTAAATTCCAGGATCGCCCCGCTGGACCGGATTTTCTTCAACCCTTCTTTTCGTATCCCAGGGCGGTGTAAAAAATGGCCCGGTCGAAGAAGAGTGTCACCCTGTCGTTGAGCTCAATAGCCTGGTAGAGCTCGTAGGATGTATCGAGGAGACCCTCGTCCATCACTTTGCGCCAGAGGTTGCGCCGGATCAGGATAAGCGCCCGGATTATTTCGGAGAGGGCAAACCCCTCCTCTCGCCGCCGGCCTCCCAGGGCCATGTAGTCCCGCGCCACGTCTTCCTTGGTCGTTTCCCGGGAAATCCACTTTCCGAGCTGGCTGAAGACCCGGAAGGCCCTGTCATACAGCTCAATGTCATCATAACTGTGATAGGTGGTCAGGCTGGCCTCCCGCTTCACATCGGCCAGCCAGCACTTGGCCAATGCCTCGGCGTTCCTCTCGATGAGGTCAACGAGCTTTCGCGAGACACTCGTCCCCGAGCCAGAGCCCTTTTTTTGTTCGACGTCCACGTCCCTTCTCCTCGACGCCATCATGGCACAGCCCAAAGCCAAAGTCAAAAAATCAGGTGTTGCGGAGGACCGCCTTGATCACGCTATCGCGGAAGCCGGCGGCCAGGTCAAAGGCCCGGGGCGCTTCCTCCAGGTTGAACGCATGGGTGGCCATGAACCGGACAGCAATCGTTTTGCTCTTGATAAGGTCGATCGCCTCGGAGAAACAATAGCGCTGGCGGCGGACGTTGCGGATGGTGCTTTCCTTGCGTCGCAGCTTGTGGAGATCGAATGAGACCCGCGCTTCCGCCGGAATGCCGATGAGCAAAAGGCTGCCCCCGGGCTTCAACAGGTCCGCCGCCTGGTCCAGGGCGGCGGGGTCGCCGCAGCATTCAAAAACGGCGTCCAGGCCGGCGGGCTCGCGGCTGAGGACTTCGGCCACGATATCCTTTTGCTCGGGATTCCCGGTCCAGGCCGCGCCGGCCGTCTCGGCGGCCTCGAGCCGCGACGCAATCTTATCAGTCATATAAACCCGCTCCGTTCCGGATGACAGGGCCGCCAGCAAGACGCTGAGGCCGATCGGCCCCGCCCCCAAAATGGCGATCTTCCCGGGCCCAAGACCGTTCAGGAGCTTGACGCTGTGCAGACCGATAGACAGCGGCTCGACCAGGGCTCCCTCCGCGAAGGTCATCTCATCCCCGAGAAGATGACAGTTCTGCTCCGGCAGGACAATGAACTCGCTCAAGCATCCCGCCAGCTGTCCCGGCGTGCCGAGAAACATGAGGTGGCGGCAAGTGTTCGGCCGGTAGTCCAGGCACTGGTCGCAGCGGCCGCAGACGATCGCCGGGTCGACGGCCACGCGGTCGCCGGGCTTGAGGCGGGCAACGGCGGGACCCGCTTCTACGACCGTACCCGCGCATTCATGGCCGACGGTAAATGGATACTCGACCACCTGGTCGCCGATCCGGCCTTCTTTGTAGTAATGGATGTCCGAGCCGCAGAGGCCGGTCGCGCCCACCTTCAGGAGGACGTCTGCTTCTGCCCGGATCTTAGGATCAGGGACGTCGTGGATTTCGACCTTCCGCATCCCCGTCAGGACGGCCGCCTTCATTCCCCTGTCACCTCGGTTCTAAAGGCTACCTATTCTATATATTCTATCGGAATAATATAAA
>CAZYWP010000033.1:14869-21941 GCA_964651495.1 uncultured Eubacteriales bacterium | reverse complement strand
GACCCCGAGCATCCGGACCGCCGCGTAGAGCGTCCTTCCGGCCGGCCGGAAGGCGACGGCGGTGTGGTGGGGAAAGCGCTTTTCGATGAGCACATGCCGGTAAAAGCGGCCCATCTCTCTGACGGCGAAAACGCCGATGCCCCCGAACGACTTGGGGTCGACGTCGAGCACCTCACCCTCGGCGACGTAAGAACGCAGCACAGAGTCGGCGGTTGACTGCAGGCGGAAGATGGTGATGCCGCCGGGCCGGATCCGGCCCTCCATCGTACCCCGGGTGATATCCGGCTCCTTGTCGCCCTCCATCAGCCGGTGCATGATGAGCTGATACTTGAGCGCTCCCCCGATCAAGCACGCGGAAGGCGTGTTGCCGCAGTGAAAGCCCATGAAGAGGTCGGTCGGCTTGTACGAGCCGACCCTCTTGCGGGAGGCCTCATACATGTCAATCGGGACGCTGTTGTTGATGTCGAGAAGGGTGGCTGGAAGCTCGGTCGCGCAGGTCGCCATGTACTCGCTCAAGGCGCCGTAGATATCGACTTCGCAGGACACCGGGATGCCCCGGGCCGCCAGCCGCGAATTGATGTAGCAGGGGACGAACCCGAAGTATTTTTCGAAGGCGGGCCAGCATTTGTTGGCGAACACCCCGTATTCGGAAGCGCCCAGCTGGTCCTTCATAAACTTGAGCAGGGCGACTTCGTACTGGGCCAGCTTCTCGACCAGGTCGGGGTAAGCCAGGCCCGGGCCGAGCTCCGCTTTCATTTCCCTGGCGGCCGCCTTGATTCTCGGATTCCCCTTGGCTGCCAGGAAAATATCATAGAGGTCGAGCTCGCTGTTCTCCATGATCTCGACGCCGAGGTCATAAAGAGGCTTGACCGGGGCGTTGCAGGCCAGAAAATCCTGCGGCCGCGGGCCGAAGGAAAAAATCTTGAGCTTCCGCAGGCCCAGGATGACCCGGGCCACCGGCAGAAACCCGGCGATCATATCGGCCACCTCGGCCGCCCCCCCGACGGGATATTCGGGAATAAAAGGATTCAAACGCCTCAGGCCGATGTTGTAGCTGGCGTTGAGCAGGCCGCACAGCGCGTCCCCTCGGCCCTGAAAAAGATCTTCCTGGGTCTCTTCGGCAGCCGCGGCGAACATGACCGGCCCGTCGAATTTCTGGGCCAGCATGGTCGTCGGCCCCTCGGGTCCGAAGTTCCCGAGGTAGATGGTCAGGGCGTTGACCTTCTTATCCCGGGTCTCCGCCAGCGCCTGGAGAACGTCTTTTTCTTTCTCGATAATGGTCTGAATCTCGATGACCGGGATCTTCCTGGCCCGGCACTCCCGGACCACTAGCCGGCGTCTTCTTCTCGACAGCTCGACGGGAAAGCAGTCCCGGCTGACGGCGACAATCCCGAGCTTAATCCTGGGGATGTTCCTCATTTTTTTTCTCCTTTTTTCTGTCCGTAATAAGCGCCCGGGCCGTGTTTCCTCCGGAAATGCTTTTCCAGGAGATAGGCCGGGAAGCGGACGCTGCGGGGGCTTAAATACGATGTACCCAGGGCGATTTTGGCGATTTTTTCCAGGAGCAGGCTGTTTTCGACGGCCAGGGCGGCGGTCTCGCCCCAGGTGAACGGCCCGTGGCTGGCGACCAGCACTCCCGGCATCTCCAGCGGGCTCAGCCTGCGGAACCGTTCGATGATGACCCGCCCTGTGTTCTTTTCGTAGTCCTTGGCGACCTCGGCCTGCCGAAGATAGCGCGTGGCCGGGACAGCCCCATGAAAGACATCGGCATGAGTTGTCCCCAGGCAGGGGATCTCCCGCGCCGCCTGGGCGAACATGGTGGCGTATTCGCTGTGCGTGTGGGCGATGCCGCCGATCTCCGGAAAAGCCCGGTAGAGCTCGAGATGGGTGGGCGTGTCCGAGGACGGGTTGAGCCTGCCCTCCACCCTCTTCCCCGCGAGGTCCAGGAGCACCATATCGGCCGGCCTCATCTTCTGATAAGAGACCCCGCTCGGCTTGACGGCCAGGATCCCGCTTTTTCTGTCCAGCCCGCTGGCGTTGCCGAAGGTGAGAGTCACCAGGCCGAGGTTCACCAGGTCCAGGTTGGCCTTCCAGACAAGTTCCTTGAGGTCGTCGAGCATCAGCGCCTCTTCCTCTGGCGGTCACGGATGGCCAGCAGCTCTTTCATCACGTTATACAGTTTCCCCGACCAGGTCTTCCTTCCGAAGGCATCATGGACCTGGGAATAGAGTTTGTAAAGGTCCTGATAGACCGCCTGATTGGCCCGGTTCGGTTTATAACTCTCCTTTTTGATCCCGCACATCGCAGCCTGGGCTTGTTCAAAGGTCCCGTATCCGCCCCGTGCCTTTCCCGCGGCCACGGCGCCGGCGACGGCCGAGCCGAGGGCGCAGGTCTGGGAGGAGCGCGCGACCTTCATCTCGCGGCCGGTGACATCGGCATAGACCTGCATGAGCAGCGCGTTCTTCTCGGCGATTCCGCCGCAGTTGACGATCTCGGAAGTCTTGACCCCGTACTCCTCGAACCGCCTGATGATGGTCAGCGCCCCGAACGCCGTCGCTTCGATCAGGGCCCGGTAAATCTCCCCGGGCGTAGTGAGCAGGGTCTGGCCCAGGAGGAGCCCGGTCAGACGCTGATCGACCAGGATGGTCCGATTTCCATGATTCCAGTCGAGGCCCAGCAGGCCCGATTCGCCGGGCCGCAGCTTCGCCGCTTTGGCCGTCAGGGCTCTGTGCGAACCCTTAATCGGGCCGCCGGGCTGGATGTAGCTCACGAACCAGTTGAAGATATCGCCGACCGCCGATTGCCCGGCTTCGAGACCATAGTAGCCGGGCAGGACCGACCCGTCGACGATGCCGCAAAGGCCGGGGATATCGGCCAGCGGCTCGGCGTTCGGCCAGACGGCGATATCGCAGGTCGACGTCCCGATGATCTTGACCAGCCTGCCGGGGGCGACGCCCGAGCCCACGGCACCGAGATGGGCATCAAAGGCCCCGACGGCGATGGGGATCCCGGCCGGAAGCTTGAGCCGGCCGGCCCACTCGGGAGTCAGGTGTCCGGCCGCATTAGCGGAGGTGTAAGACCTGTCGTAAAGACGCCGGCGGAGATCGCCGAGCTTGGGCTCGAGCCCTGCCAGGAAGTCCTCCGCCGGAAGCCCGCCCCAGGCTTCGCTGAACATGGCCTTGTGGCCGGCCGCGCAGCGGCTCCGCTTCATCCTCAAGGGATCGGTGACACCGGCGAGGAGGCCGGGAATGAAATCACAGCACTCCACCCAGCTGAAGGCCGCAGCGAAAACCTCGGGGTCGGTGCGCAGGCAGTGGAGGATCTTGCTGAAAAACCACTCCGAGGAATAGATCCCGCCGCACTTGGCCAGATACTCGGGATGCTCCGCGGCCGCGCGCTCGGTGATGGCGGAGGCCTCGGCATAGGCCGTGTGGTCTTTCCACAGCCACGCCTGGGCGTTCGGGTTGTGTTTAAATTTCTTCTGCCAGCTCAGCGGTGTTCCCGTGTGGTCGACGGGAATCGGGGTCGAGCCCGTGGTATCGATCCCCAGGCCGATGATCCGGGCCGGGTCGAAAGCCCTTTCGGCCTTCCTGGCCGCCGCCAGCACGGCCAGGGTAACGGCCTCGACCCCCTTCACATAGTCGGCCGGGTTCTGCCTGGCCAAATTTGGGTCGTTCGCCTCGAGGATGATGCCCGCCCGCCCGGTTTCGTAGTCGTGAACGGCCGTGGCCAGCTCCTGTCCGTTCGTCACGTCGGCGATGAGCGCCCGGACGGAATTGGTGCCGAAATCCAACCCCAGGGCTAACGGTCTTTTTTTCAACGCGGATGCGCTCCTTGGGAAAATTCAGGCGCCTGGCCGGCCGGCCTCTTCCCCACCAGGCCCATGGCGATAGAACGCGCTAAATCTCCGCCTTCCCGCCGGCCGGTGACGGCATCGACAACGCGAAAGGCGACCTCGCCCCCCCGGCGGCGATAATAGACCAGCCAGAGCGGATAGTAGATAATCTGTTCCCCGGGAAGCAGAGTGATATCGAGCCTCCGGTGACGCAGCCCTCCCGCCAGACGCATCAAGTCGTAGCGCAGCAGCTTCTTTCCCCTGGCCATCGCCCCTTCCCGCTCCATGAGCGCGGGCAGGACCTGAGCCTCCGAAACACGGCCGGTCTCGAGCCGGATGACGGAGGTCCGGCCGTTTTCGCTTCCTTCGACGTGCGGGATCAGCCGGGAAAACTCGTCTTCGAGGCCCGGCCCGACCTCAAAGCGTGTCCCCCGCGGGACGTTCATCGGCCCGCCCTGGATCAAGTCGGCCAGAAAGAGGCCCTCATAGGCCTTTTTCTCGCCCCGAAAACGGGTCATCTCGACCGCATAGCGGAACAGGACAAACGGCGCATAAACGAGCTCAACCGCGGCGGGGAGTTTGAGCGTCCTGGCACAGAAGACTCTGACCGCCGCATCCGGGTCGGTCAAGCGCGGCGCGATCCGGATGATCTTCATGCTTTTTTGGCCCGCCGATAGCGGACGATCCCGCTGATTCCAAAGCCCACCCCGACCGCGACGATACTGCCCATGCTGATCAGGAAGGTCAGCCGCATGAACGGCTCCATCCTACTGACCGGGCTGAGAAGAAACGTCACCAGCCCGAGGACAAGAAGGATGGCCCCGATGGAAAGCATCTGGACGGCGACAATCAGCCTCGGGTCGGCTCCCTTTTTCTCTTCCATTTGACCTCGGCTCCTGTTTTCCATGAATCTTATCCGAAAAAGAAGAGCAGAACAACCTGGGCGAGAAAGATGACCGTCGCCCAGTACTTGACGTTCAAATACAAGGGGGGACGGCGGAGGACGGGCCGGTGAAGCGGGCCGACTTTAACGGCCGCGGTCTCGGCCCGCTCGGCCAGGACCTCGCCCAGCTTGGCCCGGAAATCACTCTCCCAGGTCAGCCCGTCCACCTGCTCCGGCCGCGGATTCCCGGTCAGAAGGCTTACCGCGACCGTGACGATGGCAGTGAGAACAAAGGACCACCAGCTGATCTGGAAGAAGATATTGACCCCGAAGACCTGCTGGAGCAGGACGGCGAAGACTCCGCCGGTGATGAACCCGGCGAGGCTGCCGGCCGTGTTGGCCCGGCGCCAGAAAATGGCCAGCATCAAGACTCCCATAAACGGCCCCAGCACCATGGCCAGCAGGGTCTGCTCGAGCCACATGATGAGGTAAGCTTTGAGCACGACCGGGACGAGGAGCAGGGAGACCGCGATGACGGCAAACGTCGTCACCCGGCCGGCGACAAAATAGTGGTGGTCGGACCGGCCCTTGACGAAGAACCGCTCGTAGAAATCCTTGACGATCATGGTGGACGTGGAATTGAGGACGCTCGAGATCGAGGACAGTCCGGCCGAGAGCAGCCCGGCGATGAACAGGCCCAGCATTCCGGCCGGCAGCAGGTTGATGATGAGCTTGGCATAAGAGGCATCGGCACGCTCGACGAAAATCCCGTTTTGAGCGAAGATGATGGGCGCGATGACCATGGGAATGACATACAGAAAGGCTCCCAGGGTCTTGGGGATTGCCGCCGCGACATAGCCGAACTTGGCGTCATAGATCGAGCGGGCGCCCAAATTTCTCTGGACCATGGACTGATGGCCGGCGCACCAGCCCAGTGTCGTGACAAAACATTGTCCCAATATTATCCAGGGCCCCGGGCCGTAAGGATGGTGGATGTCGGGCAAGACAGAGAAATACTGCGGGCTGATTCCCCACTGGTCAAGCAAGACTCCTTTAACCCCGGCGAACCCTCCGACCATGTTCAGGAGGATGAAGACGAGCGGCATGGTCCCGAGCATCATGATGATAAACTGGACGAACTCCATCATGATGGCCGCGCCCAGGCCGCCGAGGAGCGTATATGTCCCGACGACGAAGGCCAGGACGAAGACAGTGGGCCAGAAAGGAATGCGCAGAAGATTCTTCAAGAAAATACCGCCGAGGTAGAATTCGGCGGCGATGGTGACGACGAAGATAAAGATCCAGGACAGGGAATAGATCGTCCGGATGCCGGAGCCAAAGCGGCACTCCAGGAACTGCGGCACGGTAAATATCCCCGCGCGCCAGTAGAAGGCGATAAAGAACAGGCCGGACATGATGTAGCCGAACGGACCCTGAAACCATTCAAAGTTGGCCTGGATCATGCCCCACTCGTAGGCGGCTCCGCCGTGCGCCAGGTAGCCGTGCAGGAAACCGATGTTGGTCGCCCAGACGGCGCCCATGATCCAGAACCAGGGCGCCGAGCGGGCGGCCAGGAAATAGTCGGCCGTGTTCTTGATGTTCCGGCTGAAAAAAATCCCCGCCGCGAACATCAGGACCAGGTACAAACCGATGATCAAGAAATCGGCGTGCATCTAACTCTATCCCTTCCGGCCTTCCGTCCCCGGCCTGGTGTATCTCCGGTAATACGACCGGCGGAGGTAGAGGCCGAAGACGACGGCGAAAACGCAGAAACCGACCCCGATGCTCAGGCCGAAAACCCAGTCCCATGCTGTGTAGCGTGGCGGGGGGACATCAAATCCCCTGGGGTGATGGCTGATGGCCCAGATGACGGCGTTGACGAGGGATTCGAACCTTCCGGTCTCCCCCGCCTCCAGCTCGGCGGCCAGGGCGGTGAGGTTTGTCTCGACGTCTCCGAGGCGGTCGAAATATTCCTGGAACTGGCCGTTCGTCTTCACCCCGTCCACGATCATCGGCCTGACCTCGGCCTCCCAGGTTTTCTTCGCTTCGGCGAGGTTGACCTGAGCGGCCGCCCGGTCGGCGGCACGGACCGCTGTCTTGACGGCCGTCAGGCGGTCCGCCATATGCTGTCGGACGTCGTTGAATTTCTCCTGGCCGAACCCCGATTGAAAAACGAACAGGAGCACACAGAGCAGCGCAGTCGGGACTGTTTTTTTCATCCCCGGGCTCCCCTGTTCCGGTGGATTTCCCTACTCATACAGGTATTCGTCCGGGATGAGCCAGATAAAGATGATCGCGCCCAGCATGACCAGCATGTAGGCCACCGCATACGGATTATCCCATCCTGTCCAATT
>CAZYWP010000033.1:12280-14769 GCA_964651495.1 uncultured Eubacteriales bacterium | reverse complement strand
TCCACTTTCCATTCGTGAACCCCGGCTGAAAAATCCTTCTGGAGCTGGATTTCCAGGCGCAGCCCCCTGGTCAGAACAGGCCTGAACCTGACCCTGTTGTAGGTGTCTTTTTCCACTCCGCAGGCGTTCAGGTTCTCGACAGGAAGCCAGTCGTTGCCGATCCGGTACAGCACCCGCCATGACGCGGGAACGCGGCACTCTCCCCGGCCGGTGTCGTCATACCAGTAGACCTGGACGCCGGAGACGCTCAGGATCCGGTCAAAATCATACTGAACCCACTCCTCCGTTCCCTTGTTGGGCCACCAGTGGAGATAGGGATGGGCTTGGTCACCCGAATTCGGCGGCTCCCAGAGATCATTGACCGCTTCGGCCGCCTTGTCACCCGAGGCGCTGGCCCGGCTCATCGAGGCGATCGTCGGACGGGGTAGGGCCCTGGCTCCCGCTTCCTGACGCGGCAGCCAGACGGCCATCTCCCCTTCTCCCCGGTGAGCCCAGGAATAATAGGGGATCGCGATCAGCTCTTGTTTTCTCGGCGCCACCTGGTCTGGGCGCCGGCCCTCATACAGCCCGACGGCCTCTCCCTTGATCACGGTCGCTCCGTTGAGCAGGTTGTCGCGTCGTTCAAAGGACAGCGGGACATCGTCCGCCAGGACCAGGTTGCTGACCTGGCCGCCATTGTCAGGCCACTCGGCGCAGTAGACAAGAGGGCCTCGCTCCAGGGCGATTTTTCCGAGATCGGCCTTTACTGCGGAGTTCGCTCCAGCCCTGCGGACGGGCATGGGCAGGTAGACTTCGATGGTATCATCGGCCGACCAGGCGCGGCGGATGCGGACAAATCCCTGATTGAGATCGAGCTGAACCGGCTCGCCATTGACGCGGACCTCTGCTTCTCCCTCGCCCGTGTCCAAGTATTGGTACAGATCTCCGGGCACCGGACGTCCGAGCGCCCATCCGGGGATGCGGACATTGATCCCGAATTCAGCAGACCTCTCCGGGTTGACGATGATCCTGACCTCACCGTCCCAGGGGTAAAGCGTCTGCTGCTCCAGCCGAATTTTCTGGTCCCCCAGCGCGACGCTCGCTTCACCCGCCGCAAACAGGTTCAGGTAAAGATCTTCGCCGCGTGTCGCGTACATGAAGCCCGGGATTTGCGGGACAAAGCGGACGACATTGCTCGGACAGCAAGCGCAGTTGAACCAGGGGCTGCGGCGGTGCTGGCCGAAAGATTCCAGCGGATTCGGATAGAAGAAAAGATTTCCGCTCAGCGCAATCCCGGAGAGAAAGCCGTTGTAAAGTGTCCTCTCCAGGAGGTCGATGTATTTAGCCTCGCCGTGGAGCAGGAACATGCGGTGGTTCCAGAGAATGAAGGCGATGGAAGCGCAGGTCTCGCAGTAAGCCTGGGTATTGGGCAGTTCGTAGGCCGGGCCGAAGCCCTCGATCCCGCCGGCCGCCCCGATCCCGCCGGTGACATACATCTTCCGGAAGGCGACATCCTCCCAGAGCCGGAGGAGGGCCTGGCTGTAAGCTTGATCTCCCGTAAGGACGGCCACATCGGCCATGCCTGAATACATGTACATCGCCCGGACGGCGTGGCCGACGGCCTCGGACTGCTCGACGACCGGTTTGTGATCCTGGGAGTACTCGCCGTAGAGCTTGCGGTCCGTCCCGTTTCCCCGTTCGTCCAGGAAAAACTTGGCCAGTCTGAGGTATTTTTTCTTTCCGGTCTGGCGGTAGAGCTTGACCAGCCCGATTTCGATTTCCTGATGCCCCGGGGCGCCGCGGCGCTTTCCCGGGCCGAAGACGCTGTCGACCAGGTCGGCGCTCTTGATGGCTACGTTGAGGAGGTTCCTTTTTCCCGTGGCCTTGAAATGGGCCGCGGCCGCTTCATAGAGATGCCCGAGGTTGTAGAGCTCGTGGCTCATGTAGAGGTTCGACCAGCGCTCCTTCCCCACCCAGTCGACCGGCGGGTTCGCCGGGTCGATCGTCCGGGCTGTGTAGAGATAGCCATCGTCTTCCTGGGCGGCGGCGATCTTGGCGATGACATCATCCATTTGTTTTTCCAGCCGGGGATCGGGATAGACCATCAGAGAATAGGATGCGCCTTCGATGACCTTGTAGACATCGGAGTCGTCGAACGGATATTTCGTGCAGAACGCGCCCTGGGCAAGGCCGCCGGCGATCTCGAAATTCTTGATCCGGCCGGTCGATTCCGACTGCTCGAAGGCGAAGGGGATGGTGACCGCACGATTGGTCTCGATGCGTGGCGCCCAAAAATTGTCGCTGAGTTTGATGGCCGTCAGAGGAACTGGGCTGATGGGATAATCCGCCCCCGCCGTTTTCTTGCAGGAGATCTGCGGCCACACCAGGAGCGCGCCGGCAAGAAGTGCCCAAACCCGGGTTTTTTTTGACATGCGCCTAGCCTCCTTCTTTCCTGAATCGGGATTCCTATTCTATCACCTTTCCTTGAGCATGACCAAGCCGAACAGGCC
>CAZYWP010000033.1:0-12180 GCA_964651495.1 uncultured Eubacteriales bacterium | reverse complement strand
TACCGCGCGCCGAAAACCCGGAAAAAAGGCTGGAGAGTCACGTCATCGGGCCGGCCGGAGTTGGCGGCCCGGAAGATCAGCTGCCGGCCGGGGATAGGGTGGATCCAGGCGGCCAAGTCCCCGGTCGAGGCGACAAAGTCTGGCGCGAGCGCCGGCTTCCCATCAGCATGGTAGGGCCCGAAGACCTGACCCTCGGCCATCTCCTCCGTGGGCAACTCGCCGGCCAGGACGATCGGTCCGTAGAGGACGGCCGCGAGCTTCGGGTCGTCCGGCATCGGCCAAAGGCGGAGCGAAAGCGGCATCTCGACCCGGATGCGGTCGCCGTTCTTCCAGGCTCGGGCCAGCGTCAGATAGCTTGCCGGATGGGTGGAGGCCTCCTGGGTTTCGCCGTTGATCTTCACCGTCACGCCTTTCGTCGCCCAACCAGGAAGGCGAAGGCGCAGCTCCAGGTCGACGGGCCTTCGGCAGCTGAGGACAAGCGTCGTCCCTTCTTCTTCAGGGAATTGAGTTTCCTGGCGCACGGTCAATCCTTTTTCCGGCCAGGTGAGCTCGGAGGCGATGAAGAGGTTGACATAAAGCGACCTGTCACCGTGAAAATAAATGCTGTCTCCGTATTTAGCGTGGCTTTCGACGCCGGTGCCGGTGCAGCACCAGAACGAATTAAGCGGCGTGCCAAAGGTTTTGTACCAGCCCGATTCCATCGGGACATAGTACATGGTCATCCCCGTTTCAGGGTCCTGGGTGGAGAGGATGCCGTTCCAGAGGGCCCGCTCATAATAGTCGGCCAAGGCGGGAGCTGCGGTCCAGGTGAAGAGCTGCCGGGTGAGCTTGAGCATGTTATAAGTGCAGCACGTCTCGTGGGTGGCGCTGCTCAGCTCGGCCGCCAACCTGTCCGGATCGCTCCTCCAGCCTTCGTAGTTGCTTGTCCCACCCGTAACATAAGAACGGTGGTTGACGACCTCGTCCCAGAAATAGGCCGCGACATCGTGATAATATTTTTCTCCGGTCATTTCGTATTCACGCGCCGCGCCGATGACCTTGGGGATCTGGGTGTTAACATGCAGGCCCTTGAGCTCATCCCGCTGCGCCGCCAGCGGGTCGAGAAAAACCTTGTGGTCAAAGCGGCGGGCCAGGGAAAGATAATCGGCGTTTCCGGTGACCGCATACAGGTTGGCCAGGACCTCGGTCATGCCGCCATGCTCAACCCTCAGCATTTTCTGAACGGCCTCGTCATCAAGCTTATCAAGGCGCATCGTGACCCAGGCGGCCATCTTCTCGGCGACGTCGAGCGCCTTTTTGTTTCCGCAATAGAAATGCATGTCAAGAAGGCCGGCCATGATTTTGTGCAGCGTGTACCAGGGTGCCCAGACACGCTTCCCTTCGATCACCCGGTCGATGAACTCCTCAGGATAAGCGCTCAGGTAGCCGCTTTCTCCGAGGGCCTTCTGGCACCTGGCGAGTTCGGCGACAAGGGCATCGGCTTTCCGGCGGAGCGCTACGTCCCCGGTGCCCGCATAGGTGAGGGCACAACCCGAAAGATAGTGGCCGACGAAATGGCCGCGCAGTTCGACCTTCGGCTCTTCCCAGCCTCCGAGCGGCTGCGCCGATGACGGGAGGCCGGCAGTCAGGCGGAAATTATGGAGCAACTGGTCGGAGTCGAGGCCGTGGAGATACTTGGTGTTCCGGTCCATCGCCTGCTTGAACGGCCCGTCGAGGAGACGGACATTTTTCAGCGGAAAAGGCCGCACGGCAACGGGAATCTTGGGCTGGACTTTATCCATCCCGCTTTCGTTATTTCCTCCTCGGCAAACGAAAGAAAAAGTAACCAGGCTGGAGACGGCAATCCCGAGTGTTAGGGTCACCAATTTATTATTCATGCACGCCTCCCCCCTGTCTGTCGCTTGGGAGTTACCTCGCCGGTGAGCCGGGAGGAAGAGACTCTCCTCCATTGTTCTTTGGAAAAAATCCCGGCCGGCGGCCTGATATTGACTGAGTACAGCAATGTCGTTCGAGGCCATTATATATCCTACGTCATTCGCGATGTCAAAGGAGGAGGCTAATATCGATGTTTGAAATATTGCCGGAGTTCTTGTAGGATGATCATCTCATCGCTTTCTCGACTCGGAGAAAGATCGGAGGCCTGGATGAATCCAAAGGTAAAAGGAATAATCACAGCGGCGTTGATTATTGCGGCCGCTGCGGGTCTGTCAGGTTGCAAGGGGAAAAAGCCCGCTCCTCCGGAACAGCCCGGAGGCCCCGCCCAGATTACAGGAGGGACAATCATGGACATGCAGAAGGAAATCTTCGGCCGGCTGCCGGACGGGACGGCGGTCGAGCTCTACACCCTGACGAACGGCAAAGGAGTCAGAACCAGGATCATGACCTATGGGGCGACGATCGTTTCGCTTGAAGTCCCCGACCGCAGCGGCAACCGGGCCGACATTTGCCTGGGGCATGACGCGCTCGCCGGATATCTCGAACGGAACACAAATCCCTATTTCGGCTCGATTATCGGGAGGTATGGAAACCGCATCGCCAAGGGACAATTCATGCTCGACGGCGCCGCCTATCAACTGGCCAAGAACAACGGCGAGAACAGCCTGCACGGAGGCCTCAGGGGTTTTGATGCCGCGGTCTGGGGCGCAGAGCCGGTGAGAGGAGAGGGGGCGGTCGGCGTCAAATTCACCTACCTGAGCAGGGACGGCGAGGAGGGATACCCGGGAAACCTGAAGGTCACCGTCGTTTACACGCTGACCGATCAGAACGAGCTCAAGATCAGCTACGAGGCGGCCACGGACAAGGCGACCCCGGTCAACCTGACGAACCATGCCTATTTCAACCTGGCCGGACAGGGCGAAGGCGACATCCTCGGCCACGAGCTGATGCTCAACGCGGAGGCCTTCACTCCCGTTGACGCCGGGTTGATCCCGACGGGCGAGATCCGTCCGGTGAAGGGAACGCCGTGGGATTTCACGAGCCCGAAAGCCATCGGCGCCGAGATCGCCCTGGTCGAGGGAGGCTACGACCATAATTTTGTGCTGCGCGGCGGCGGAGGGCCGTTGGAGCTGGCCGCCCGGGTGCATGAGCCCGGGAGCGGCCGGGTCATGGAAATCCTGACGACAGAGCCCGCCATCCAGTTCTATACCGGGAATTTCCTGGACGGGACGATCGTCGGCAAAGGGGGCAAAGCATACAAGAAGCACTCCGGCTTCTGCCTGGAAACGCAGCACTTCCCCGACTCGCCGAACAACCCGAATTTTCCCTCGACGATCCTGCGGCGGGGGGAGACCTTCAACAGCCTCACCGTCCACCGCTTTGCGGCAGATTAAGCGCGACCGCTCAACGCGATTTCTTATGATAGTTGGGATAGGCCGGTCGTTTCGGCTTCGGTAGCGGATTCTTAGCCAGTTCGGCCATCACCGTCTCGATCGCCTTGTCGAGCTGCGGGTCTTTGCCCTGCCGCACCAGGGCCGGGTCGTGTTCAACCTCAATATCAGGCGGAACTCCGATATTCTCCGCGATCCACTCGCCGCTCGGGCTCCACACGGCGGAGCTCGGGGCTGAGACAAATCCTCTGTCCATGAGGGTCGGCGCGCCCGCCCGGCCGACGAGGCCGCCCCAGGTCTTCTTGCCGATGAGCGGTCCGACCCCAGCCGATTTGAAATACCACGGCATGGCGTCCCCGCCGGACCCCGCGAACTCGTTGATGAGCATAACCTTGGGCCCGAAGATGGCGCCCTGCGGCTGGACCTCATCCTCGCCGTCCCGGGTCGCCACCAGGCTCATCAGCCGCCGCTGCAGGAATTCGATGATGTCAGTGGCCAGGTTCCCTCCGGCATTGAACCTCTCGTCAATGATCGCCGCCTCCCTGCCCACCTGGGCGAAGAAATAGCGGTTGAAATTGGTGAAGCCTCCAAAGGCTGTATCCGGCATGTAGACGTAGGCCACCCGCCCGCCCGTTACGTTGTCGACATAGCGGCGGTTGTCTTCGATCCAGGCAAAGTTGCGGAGAGCCGATTCGCTCGCCACCGGGACGACTGTCACTTCCCGTGCATCTTCGCCGCCGGGCTTCGGACCAACCTTGAGGAGAACGTTCTTCCCGGCGGTATTTTCGAAAAAGGCGTAGATATTGTCCTTGGCCGTCAGCTCCCGCCCGTTCACCGCGAGCAGGTAATCCCCCGCCTGAATATTGACACCCGGCTGGGTCAGCGGCGCCTTGAGCTGCGGGTTCCAGTTCTCGCCGTTGTAGACGCGGGCGAACCGGTAGCGGCCGTTCTCGATTTTGTAATCCGCGCCGAGCAGTCCGGCCGGCACCCGCTTGACTTCCGGCAGGTCGCCGCCGCCGGCGCTGAGGTGGCCGACCGTCAGCTCGCCCAGCATATCGGCAAAGAGGTAGTTCAGGTCGCGGCGCGAAACAATGTGCTCGAGGTAAGGCGCGTACTTTTTCTCGGCCGCGGCCAGGTCGAGACCGTGGGCGTTCGGGTCGTAGAAGAATTCGCGCTCAATCCTCCAGGCCTCGCGGAACATCTGCCTCCACTCGGCCGGCGGATTGACCCGGACCTGAATCCCCTCTGTGGCCAGGGCGTTGGCTCCTGATAGGCCGCCAGCTCCTGACGGCGGCGCGGCGGGGGCTCCGGCCGGGGACATCGGTTTCAGGGTTCCGATGAACCATTTATTCCCTTGATTATAGAGATATTTCTCGCCGTTACGGGCCATCTCGAAGTCGGAAACCCCGCTGATAACGACATCGGACTTGCGGGCCTTGAGCTCATAACGGTGGACCGTCAAACCCGGAGCGGCCGCAGCGCCGGGGAGGAACGGTGCGGTCTCGACCGCCAGGAGGGCTCCGGCCTTGCCCGTCTGCAGAGAGACATAGTTGCGGGAGGGCAAGGGCAGGGCCAGGATCCGCTGCAGGATATTCTCGAAATCGATCTTGACATCCGGAATTTTAGCCGCCGGGGCCGGAGGGCCCTCTTTCTTTTCTTCCGGCTTCTTCTCTTCCGTCCCCTTTTCCTCGTCGCTCTCCGGAGCCAGCGGGGAGGGCTCGTCCTTGGACAGGACGGCCAGGTAGATCGACCGGCTCACCGGCCGGGTGAAGCTGTGAATGTCCGGCTGGAGGGAAGCTCCGATATCGGTGCTGACCGCGAAGTAGAGGCATTTTCCGTCGACATCGAAAACCGGGAAGCGGGCGTCGCTCATCCCGTCGGTGACCTGAGTACTTTTTCCCGTCTCCATCGAATAGAGGTAGATGGCCGCCTGATAATTTTTCAGGCGTTTGGAGTAGGCCAGCCAGTTGGAGTCCGGCGACCAGGAAGGGATCATAAGATAGCCGCCGCTGTAATACCGCTCTAAAGCGACGCGGACGGGCTTTTTAGCGTCCACATCCACATACCATAAACCCAGGTGGCAGTCCGCGTAAGCGATCTTCCTGGAGTCGGGCGACCACTGAGGCGCGAAGTAGAACGTGGGCTTGTCGTCGAGAGAGAGCTTGACAGTCTCGCCTATCCCGCTCTGCGGCCTGATATGGAGCATGTACTCTCCGGACTCGTCCGAGAAATGGGCGATCATCTTTCCGTCGGGACACCAGGCCGGGTCGCGCTCCATCACGCCGGGGGTGTTGGTGATGTTGCGGGCATCGCCCTTTTCAGCGGGCACGGTGATGATCTCGCCGCGGGCTTGGAAAACGGCCCTGGCGCCAGTGGGGGAGATTCCGGCGGAGGTCAGCATATTACCCACGTTGACGAACCGCTCCCGAACCTCGGTCATATCGCCGCGGACCGTCACCGGGACGCGGGATGTTTTTCCGGACTGAAGGTTATAGAGGTTAAGGCTGCCAAATTGTTCATAGACGATGGCCCCGGGCCCGGCCGAACCCGACTTCAGGTCGTAGCCGCTGTTTTCGATCACGCGGCTGAGCTTCTTGGCCTTGGTGTCGTAAGCGAACAGGGTCACCGGGCCGCTGCGGTCGGAAAGGAAGTAGATTTTATTGCCCACCCACATCGGGTTGAAATCGTTGGAGTCCTCCCGCGGCACTTTTTCAATACGCGAGTCGGCGAGGTCGGCAATCCAGAGAGGCGTCGCTCGGCCGCCGCGGTAGCGCTTCCAGAAGGTGAAGGCGCGGGGCAGCGGGACATAGGCGATCCGGCTGCCGTCGAGGGAGAAGCTGGCTTCATAACCCATGGGCAGAGGCAGCCGCTCCTCCAGGCCGCCTTCAAAACCGGCCGTATAGAGCTCGCTAAACCGCGAATAGGAGTTGCGGTTTGAGGTGAAGAGGACGCGTTGGCCATCGGGAGTCCAGCCGAGGGCGGTGTCCGCGGCCGGGTGCCAGGTGAGCCGAATTGGGACGCCGCCTGCCGCTGGGATCACAAAGACATCGACGTTTCCGTCATACTCGCCCGTGAAGGCGATCCGGGCGCCGTCGGGAGAGAATACGGGATTCGTTTCGACGCCGGGGCCGGAGGTCAGGCGGACCGCAGCGCCGCCTTCGCGGGGGACAGTCCAGAGGTCGCCGGCAAAGACAAAGACGATGTGCGTCTTATTAAGCGTGGGTGACTGAAGCAGAAGGTAGGCGTTCTGGCTGCTTTTTTCCGCGGCAGTATCCTGGGAAGAAACGAGCCCCGGAAAAAGAAAAAGCAACAGGCCTAAATAGGCGAAAAAGAAAAAGGAAATTCGATATAAGGTTCGCATGCCACCTCTCCTTTCGAGTTTTTACCCCTGCCGCCGTTTATACAGGCGATAGACGTCCAACTGATGCTTTAACATGATCTGCACTTTTTTTCGTAATTGCTCGACGATATTGGGCCCGACGAGGAAGATGTCTTCTTCGGCCATAGAAGGAGCGAGTTCCACCAAAGGGACTTTGCTGCTTTCGAGCAGAGCGATCAGTTCGTTGATGTTGTCGATCTCATCGCGGGTGATGTTCTGGATCTCCCGCAGCTTCTGATCCCCGTCCATGGGATAGATATTTTCTTCCTTCGGTGGATGCTCGTAGTCGGTGCGGTCGAGGATGTCCTGGTACTGAATCGTGTTCCGGGCGTTCCGATAAAAGCAGACCAGGGTCCGGAGCCGCAGGCTCAGGATATGCAGGGCGTCTTTGCTGCCGGCTTCTTTCCGCAACTCAGCGATCTCTCCGATCGCCGACTGCAGGTGGTTGATCGCCTGGTTGAACAAATTGCTCGCCAGCAGCGAACCGGAGAAACCGTTGATCAGCTCGAAACCCTGGAGGTTCATCAGGTCGGCGGCTTCCTCCTCTGAGTTCGCCTGGAACTGGAACTTGCGGTAATAGTCCTTCTCTTCGGGTTTAAGCTCCATCGGGAAGGGCACCAGCGGCCGAGTGATCCAGCGTTGATTGATGGAGCCGACGAGCATGATCGGGTCGCAGTTCATAGCGCGCAGGGCTCCGACGCCCCGGTCGATCTTCTCCCAGACCGCAGTCAGGGATTCGGCGTTCTCCTCGCCGACCATTTGGGCGGCGGCGGAATGGACCGCCTGCATCCGTCCTAAGGGGCCGCGAAACGGTCTCTGCCGATACTCTTTGAGAAGAGCATAGAGCTCGGGGGAATCGGGCTGGCAGAAGACCACATTGACATTCGCGCCCTCATCCCTGGCGGCCGCCTCCAGGTGCTCGGCCACGCGCAGCACCTGCGGAATTCCCAGGACCGGGTTGGTCCAGGCTTCATAGAAATTGTACCCGACCGCGCGAAGCGGAATCCGGCCGTCCCGGGTTCGGCCGTTAATCGCCTGGCCGGGCCGCAAATTGGGAATGACGGAGGCGATTTCGGCCTGGGAAATATACCCGGAACCATAGTTGAAGGAGACTTCGGCCTCCAACCCCGCGTCTTTGGCTCCTTCTTGAACCGCGGAAAGAAATCCGATGACGCGGTCGGCATAAGCCCGCTCGCGGCACCAGGCCGGACCGTTCTGCCCGGGATAAAGGCTCACGCTCCAGCAGATGCCGCTCCCGGAATCATTGGTCAGAAAAGAGAACAGCTCTACGGGCGCCACCCGGCAGATCTCGGCCACGGCCTTGCGGTACATCGAAAGGACTTCGGGACGGTCGATACACAGCGAGTAGTACATGTTCCTCGAACGGCGGGGATGTTCGCAGCGGGGGCCGCGCCAGTCCGGAAAGGCCTGGAAAACCGGCTCGGGCAGATAGGCGGGCTCTTTCCCTAAAAACGCCGCCTTCAGCCCCAATTCTTTGAGGATGGCGGCTCTCTGACGGATGATCTCGAGATTCCGGCGGGCATACTCGGCCGGCAAAAACTCCTTCAGCTCTGGCGGAATAACCACCTTGAAAACAGACGCCATCAGCATCCCCCAATTCGGGTAGGGATCGTTGCGGTCGAGGTCCCAGAGCCAGCGGCTCTTGGGCAGATCACTGATATAGACGTGGGTTGCGCCAAGATCAGCAGCAGTTTTGGCGAAGGACCGGAATTCCTCGAGGGTCGAGGTGGGGCAACTGAAAAGAATCTTTTTGTTCGTCTGGCTCGGGCCGGCGGCCGAAGCTTGGGGCGCAAACATCGACCCGCCGATGAATAAGGCGATGGCGATCAGAACCACGGATTTAAAGCGTATCATGGGCACCTGGCTCCTCTGGATATGAAAATAAAAGCCAAGAAGATGCTAAATCAGGGAGGAAAACGATGTCAATGACTTCTCGGATGATTTGTGATAATTAATAGGTCTCGTCAGCGATGAGAATTTGTTTTAACCAGCCGGTCTTCATCCCTTGGGGCGGTTTCTTCGCCCGGCTGATGTCTTCAGATCGGATGGTCCTGCTCGATGAGACCGTGCTCGCCCACGGATTTACCTACGTCAACCGCAACCGGATCAAGGGCCCGGAAGGTGAGGTTTGGATTACTGTTCCCCTCAAAAGGAAGGGCCGCGGCCGACAAAAAATCAAGGACCTTGAGATTTATGAAAAAGAGAGGTGGGCGAAAAAATTCTTGCTGACCCTCAAACACTACTACGGAAAGTCTGTATATTTCGAGGAAATTTATCGCCAGGTCGAGGCGGTCCTCGCCCGGCCGGATGACCGTTTTCTGGATTTATCTATGGGACTATTAAGCATCCTTAAGGCCGGTTTCCGCATGGACAACGAAATCGTCCTTCAGTCGGACCTGGGCATGATGGGAAAAGGGACTCCCCTTCTCGTCACCATCGCCAAGGAGCTCCGAGCCGATGAAGTCATCCTACCTTTTGGTTCAGAGAAAGTGGTCGACTGCGCCCACTTCGCGAGGGAAAATGTCCGTGTCCGACTTCTCCGCTTCCTGCCGCCCCCCTACCCCCAATTCTGGGGCCGCTTCCTGATGAACCTCTCCACCCTCGACCTTCTGCTGTGTTGCGGAAGCGCCGGCCGGCCCGTGATCGAGCGCGGAACCCGGTTCTCCGAGATCGGCGAAATCAATAAAGCATTGAATTAACCGGCTTTCCCGCCCCAATCAGAAGGAAATGCTGAACCCGAACCTGGAAGAGAAAAACCCTATCGTGAGATGCGCAGGACCTTGGCGCCGCGGATCTTGCGCTCCTTGATCTCGAGCAGGACTTTATTCGCGTCCTCCAGTGCATATTCCTCGACTTCGGGCCTGATCGGGATTTCGGCGGCGAGCCGGAGAAACTCACTCACATCCGCTCTGGTGACATTGGCCACGCTCTTGATTTCCTTCTCCATCCAGAGGTGAGTGGGATAGTCCAAGTTCAAAAGATAGTCTCTGTCGATATTTTCCTTGCGGATGGCGTTTATCACCAGCCGTCCGCCAGCCGCCAGGTTCTTGAGCGCCTCGACGACTGGCTTCCAGACCGGCGTCGTGTCGATGATGGCGTCGAGTTTGTGCGGCGCTTGATCTTCCGTATCTCCCGCCCAGGCAGCCCCGAGTTCCCGGGCGAATTCGCGCTCCTTTATGGCGCGCGCAAAAACATAGACCTTGGTCCGGGGGAACTTGAGCTTCACCATCATCAGGACGAGATGCCCGGAGGCGCCGAACCCGGTGAGGCCGAGGGACTGACCGTCCTGAAGTCCGGCGAGTCGTAACGACCGGTATCCGACGGCCCCGGCGCAAAGGAGGGGCGCCGCTTCGGCGTTAGAGAAGATCTCCGGAATCGGGTAGGCAAACGCCTCGGGCACGACCATGTATTCCGCGTAACCGCCGTTGGCATCCCTTCCCGTAGCCCGGAAATCGGCGCACAGATTTTCCTGCCCGCTCCGGCAGAATTTGCACTTTCCGCAGGCTGAATAAATCCAGGCGGCACCGACCCGGTCACCGGTTTTAAAGCGGCGGACATCGCTCCCGGCCTCGTCCACCCGGCCTACGACCTGGTGCCCGAGAATCACCGGGAGCTCGGGCGGCGGAGTCCTCCCCTCGATCTCGTCGAGTTCCGTGTGGCAGACACCGCAGGTCAGAACCCGCAACAAGATCTCCTTCTTTGCGGCATTCGGTCGGGGGACCTCTCGCAGCTCGAGCGGATTCCTGTTCCCCTTCAGGTCACGGATTTCCGTCATGACCATCGCTTTCATGAGCTTAGCCTCATTGTTCGAGCCCTTGGCCCCGCTTTTAGGTTTTGGCGGATAGTCCCCGGATCCGGTCGAGGTCGAGCTCGCCCTTGGCCCCCCAACCCCGCATGCCTTCTGGCACTGTGGGACGGAAGCGCGTGTAAAGAGAAAAGGCCAGCCCCGCCAACTCAGCGGGCTTGAAAACGCGGGCCAGCTCTTCCATGGCTTGGCGGACTGACTCGAGGGCTTCGCCGAACTTGCCCTCGAGATAGCGCTCCACTCCTTGGGGATTGACGGGCCTGTCCTCCTCGACGGCGCGAATCCCCTGCTCGGTCGTCGTGGCGGGGACATGCCGGCCGAGAAGTTCGATCCAGAGCACCTCCTTCGGCCGCGCTTTTTTCGGCGGGCCGCCTTCCACCCTCTCGGGAACTCTATAGATTCCCAGGCGTCGCCCTTTCGACTGGGCGTTCAGCCCAGCCAGCGCTTTGCCCAGGCTGAGGGCCGCGTCGTGGTCATAGCCGAGCTGCTCGGCGACCACTGCGGCCCAGAGGGTTAGCACCGGCGCCCGGTTGACCTGCACGATTTCACGCGTCATGGTTTTTTCAGCTCGAAGCTTATTTTAGCAGATGAAAACCGGCCTGACCATTATCAACACCATTCTCACTGCCTGTAAACGTCTTTCCTGTGTTTTATCCGATATACATAAACTCTCTTATCGCCATCATCTATCCGATAGATGATTCGGTATTCGCCTGCCCTCAACCTGTAGCCTTCCTCGGCGGTGAGCTTAATGGAACCCGGCGGGCGAGGGTCATTCCCTAAAGACAGAATTCTTGCTTCTATCTGACGAAAGATCTTGCCGCCGCAATTATCCAAATCCTTCTGAGCCGGAGGGAGAAGATAAACCTTATACACGACGGATCTTCAGATATTCTTCGAAGGGAATCGCCAGTTTCTCCTGACCTTTAAGGGCCTTGAGATCTAACAAGTCCTCCTTGAGTTCCTCCTCCTGGAGCTTTTCCTCAAGAGCTTTTTCGACGAAAAATCCGTACTTGATACCGCGTTCGGCGCAGAAGGATTTGACCTTCTTGATGGTTTCGCTTTCCAACTTAACGGACAAAATTGCCTTTGCCATATTCACCTCAATTAAACAAATAGCATATTTTTATAGAATTGTAAAGATAAAGTTTACTTTAGTTATATATCGCTCTTATCGATTGACAATCGTCCCTAGCTCAAATATAGTCTGACGCTTGCTAAAATGCCGATGTCTGAATCCGGCCTCCAGAAGAATCCTTTTTTTATGAGGCGATCATGAAACGCATCACAACCATCTTTGTATCCGTTTTCGTCATCGTCCTTCTCCTTGCGCCCGCAGTGGCGTCAACCCAACTCCGCGGCAAGAAGCTCTACGACGGCTGGCAGAAGCTTGACCTCGTCAAAACGACGGGGACAACCCGGGTGAACTGGCTTCCTGACGGCCTGGGCTGGTTCGAAGCCCAAACGGATCAGGGGAAAAAAACAACCGTGTTCTACCGGGTCGACCCCGGGACGCAGAAAAAAACTGTTCTTTTCGACCCGGCAACCAAAAAAGTCATCATCGCTGAATACAACAGGCTCACGGGCAAGAGCGTCACCGGATTTCCCTTCTCGAATTTCACCTATCTTCCCGGAAGCGCGGGAATCTC
>CAZYWP010000032.1:24593-26237 GCA_964651495.1 uncultured Eubacteriales bacterium | reverse complement strand
CGGAGATTCTGACTTGGCGCGCAGTTGATTTGCGGCGGCGGTTTTGTTATGTAAACAGCGGGAGCGCGGACATGAAACCCGATTCCATCGTCAGGCCGAGGCCGCTCCGGGGACTCCGGACAGAAAGGGTCATCTATGTCCCCTGCGACCTTCCCTCCGGCCTCATCTCGACCGGGTTGAAAAAACACAGCCGGACCAGGAAAGACCTGCGCTTCTGTGTGCTCTATATGCTCAACAATCAAACCGTTATCTCGGGGGCGCTGGGCGCGCCCGCGGCCGCGCTCGCCCTGGAGCCGCTCGTCGCCTCGGGAGCGAAAGACATCATCCTGCTCGGGTTCTGCGGGTCGCTCTCGGAGCGCTTGGCCATCGGTGACTTCGTCAGCGTTGCCGGGGCATATTCCGATGAGGGAACCTCGAAGCATTACCGGCCGAAGAGGAGCGCCTTCTTACCATCGGCCAGCCTCAGGGGCGAAGTAGAGGAAGCGCTGCGGGCCTCCGGGCTCGAGTTCAAAACGGGCAAGATCGTCTCCACCGACACTCCCTACCGGGAGACGCGGTCCTGGTTGGAGAAAAGCCGCCGGCGGGGAGCGGAGCTCGTGGACATGGAGACATCGGCCGTTTTCGCGCTGGCGCTGTCCTGCGGGGTCCGGGCGGCCTCGCTCCAGATCGTCAGCGACGAGCTGGGGAGCGGGAGGTGGAAGTCCGGTTTTTCGGTCCGGCTCCTGGTCGAGCGGGTCAGGAGCGCGTTTTTCCCGTTATTGTTCGGCTGAGTGCGATAATGAAGCCGAAGGTCCTAGTCACGAGACGGTTGCTGCCCGAGGCCCTAAGATTCCTGGAAGAACACGCCGAAGTCGAGGGCGGCCGCGGCTCCGGGGGGATGAGCCGGGAGGAGATGAAGGAAAAAATCCGGGATAAGGACGGACTTCTCTGCCTCCTGGTCGATCAGATCGACCGGGAGGTCATCGACGCGGCATCGCGCCTGCGGATCATCGCCAACTGCGCCGTCGGCTACGACAACATCGACCTTCCGGCCGCGCACGAACGGGGCATCCTCGTGACCAACACGCCGGGAGTCCTGACCGAGGCCACGGCCGACCTGACCTGGGCACTGATTCTGGCCGTGGCACGCAAAATCCCACAATCCGATCGGTATACTCGGGAAGGGCGCTTCCGGGGCTGGGAGCTCGACCTCTTCCTGGGCCGCGAGGTTTCGAGCAAACGGCTGGGCATCATCGGCCTGGGCCGGATCGGCCGGGCGGTGGCCCTGCGGGCCCGCGCCTTCCGGATGGACGTTGTCTATTCCGACCCCCGCCGCCGGGCCGCAGCGGAGGAAAAGGATCTTCAAGTGGCCTGGCTCCCTCTCGACGAGCTCCTCAGAACAGCGGACATCGTTACGGTCCACGCCGCCCTGAATCCGGCGACCCGTCATCTGCTTTCTGGGGAAAAGCTGAGGCTGATGAAAAAGCAGGCCATCCTGGTCAACGTCGCCCGCGGCCCGATCGTGGACGAGGGGGCCCTGGCGGAAGCGCTGGCCCGGGGCGACCTCTGGGGCGCTGGACTCGATGTCTACGAGAGAGAGCCGGAGGTCCATCCCCGGCTCCTCGAACTCGACAACGTGGTGCTTCTCCCCCACATCGGCAGCGC
>CAZYWP010000032.1:0-24493 GCA_964651495.1 uncultured Eubacteriales bacterium | reverse complement strand
TCGTTGAGGCTGCCGGTCCGGTAACCCTCGAGGTCGAGGGTGACATAGGTATAGCCGAGCTTTTTCAGCCGGCGCGCGACCTCGGCCCCGTCGTCCCGGGCGAGGATCTTTCCGAATTCTCCGGGAGGGACCTCGATCCGCGCCGTCTCGCCGTGATGCCGGACTCTCACCTGGCTCAGCCCGAGCTTTCGCAGGAAGTCTTCCGCCCGGCCGACACGGACGAGCGTTTCGGCCTCAACCCGCGTGTAGTAGGGAAAGCGCGAGGCCAGGCAGGCCAGAGACGGCTTGTCCCAGGTGGGGAGCTCGAGAAACCTGGAGAGCTGCCTGATCTCCGCCTTGGTCAGCCGGGCTTCCCGCAGCGGCGAGCGGACACCGAGTTCTTTTCCCGCTTTCGCGCCCGGCCTGAAGTCTCCCCGGTCATCGAAATTCGAGCCGTCGAGTACGTAGGGGATCGAATCGGCCGCGGCGATTTCCTTCAGCCTGGAGAAGAGCTCCTGCTTGCAGTGGTAGCAGCGCAGCGGCGAATTCTCGGCGAAAGCGGGGTTCCGCAGTTCCTCCGTCTTGATGACCCGGTGCCTGACGCCGAGCCGCCGGGCCAGTGTTCGGGCCGCACGGACTTCCCTCTCAGGATAGGTCTCGGACCGGGCGATGACCGCCAGGACGTTTTTCCCCAGCGCTTGCGCGGCCACCTTGAGGAGCAGGGCGCTGTCCACCCCCCCGGAAAAGGCGACCAGGACCTTCCCCATACGGCGGAGGCTGCGGCGGAGATTTTCCAGCTTGGCCAGGGTGGTCCGGGGAGGGCGCTTATTATCAGCCATGGTTTTTATCGCTGCCTTGCCTGTTTTTCTCGACCGCCAGCCGGCGGACTTCGGCGACGAACTCGGGAATGATCCGGTCCTCCCGAATACGGCGGACAAGTTTCCCCTTTCTAAAAAGGATTCCCACCCCCCTGCCGCAAGCGAGGCCGATGTCCGCCTCCCTGGCCTCACCCGGGCCGTTGACCATGCAGCCCATCAAGGCCACCGTCAGCGGGGACCGCAGCGAGGCCAGCTCCCTTTCCACCCGGGGGACGATCTTCATCATGTCCACCTCGGACCGGCCGCAGATGGGGCAGGAGACGAAATTGATGCCCCGTGTCCGCAGGCCGAGGTTCTGGAGGATGAGATAGGCCACGCGCGCTTCCTCTTCGGGAGGGGCGGTCAGGGAAACGCGGATCGTATCCGCCAGTCCCTCGCTCAGCAGGATACCCAACCCGACGGCGGATTTGACGGTTCCCCGGAACTTGCCTCCGGCTTCGGTGATGCCGGCGTGGAACGGATAATCCACCTTTTCGGCGAGCAGCCTGTAAGCGGCCACGGTGCGGGCGATATCCGAAGCCTTGAGCGAAACCTTGATCAGGTCGAAGCCCATGTCTTCAAGCAGCCGGATATGATCCAGGGCGCTTTCCACCATGGCCTCCGGAGTCGCCTCTCCATATTTCCGGAGGAGGGCTTTCTCCAGCGACCCCGAGTTCACCCCGATCCGAATGGGGACGCTTCTCTCCCTGGCGGCTCTGACAACCTCTCGAACCTTGTCCCTGGAGCCGATCGTTCCCGGATTGAGGCGGAGCCCGTCCACGCCCGCCCGCAGCGCGGCCAGGGCGAGGCGGTGGTCGAAATGGATATCGGCAATGAGCGGCATTTTGACCCGACGCCTGATCTCGGCCAGAGCGGAGGCGGCCCGGTCATCCGGAACGGCCAGGCGGACGATCTCGCAGCCTGCCTTAACAAGTCTTCTGATCTGAGCGACGGTCGCCTTGATATCATGAGTTAAGGTCTTGGTCATGGACTGGACTGCGATCGGTGCCCCCCCACCGATCGCCACCATGCCGATAAGGATCTGCTTGGTCTTGCGCCGAACCGGAAAAATTGGATTGCTGGAAATTGGACGACACTCTTCTTGCTGGTTCATCGATTTCTTATTTTTCTCAGCACTCTATCTTAGCACAGCCAAGGCGAGGGGTTGGGGAGAGGAAGCCCGTCGAAGACTGAGCGGGCACGGGGGGGTGCGGATTTGCTGATTTGCGTAGCAAAGCAGGGGGGTTCCAAGGGGGAAGGCCCCTTTGGTCGAAGGACGAAGTCCGAGAAGGGGAGGCAGTGAGCGAAGCGAACGTTGGAAGGGGGAAAGCACAGCTTTCTCCCTCCAAAGAGACGCTGTGGACAAATCCGCGTGCTGACGACCCCCAAGTCCGAGACTTACCATGGGATGAGGCTCTCCCAGCCGTTGGGCATGCCCTTGACGATATCGTTGAGGATGATGAAGACCGCGAGCAGGGCAAAGATGACGAACCCGACCTGCATCCAAACCTGACGGACCCTGGGGCTGAAGTCGCGCTGGAAGAGCCCCTCCAGGGCCAAAATAAAAATCTGCCCGCCGTCGAACACGGGGATGGGAAAAAGGTTGATGATGCCGAGCTGGAGGCTGATCAGCCCGATGAAGCTGAGCATGGCCAGAAAACCCATCTGCATGGCCGCATAGGAGAAGCTGGCGATGGCGATCGGGCCGCCGAGCTGCTGGGTGGACGCCCGTCCGACAATCAAGTCCCGGATAAAGCGAATGATCAGGAAGGTGTTGCGCACGTTCTCTCTGACGCTCTGGGCGATGGCGGCAAAAAAGCCGTACTTGACCGGCAGCGATTCCGGCTCCTGATACAGGCCGATCTTGCCGACTTTGCCCTCGAGCCTGGGTGTGACCCGGAGAATGAGTATCTCTCCCTGCCGGTTTACTCGAAACTCGAGTTCTTTTCCCGGATTTTTCTCCATCAACTCGGTGAATTGAAAATAATAAGCCGGCTGGCCGTCGATGCTCAGGATGATGTCTCCGGGCTGGAGTCCGGCTTTCTCCGCCGGCGAACCCGGCTTGACCATCCTCACCTGGGTCAGGATCCGGCCTATAAACCCGGCGTAGCCGATGGCATAGCGGGTCTTTTTTTCCGTGTGCAAGTCTTTCCGGATCTCCTCTCCGCCTCGGCGGACCCGGAGCTCGAGAACCCGGTCCGGCTTTGATCCGACGGCCAGGTCCACGTCGTTCCAGGTCTTGACCCCTTCCCCGTCGATCGCCAGGATCTCATCTCCCTCTGCCAGGCCTGCTTTTTCCGCCGGCGAGCCGGGCTCGATGAACCCGATGACCGGAGCCTGCTCCTGGTAGGCCGGGACGGTGACCCCAACCATGTTGATCACCGCCGCGATGACGAGGGCCAGCAGGATGTTCATGGCCGAGCCCATGAACATGACCAGGAAGCGCTCCCAGCGTGTTTTGGACAGGAAGTGGTCGGAGGGCAGGTTCGCCGATCCTCCGTCAACGGAGAGCTCCCCCTCCCCCAGGAACTTGACGTAGCCACCCATCGGGATCAGGCTGATCCGGTAGTCGGTCTCTTTGCCCCGAAACCCGAAGAGCCTCTTCCCGTAGCCGAAAGAAAACGTCTCCACCCGGATTCCGACCAGCTTGGCCGTGAAAAAATGGCCGAATTCGTGGATGAAGACAAGGATGCCGAAGACGATTAAGAACGCTAGGATGGTGCCGAAAAGGGATCCCATTTTAAAACCTTTGCCTAATGAAATTTTCGGCCTGCGCCCGCGTCCGGCGGTCAACCTCGAGGACGTCCTCGAGCCCGCCGACGTCGGTCAGGTCATGCTTTTCCAGGACGCCGCCGACGACGTCGGCGATGTCCGAGAATCCGATCCTGCGGTCCAGGAACGCCGCCACCGCCACCTCGTTGGCCGCGTTGAGCGCCACGGGCAGGCTTTTCTCCTTCCTGAGGGCTAGGCGGGCCAGCCGGATGAGCGGATACCGGTTCTCTTCAACCTCATAGAACTCAAGCGACCGGACCCGGCCCAAATCGAGGGGAGCCAGGGGGGATTCCTCGCGCTCGGGATAGGTCAGGGCGTACTGGATCGGGATTTTCATATCGGTGACGCTGAGCTGAGCCAGGGTCGATCCGTCCCGCATCTCGACCAGTGAATGGACGATACTCTGCGGGTGGATGAGGACTGCCAACTCGTCCGGCGCCAGCCCGAAAAGCCAGCGCGCTTCGATGAGCTCGAGCCCCTTGTTCATCAGCGTCGCCGAATCGACTGTCACTTTCCGGCCCATCTTCCAGCGCGGATGGGAGAGCGCCTCTTCGAGCGTTTTCTCCTTGATCGCTCCGAGCGGCGTCTGGAAGAAGGGACCGCCGGAGGCCGTCAGGGTGACTTTGCGGACGTTCTCGCGGCGCTCCTTGGCCAGGCACTGGAAAATGCCGCTGTGTTCGCTGTCCACGGGGATGATCTCGGTTCCCGAAGCCCGCGCTTGGGCTTGCAGGAGGGCGCCGGCGACCACCATCGATTCCTTGTTGGCCAGGGCGAGCCGCGCCCCGGTCCGAGCGGCGGTGAAAGTCGGGCCGAGACCGTCGATCCCCGTGATGGCGGAGACGACGATATCGGTTTCTTCCCATGCCGCGACCTCCGCGGCCCCCTCGGGCCCATAGACGACGCGGACGGAGAACCCGCCCACGCTTTCCCCGAGCTCCAGGGCCTGTTCCTTCGTCTTAACGGAGACGATTTTCGGCCGGAATTTCTCCACCTGCTTGCGGAGAAGCGAGAGGTTCGAACCCGCCGCCAGTCCGACGACCGAGAACCGGTCCTTGAGCCGTTCGGCAAGCTCGAGGGTGTTCGTGCCGATCGAACCCGTCGAACCCAGCACGACGATATTCTTCATTTCCAGAAATAGCGGAGGAGAAAATAGAAAAAGGGCGCGGCCAGGACGAAACTGTCCATCCGGTCAAGAAATCCGCCGTGGCCGGGCAGGATGTTGGAGGAGTCTTTGACTCCGACCGCCCTCTTGAACAGGGATTCGAGCGGGTCGCTCATCTGGGCCACCGCATGGACGAGCGCTCCGATGAGAAGGGCCCTCCAGAGGTCCGCATCCGGGAGCAGGATCTGCCGGGCCGCCCAGGCGCCCAGGACGCCGAAGAGAATTCCGCCGGCGCTTCCCTCCCAGGTCTTGTTCGGGCTGGCCAGCGGAGTCATCTTGCGGCGGCCGAGGAGCTTGCCCAGATAATAGGCCCCGGTGTCCCCCAGGCAGATGATCGAACAGAGGAAATACACATAAAAGGGGCCCCATTCGAAACGGATGAGGAAAAAATGATTGAGCGTAAAACCGAGATAGACAGCGCCGAAAAAAGTGACGGCCACGGACTGGAAAAAGAAGGGCAGATGCTCGACCCGGGTGAAGGAAAAGAGACAGTAGACTCCGGTCAGGAAAAGCACTCCGAACAGGGCCAGCTCGAATTGGACTTCGGCGCGGAAGAAGAAGGCGAGCCCCAGGCAGAGGGCGAGAATGATCCCCAATATTTTTTGCGGATGGAGCTTTTTTCTGGCCGCGAGGTTATAGAATTCGACCAGGGCGGCGGCGATGACGGCCTGGAGGACTAAGAAAGTCAGAACCCTTCCGCCGTACTGGATCAGCAGGAATAAAAGGCCCAGGAGGACAATGGCGGTGGGCAGGCGCTTGTTGATGGTCATCGGAGGCGGCGCAGTCCCGGAGGCCGAAAATCAGGCACTCGGCGCGGGCCGGCCGTGAACGGCGCCGAACCTCCTTTCTCTTTTCTGATAGTCGACGAGCGCCTGGAGAACATGCTTCCTCCGGAAGTCGGGCCAGTAGACCGGGGTGATCCAGATTTCCGAGTAGGCGATCTGCCAGAGCAGGAAATTGGAGACGCGAAGCTCGCCGCTGGTGCGGATGAGCAGGTCGGGATCGGGGACTGAGGCGGTATAGAGGTAGCGCGAAAATGTCTCCTCATCCAGCCGGGCGGGGTCGACGTCCCCATTTCGGCAGATCCGCCTGACCGCGTCCACGATCTCCGAGCGACCGCTGTAGTTGAGGGCCAGGATGATGGTCAGCCCGTCCATTGTTTTGGTCAGGCTCTCCACCCGCTCCAGCTCCCTCCGGACAGAGGCCGGGATGTCTTCCGTCTGGCCGATCGTAAGGAGACGGATCTTATTTTTTATCAATTCCTTATCTTCTTTACGGAGGTAATCCTCGAGGAGCTTCCAGAGGCGGGAGATTTCTCTTTTGGGCCTTTTCCAGTTCTCTTTGGAGAAGGCGTAGAGCGTCAGGAACTTGATCCCCAGCCGGGCGCAGGACTCCACCGTCTCCTGGACGGCTTTGGCCCCGGCCCGGTGCCCCTCGATCCGGGGGAGCATCCGGCTCTCCGCCCAGCGGCCGTTCCCGTCCATGATGATGGCGATGTGGCGGGGCAGGCGGGAGAAATCGATTTGGCGGGCAAGCGTCTCCTCTTCGCTCCCCGGAGCGATAAATCCTTCCAAGTCCTTGAGCACGGGGTCATTATAAGGGCTCGCCCCCCCAATTGTCAAAACAGGCTGGAATCAGGACAAAATACGCAACCTATAGACCAGAGGGAAGGGATTTGGTAAGCTAGTAAACCCAAGAGAGAAAACCTGAATGTGCCTCGGAATCCCTGCCAGGATCATCCAAATCGATAAGTCCCGTCAGGGCAAAGTGGACTATCTCGGGACCAAAGTCCGGGTTAATTTCGCCCTCTTAGAGGACGTGAAGCTTGGAGATTGGGTGATCGTCCATGCCGGGTTTGCCATCTCCAGGCTCGACGAAGCGGAGGCTCAGGAAACCCTCTCCCTGCTGCGCGAGATCGCCGGAAAGCAGGAGGGATAGGAGCCGGGGGCGATGATGAAGGAGCTCCGGGACAAATCCGTCACCCGCGCGCTGCTCGGGGAAATCAAACAGAAAACCGGCCCGCTTGGGCATCATCTGCGGATCATGGAGGTCTGCGGCACGCACACCATGACCATCCATCGCTATGGTCTCAAGGCTCTGCTCGAAGAGGCCGGAGTCGAAATGGTCTCCGGGCCGGGATGTCCGGTCTGCATCACCCCGAACGATTTCCATGAGGCCTGCCTCGACCTGGTCACCCGGAAAGAGAACCTCATCCTGGCGTCCTTCGGGGACATGACGCGGGTGCCGACCCGGAAAGGCTCCCTCCAGACGGCCGTCCCCGCTCCCTCCTCCCTGGTCAGAATCGTCTATTCGCCGGAGGAGTCGATCGACCTGGCCGTGGCCAATCCCGGCAAACAGGTCGTTTTCTTCGGCGTCGGGTTCGAGACCACCATTCCGTCGATCGCCCTGACGGTCAGAAAAGCCGCGGCCGGGGGTTTAGGGAATTTTTCCGTCCTCACCGCCCTCTGGCTTATACCCCCGGCCTTGCGCGCCATCCTGGAGGCGGGCGAGACAATCATCAACGGGTTTCTCTACCCCGGGCATGTCAGCGCCATCATCGGGCTGGAGCCCTACCGGTTTATTCCCGACGAATACCGGATCCCGGGCGCGGTGGCCGGGTTCGAGCCGAACGACATTCTCCTGGGGATCTCGGCCGTCCTCGATCAAATCATAGAGGGGAACCCGCAGGTCTATCTGGAGTACGGGAGGGCGGTCCATCCGGACGGAAATCCCCTGGCCAGGTTAGTGATGGAAGAGATGCTCGACCGGGTGGATGCCTCCTGGAGGGGGCTGGGCCGGATCGCCGGGAGCGGGCTTCGGCTCAAGGCCGAGTACGCGGAATTCGATGCCCGGTCGAAGCACGGGCTGGCGATCGGAGAAGGGAGCGACGACCTCCCCGGCTGCCGCTGCGGCGAGGTCCTGCGGGGGTTGATTGCGCCTCCCCGGTGTGCTTTGTTCGGAAAAAAATGCCGTCCGGATTCTCCCTTCGGCCCCTGCATGGTTTCCCTCGAAGGCGCCTGCTTCGTCCATTATAAATACGGTGAACGATGAGCCGGATCAGCCTGGAGCTCGGGAGCGGCGGCAAGCTGATGCGGGATTTCATCGCTCAGCACATCGTCCCCGAGTTCCGGAACGCGCACCTCGCCGATCTGGCCGATGCCAGCCACCTGCCGCCCGGAGTGGCTTTCACCACCGACAGCTATGTCGTCGACCCGATTTTTTTCCCCGGCGGGGATATCGGTACCCTGGCCGTCAACGGGACGGTTAACGACCTCGTGGTCTCGGGCTCCGTCCCGCGCTACATCTCCCTCGCCTTCATACTCGAGGAAGGGCTCCCCTGGGATGACCTGAAAAAGATCTTGAGATCGATCAGCCGGTCCGCCCGCCGGGCCGGAGTCGAAGTCGTGACCGGAGATACCAAGGTCGTCCGCCGCGGCCAGGCCGATAAAATCTATGTCAACACCTCGGGCATCGGAACAATCATCGCCAGGCCCCGCCCGAAATCCATCCGCCCGGGCGACAAGATCATCCTCACCGGGACGCTCGGCGAGCACAGCCTGGCCGTTATGCTGGCCAGGGGCGAGTTCGGTTTCGAGGCCCGAGTGAGGAGCGACTGTGCTCCCCTGACCTATCTCCTCCCCCTCTGGAAAAAGGGAGCGCTGTGGATGAGGGACATCACCCGGGGAGGACTGGCCACCATCCTTTACGAGCTGGCCGAGAGACTCCCCTATTCCCTGGTCGTCGACGAGGAGAGCATTCCGCTCTCCCGCGCCGTCCGGGGAGCCGGTGAGCTGTTAGGCATCGACCCGCTCTACCTGGCCTGCGAAGGCCGGGCGGTCTTGGCCGTCCCCGGGGAAAAAGCCGACCTGATCCTCGGGCGGATCAAAAAGAACGCGCTGGGCCGGAGGGCGGCGGTCATCGGCCGGGTCGAAGACCGGGTCGGACGGCCGGGCGAGCTTCTCCTGGCCACGACCGCGGGCGGCCTGAGGCTCCTCGAGCCTTTGACTTCGGAGCTTCTCCCCCGCATCTGCTGAAGAGGAGAACTGATTGCCGCTGTTAGGGTAGGGACGCATCAAGCTCTGAGTCAGAACGAGGAATGAAGTGATGAAAGAACTTGACGCTGCCGCCGCGAACGAAGCATTACGGACGCGGACTGAGATTGCTTCGCCTCCAAAGGCGGCTCGCAACGACAGGGGAACACGAATAATTTCGTTCCTAATCTCGCTTTACTTCTGTTTGATTTTGTGTCCCTGCTGCGCGAAGCGGGAGGATGTCCGGCAAGGGAAGAACGGAAGGGCAGACTATGCCGCAGCCATCAGCGCCGGGGTCAGCGAGCTCCGCGCTTATGAGGGCGGGACCGTTGAAATCGGCCTGAGCCTCAAGAACACGGGGAAACAGGAGTGGTCTTCCCGAGCGAAAAATCCCTGCCTGATCTCCTACCATCTCCTCGATGAAAAGGGCCAAATGCTGAGGTTTGACAACCCCCGGACGGCTCTTCCCAAAGTCACGCGGCCCGGAGAACACATCGAGGCCGCCGTGCGGGTCAAGGCGCCATTGGACAAGGGCACCTATGTCCTCGAGTTCGACCTGGTCCGGGAAGGGCTGGCCTGGTTCAAGGATTCAGGCAGCCGGACGCTCAGGCTCCCGCTTGTCGTGGAAAAGAGGCGCCGGACAGAGGATGATATTCCGCTCAGCCTTGACTACGGGAAATACACCGCTTTCAGGTCGAGCGTCCCTGAATTTGAAAGGCTCGGCCGGCTCATCCGCCTCACCATGGAGGAAAACGAGGTGGAATTCCAGGGAAGAACCGGACCGGTCCTCGGGTTCGCCGCCGGCGCCGGCTACCCCCAGGTCTGGCTAAGGGACGCCGCGACGATTATCCCGGGTTCGCGCTATTTTTATCCCGAAGATTACCTCACCTCCTGGCTCGAAGAACATCTGGCCTTTCAGAAGGACTCGGGATCGCTCGAGGACTGGGTCGATTCCCGGGGCCGCTCGGATAAAAACACCGTTGAAACGGACCAGGAGGCGAGCGCCGTCCAGTCGGCTTACCAGATTTTTCTCATCAAGGGGCCGGAGGGACGGCATTGGCTAGAAAAGAAAGTCGCCGGGCAAGCCATCCTCGACCGGCTCGAGAAATCTCTCCTCTATCTCTTTGCCGAGCGCTGGGACGAAAAACACGGTCTCATTACCGGGGCCCATACCGCCGACTGGGGCGACGTGGACCCGGAGGATGCCGACCAGCGGGCGATCTACGTGGATGACAGGACGCGCTGGACGGCCGACATTTACGACCAGGCGATGGTCTATCAATCATGCCTCGAGCTGTGTGCTATGTTCACCTCACTGGGAAAAACCGACCGGGCCGGGTCCTGGCGAAAAAAGGCGGAGAAATTGAGAGAGAGCGCCGATCTCCGGCTCTGGCAGGAAGATCGGGGATTCTATCGCGTCCATATCCACCTCGACCCGTTCCCGCATGATTTTGACGAAGACGACATGTTTCCCATGGGCGGCAATGCTCAGGCGATAATATCCGGCCTGGCCGGCCCAGACAAAGCCCGGAAGATCATCGAGGCCGCTCTGGCCAGACAGGTGCGGTTCGGCGTCTCCACCGTCAGCGGCGCGCTCCTACCCCCTTACCCCCGCGGCTTCTTCAAGCATCCGGCGATGGACGAGCCTTTTGAATACCAGAACGGCGGCCAGTGGGACTGGTTCGGCGGCCGGCTGCTCTACGCCATGTTCGAGACCGGGTTCAGCCGGACGGCGAAAGACAGGCTCCTCCAGGTCATCCGGAAAAACACAGCCAACGGCGGGCTTTGGGAATGGGACACCAGGGACGGCGCGGGACGCGGGAGTGATTTCTACACCGGGAGCGCCGGAAGCCTGGCCAAAGCCCTGTTCGAAGGGTATTTCGGTTTCCGGCTGGGAGAAAACGGCCTCAGCTTCGAGCCCAGGCTCGGCGAGGACGCCGCCACGGTCCATGTTTTTCTTCCGGCGGCCGGCCTGTTCGCGGCATATGATTATCAGCCGGACCGAGCGGGAAAAAAGATCGCTGTCCGCTATAACAGCAACTTCTCCCAAAAGGGGAAGATCAAAGTGCTCATCCCCTGGCCATTTTTTGGCGTCGAGGACAGAGAGAGAGGGAAGAAAAAAATCAGTGTTTTCAAGGACGGAGAGGAAATCCCTTTCGAGTGGTCAAGCGTTTATGAGGACGATTTCATTTCCATAGAGACTGATTTTCGCGACCATACGCTCGAAATAAGAGCAGTTTATTTGCGGCCGACCGAGTAGTACTCGAACCCGAGCTTTATCACCGCGTCGCGGTCCAGCACATTCCTCCCGTCGACGATGATCGGGTTGGCCATGGCTTTTTTGAGTTTCTTCAAGTCGAGACGGGCAAACTCCTCCCATTCGGTCAGGATCAGCAGGGCGTTCGCCCCTTCCGAGGCCTGTTCCGGCGAAGAGCAGTACACCATCCGCGCCGGATCTTCCGGGAAGAGCTGCTTCATGTTATCCATGGCCTGCGGGTCATAGAGGCGAAGACGCGCGCCTTCACGGCTCAGTTCCCTGATCGCCCGGATACTCGGTGCTTCCCGGATGTCGTCGGTGTCGGGCTTGAAGGCCAGACCGAGGAGGGCGATTTTCTTGTCCTTGAGGATCCAGAGGGCCTGCTTGACCTTGTCGACCAGGACCCGGACCCGGTCAAAATTGATGCGGTCGGCCTCCTTGAGGAGGCTCATATCCACGCCCAGGTCTTCTCCGATCTTGACCAGGGCCTTGATATCTTTCGGGAAGCAGGAACCCCCGTAGCCGATCCCCGCCTTGAGGAAGCGCCGGCCGATCCGCGGGTCGAGCCCCATCCCCTCGGCCACCCGCTCGACATCGGCCTCCGTCTTCTCGCAGATGTTGGAGATGAGGTTGATGTAAGAGATCTTGAGGGCCAGGAAGGAATTGGAGGCGTGCTTGATCAGCTCGGCCGTGTCGATGTTGGTGACCACGAGACGGTCGCGGAACTTGTCGTAGATGCCGCAGAGGATATCCCTCGCCCTGTCCGTCTCCACGCCGACGATGATGCGGTCGGGGTTGAGGAAGTCGGAGACGGCCGAGCCTTCGCGTAGGAACTCGGGGTTCGAGGCGATGTCGCAGACGCTGTCGGTCTTTTTGTAGAGTCCGATGGTCCGCTTGATCCAGAATGAGGTCTTGACCGGGACTGTGCTTTTCTCGACCACCAGCTTGTAGCGGTCGAGGTTCTCGGCGATCTGGCGCGAGACCTCCTCGATCTGGCTCATGTCGGCGCTCCCGTCGTCGTGCTGGGGCGTGCCCACGCAGACGAAAATGACGTCGCTCTCCCGGATGGTCCTGTCGAGGTCGGGACTGAAGGTGAGCCGGCCCGTCTTGACGTTGGCGGCGAGAAGTTCCTCCAGCCCGGGCTCGTAGATGGGCACGATCCCCTGCCTGATTTTCCCGATTTTATCGGTGTCCTTGTCCGTGCCGATGACCTGATGGCCGAGCTCGGCCAGGCCGGCGGCCGTCACCAGCCCCACGTATCCTGTTCCGATCACGGCGATTTTCATGCTCAGCTCCTTTAGGCCTTGATCACGTTTTTCCTTTTTCGCTTGACGGCGTTCCGCGTGTCCACGACGAGCGGCGCGTTCCTGACGATCCAGGCATAGTCAAAGGCGGAATGGTCGGTGGCGATGATGACGGCATCGCTGCCTTTCAGCCTTTTCGCCGTCAGGGGGACCGACTTCAGGTCGAAGTTCGGATACTCCCGGTGCCCGGAAGAACGGGGAACATAGGGGTCGTGGTAGGCAACCCTGGCCCCCTTTTCCAGGAGAATGCTGATAATTTTAAGCGAGGGGGATTCCCGCTGGTCGTCGATGTCTCTCTTGTAGGCGATCCCCAAAACCAGGACTCTGGCGCCGCGAATGGATTTTCCCTTTTGGTTGAGGGCCTCGATAGTCTTATTCACCACGTAATAGGGCATCCGGGTATTGATCTCCCCGGCTAGCTCGATGAACTTGGTCTGGTAATCGACCTCCTTGGCTTTCCAGGTCAGGTAGAAGGGGTCAATCGGAATACAGTGTCCCCCCAGTCCCGGGCCGGGATAGAAAGGCATGAAACCGAACGGTTTTGTCGAGGCGGCCTTAATGACCTCCCAAACATCGATCCCCATTCTTTCAAAGATGATCTTGAGCTCGTTGACCAGGGCGATGTTGACCGACCGGAAGATGTTCTCGAGCAGCTTGACGGCTTCAGCCACCTGAGGCGATGAGACGGGCACTGTTTTTTCGAAGATTTGATCATACAGCACTTTGGACAGATGACGGCAGCCAGCGGTCAGGCCACCCACGACCTTGGGGATCATCGCGGTCGTATAATCCTTGTTTCCGGGGTCCTCTCTCTCGGGAGAAAAAGCGAGGAAGAAGTCCTTCCCCGCCCGAAGCCCCCGGTTTTGGAGAATCGGCATCATTTCCTCTTCCGTGGTTCCGGGATAGGTCGTGCTCTCGAGGATGACGAGCTGTCCTTTCCTCAGGTTCTGTGAAATCGTATCCGTTGTCCGGAGGACGAAACTGAGGTCGGGGTTCTTGTGGGAATCCAAGGGTGTGGGGACGCAGATGATGATGACGTCCGCGCTGCGAAGAAGAGAGAAATCGGTTGTCGCTTTGAACTTTCGCTTCGCCAGGAAGCCTTTCAGCTCGCCGGTCGAGATGTGCCGGATGTAGCTTTGTCCCCGATTCAGGGAAGCGATTTTATTCGGGTCGATATCGAACCCGATGACGTCAAAGCCTTTATGGAGAAAGAGCTTAGCCAGGGGAAGTCCCACATAGCCCAGGCCGATGACGCCGACGCACGCCCGATGCTCTCTGATTTTCTTTACCAAGGCTTCATATTCGCGGCTCATGTGAACTCCTTTCCCTGCGCCAGGCGACCGTCCTTTTCAACCCGTCCTTGAAGCTGACCTGGGGATCGAAGCCCATGACTTCCCTGGCCCGGCTGATGTCGGCAAACGAATGGCGGATATCTCCCGGCCGCGGGTCGGCATGAACCGCCACGACCGAAGTGCCGGCGAGCCGGTTGATTTCGGCCGCAAGGGTATTGACCGTCGTCCGCTCGCCGCAGGCGATGTTATAAACGCCGCCGGCCGCTTCGGCCGGCGCATGGGCCGCCCGCAGGTTGGCCCCGACGACATTGGAGACATAGGTGAAATCTCTGGACTGCTCGCCGTCGCCGAAAATTAGCGGCCTCTCCCCGGCGATGATTTTGGTGATAAACAGCGGGATGGCGGCCGCATACTGAGAAAAGGGGTCCTGGCGCGGGCCGAAGATATTGAAATAGCGGAGGGCGATGACCTCCAGACCGTAAACCATGCAGAAAAGCCGGCCGTATTTTTCACCGATGAGCTTGCTCAGAGCGTAGGGCGAGAGGGGCCGGCCCTCATGTCCCTCTTTCTGGGGAAGCCTCTCGTCATCCCCGTATACCGAGGAGGAAGACGCGAAGACGAACCTTTTGATCCCGGCCCCCACAGACGCCCAGAGCATGTTCAGGGTGCCGTTGACGTTGATTTCGTTTGTCAGGAGCGGGTCCTCGATCGACCGGGGCACGGAGGGAAGCGCCGCCTGATGGAGGACGTAATTCATGCCCTCGACGGCCCGGCGGCAGGTCTCAGGATCTCGAATATCGCCCTCGATGAGCTCGATCCTGTCTAAGAAAGGCGCGATGTTTTCCCGCTTGCCGGTGAGAAAATTGTCCAGAACCCGGACTTTTTCTCCCCGTCCGACCAGCTCTTCGACAATATGGGAGCCGATAAAACCCGCCCCTCCGGTCACCAGGTAGGACTTCATTTTTCCCTCAGCATTTTGGAAAATGGAATCGCTGCGCACACATCTCAGAGATAGCCCAGCTCCTCGAGACTGCGGAGCACTTTCTGAACGCTCTCCTCCAGCGTCTCTTTATCCGTCTCCAGAAGGATTTCGGGGTTCTCGGGCTCCTCATACGGGTCGGAAACTCCGGTGAATTCCTTGATCTCTCCCCGAATCGCCTTTTGATACATGCCCTTGACATCCCGCCGGATACAGACTTCCAGGGGGCACTTGGCATAGACTTCAATATAATTTCCGATCTCCCGCCGGGACCGCGCCCGGATCTCACGATAGGGAGAGATAAACGAGGTCAGGACGGCGACGCCGTTCCGCGTCAGGAGCTTGGCCACAAACGTGACCCGGCGGATGTTTTCGTTCCGGTCTTCCCGGGAGAAACCCAGGTCGCGGGTCAGGTCCTGGCGGACGATATCCCCGTCGAGCCGCTCCACTCTCAGCCCCCGCCCGCGGAGAATCTCTGCCACCCCGTCGGCGACGACCGATTTTCCCGAGCAGGGCAAGCCCGTAAACCACAGGGTGAACCCTCTCTGGTCGCAATTCGTTTGAGGTCTGGTCAACAACTCCTCCTTACAGGATTTTTCCTCTGAGATCTCCGGGAATCGCGCTGCCCAGCCGGTGAAGGATCGTGGGCGCGATATCGATGATGTCGGCATCTTTCCGGCCTGACCCTTTGTTCTCCGGATCATAGAGAATGTACATGCCCTCCTGGGCGTGGACGGCGTCGTCGGGGCCGGTGTCGTTTTCGCTCAGGAACTTGGCCCCGTGACCGAGGGTGCCCGCCGACCGCCAGTAAAGGTCGTCGAAGTAGACCATCAAGTCCGGATATTCGCCCCGCGCTTCGCTGAAATATTCCTGGGGCTTGATGATCCGGGTGTCCCATTTTTCGCCGCCGGGGCCGCGCAGGCGCATGATTCTCTCGGCTAAAAGGTCCCGCTCTCTCTCATAATCTTCGGGCTTGATGATGCCCTGCGGCTCCCGGCCCTCCACGTTCAGGAAAATCCGGGCATAGTAGCCGCCCCAGGCCCACGCCCTGGTCCTGGGCCAATCGACGGCCAGCTTCTCGATCGACTCAGGCTTCTGCGGGGTCTCCTTGAGGACCAGGTCGCCTTCTTCGATCAGCCACTCGTTGATGCAGAACGCGCCCTTCATCCGCTTGGCGCCGTGGTCGGAGACCACGAGGACAATGGTATTCTTGCCGCAGGTCTCGACGAGCTTGCCAATCTTCTGGTCCAGGTATTTGTAATAATCGATGATGGCGTCTTCGTAGGGATTCCCCTGGACATACAGATGGTGCCCGGAGTCCATGTACTTCCAGAAGCCGTGCTGGACCCGGTCGACGCCGATCTCGACGAACCAGAATAGGTTCCAGGGCTTCTCCCGGGCGAGATAGTTCAGAACCTCAAACCTCTTCTCGGTCATTTTATAGATGCCCTGGAGAAGCTCTTCCTTGTCCTCGGTCCGGAACTCGACGTCGAACATGTAGGGCCCGAATTTTTCCTCGATCTCCCGGCGCAGCTCCGCCGGATAGGTGTATTCCTTTTCGTTGTCGGGGGTGATGAAGCAGGAGACCAGGTTTCCCGGTACGGGATGGGGCGGGTAGCTCGGCGGCACGCTGACGAGACAGCTCCGTCCGCCGGCGTCGCCGATGATGTCCCAGACAGCCCTTTCCTTGATCGACTTGGAGGTGGCGATCCACATTTTATCATAAGAGTAGCCGGTGCGGTGGCGGAAGCCGTAGAGGCCAAGCCGGCCGGCGTCCTTCCCCGTGGCCATCACCATCCAGGCGGGGATGGTGATCGGGGGGTCGGAGCTGCGCAATCTGCCGTGTCGTCCGTTCTCCATCAGCCCGCGCAGGACGGGGAGCTCGCTGCTCCGGTCGAAGACTATTTCGCCGGGGGCGCTGTCCAGCCCGACGACCAAAAGTTTCTTATCTATGTTCATTCGCCGTCTCTATCCTAAGCTCATTCGACGAACGGATTCTCGAACTTCATGATGACCCTGGCCACTTCGGGCCGCATCAGCTCGGCCGGCGGGATCTCGCCCTTCACCAGCAGGTCCCTGATTTTCGTCCCGCTGAACTGGATCTGGTCCCCGGGGGGGTGGGGACAGATTTTTTCATTGACCACTGATTGGCATTTTTTGCAGTAGTAAAAGGCCTTGAAAAAAAGCGGCGCGATCCCCAGGTCGGGGAACTCCTCGAAGATGTCCTGGGCCGCGTAAGGGTGATAGTAGCTGCCCACGCCGGCGTGGTCCCGGCCGATGATGATGTGGGTGCAGCCGAAATTCTTCCGGGCGATGGCGTGGAAGATCGCCTCCCGGGGGCCGGCATAGCGCATCTCCATCTGGAGGATGGCCATCACCGCCCGCTCTTTGAGGTAATAGTATTTGATCAGCTCGTCATAGGAGGCCAGGATGACCTCGTCCTTGAAATCCCCCTTTTTCTTCCTCCCGATCACCGGGTTGACGAAAATGCCGTCGGTGAAAGTCAGAGCCGTCTTCTGGACATACTCATGGCCGATGTGGGGGGTATTCCTCGTCTGAAAGGCAACGATCGTCTTCCAGCCCTTTTCTTTAAACAGAATCCTCGTCTCCTTGGGGCTGAGCTTGTACCTGTCGAACGGGGTGGGAGAGATCTCGATCAGGTCGACGGGCCCAGCCAGCAGGATATCCTTCATCCGGGCGACCTTGGCCACCCCGGGATGGGCTTTGTCCCGCGTCAGGAATACCTTTTCCGCCAGCTCGTCTTTATTATAATCATATTTTTCTTCCAGGTGCAGAACCGCCACCGGCCGTCCCCCGTCGCTGGCCAGAAGAACGTCCGTTCCTTCATTGAGCTTCTCCGCCTCATCGCGGCCGGCGTCAAGAACAATCGGGACGGTCCAGGGAAGGTCGTTCCGCAGCCGCATCTCGTTAAGGACGTTGCAGAAATCGGCCCGGCCCATGAATCCCTCGAGGGGCGAAAATACGCCAGTGGCAATGTTTTCTACATCGGAGACAGTGTCGTCATCGATGGCCAGAACCGGCAGGCACTTCAGGCCGGCGAGGATTTCCTCTCTCGGCGCCCCTTTCAGGACTCTGTCCACGAGCTTTCCGCCGTGGGGTGGTATCATCTTCTCCTCCGCATTTAAGGCTTGAGCCGCGCTTTTTCCAGGAAGCAAAATCGGGCTTGCGGTTTTCAGTCGATATAGCCCAGCGCTTTCAGCCTGGCCTTGACTTTTTCCTCGTCTTCCTTGCTGAAGATCTCTCCTGATTCTTTTTCCTGGCTGACCTTCTCCCTCAAGACCTTGGCGACATAGCTGGAGACGGAGGAAACCTCCGTGCCCTTGATCAATTCCTCGATTTTCTTATAAAGAGAGGTCGGGATGGAAATCGTCATGAATTCCTTATCCATCTGTGTTCCTTTTCGCCGGCGCACCCCTTAGGACCTGGAGTGCCGGCTAAAATCAGCAAAATGAAACCATTATATATACCAGCCTGCCTTTTTTTTCAACCTCCCGGCTCGGCTTGACAAATGGCGGCCATTTGGTGTTTATTATGCCTGGCGGATGCCTCAAGACTTTGACCCCGCCCCTTAATATGGAAAAAATCACCCACCCCTATATCAGAAAGAGCGTCTTTACCGGCGTCCTGGACCGGAACCTTCGGAAATTAGAGGGCCGCCTGGGCGTCGACCTCTCCATCCGCGGCGACAGCCTGCTCATCGACGGTGACCCCAAGAAAGTCGCCTTCGCCAAATTCTATTTCCAGAAAATGACCGATCTCGAAGAGCGGGGCTGCTCGCTCAAGGAAGAGGATTTTCACATCGCCCTCGACCTTCTGGAGAGCGGGGGCGCCGAGCCCCTGGAGAACTATTTCCCCTCCCAGGCACTGAGCCTGTCGCGCAAATCGGTCAACCCCAAGAGCCTCAACCAGCAGGAATACATCCGGGCCATCCGCAATTTCGACCTCGTCTTCGGCATCGGCCCGGCAGGGACGGGAAAGACCTACCTGGCCATGGCCATGGCCTTGACCTTCCTCCAGGATAAAGCCGTCAACCGGATTATCCTCACCCGCCCGGCCGTCGAGGCGGGCGAAAAGCTCGGGTTTCTCCCGGGCGACATCTACCAGAAGATCAACCCCTACCTCCGTCCTCTCTATGACGCCCTCTTCGACTTGACCCGGACCGACCAGGCCAACAACTTCATCGAAAAGGGCATCATCGAAATCGCGCCCCTGGCCTTTATGCGCGGCCGGACGCTCAACGACTCCTTCATCATCCTCGACGAAGCCCAGAACACGACCCGGGAGCAGATGAAAATGCTCCTCACCCGGGCCGGGTTCGGCTCCAAGGTCGTCGTCACGGCCGACATCACCCAGATCGACCTTCCCCAGCCCAAGAAGTCGGGCGTGCTGGAGGCCATCCGGCTCCTCGACTCCGTTCAGGAGATCGCTTTTGTCCACTTCAACGAAAAGGACGTGGTCCGGCATCCCCTGGTCCAGAAAATCATCAAAGCCTACGACAAAGCCGAGGCCAAGCCGGCAAAGGAATCATGAACTTCATCTCCTTCAAGAGCTTGAAGCTCTTCAAAAAGCCGGGCCCCCGCAAGCCCAAGAACGGAGCCTCGCCGGCAGCAGAGCAACAGAAGCCTGCGGCCTGGCAGGGAGTCGTCCAGAATCCGTTCTTCATGCTCGTCATCTTTGTCCTCGTCCTGTCCTATTTTCTCTCCTATGTCCCCTCCGCCTCTCTCCCGGACGTCAAGGAGGGCGAAATCGCCCCGGCCGACATTATCTCCCCCCTCGACCTGACGATCGAAGACACTGAGACCACCGAAAAGCGAAAGATCGAGGCCGAGGAAGCGGTCCTGCCGGTGTATTCCTTTGACGAGAACGCCTTCCTCAACACCGAGGACCGGGTCCGCCAGGTTTTCGAAGCCGGCCGGGAATGGCTGAAGACCCCGGCGGCCTCCCGCAGCAGCGCCGCGCTCCGGGAGGGCATCTCCGAGACGCTCGGCCTGGAAATCCCGGCGGGAGAGATCGAGTCTCTCATCCGGGCCAATTTTGCCGCCGAGCTCCAGGAGACGCTGACCAGCCTGATCGGCAAAGTCGCCTCCCAGGGGGTCATCGTTTCCAAAAACCTGTTCATCCGCCGGGAGTCGGAGCGCGGGTTCATCCTGCTCAGGGGGCCGGCGAAGGAGAGACCGGCCAGGATCGAGGATGTCCTCGACATCAGGGAAAGCATGGACCGGTTCGCCGTCGAGGTAGAGGCGCTCGAACTCTCGGCGCGCAACAAGAGGCTGCTGCGCAGCCTGGCCGGCCTCCTCGTCGCGCCCAACATCACCTACAATAAGGCTGAGACGGAAGCCAGGAAAGCCCGGGCCAGGGTGAGCGTGGAAACCGTTTTCTATAGGATCAAAAAGGGGAAGGTCATCATCCGCAAGGGCGATGAGGCCACGGCCGAGAAGCTGATGTGGGTCGGGATCATCAACCGGAACCTCCGCGAGACACGGGGCTGGTTCCGGAGTTTTGCTGGGACATTCCTTCTTTTCGCCCTTCTTTTCATCACCGTCTGGTACTACCTGAAATCATTGCTCCTCTTCCGCCAGGCCCAAAAAATTTTCTCGATGATCGGCGTCATGCTCATCCTCGGGCTCCTGGCCTACAAGCTCTCCGATTTTCTGGCCTCCCTCTTCAGCCAGGCCTCCAGTTTGCGTTTTCTCAGCGAAGTCGGAGTCTACCGCTACGCTTTCCCCTATCAGCTGGGCGTCCTCCTGTTCGCCTTCCTGTCGACGAGCACGATCAGCCTGATCTTCTGCATCTTTAACAGCGTGCTCGTCGGCTATCTCTTCCAGGCCGATTTCTTCCTCCTGATCTTCAGCTTCCTGGGCGGGCTGGCCGCCATCTACGGTATCAAGTTCTACCAGCGGGCCAAGCGGACCTCGACGCTGCGCGCCGGCCTGCTCGTTGTCGCCCCGGTCAATATTTTCCTGATCGTGATCTTCGAGCTGATCCGGGAAAGGATGAACGGCCCGGACGTCTTCGCCACGGAAGTGGCCATGGCCCTGCTCGGCGGCGTCCTCAGCGCCTCGATCGCCTTCCTGCTCCTCCCCGTGATCGAAACCGTCTTCGGGTTCGTCACCCAGACCAAGCTTCTCGAGCTCGCCAACTCCGACCTCCCGGTTTTCCGGCAGATGGCCATGGAGGCGCCGGGCTCCTATCATCATTCGCTGATGGTCGCCAGCCTGGCCGAAAAGGCGGCCGAGGAGATCGCTCTGGACACCATGCTGGTCAAGGCCGGCTCCCTCTACCACGACATCGGCAAGGTCAAGAGGCCCGAGTATTTCATCGAGAACATCAGCCGGAACCCCGACCTGCACAAGGACCTGAACCCGAGCCTCAGCACTCTGGTCATCACCAACCATGTCAAAGAGGGCGCGGAGATGGCCAAGAAGCTGAAGCTGCCCAAGAAGATCAAGGAGATCATCGAGCAGCATCACGGCAGCTCCCTGGTCCGTTTTTTCTACCACAAGGCTAAAGAACAGTGCGACCCCGAGATGCAGACGATCGGCGAGGAGACCTACCGCTATCCCGGGCCCGCGCCCCAAAGCAAGGAGGCCGCCCTGGTCATGCTGGCCGATTCTGTGGAAGCGGCCTCGCGAAGCCTGAAGTCGCCCTCGCGGGAGAGCCTCAAGCGGGTGATCATCGAGATCTTCGAGAACTACCTCCAGGACGGCCAGCTCGACGACTGCGACTTCTCTCTGCGGGAGCTCCGGGCCCTCGCCGCCTCGTTCCACAGCACGCTCTACACGATCTACCATCCGCGCCTGGAATATCCGGGTTTCGATTTCGAATGGAAAAAAAAGAAGAAAACGCCGAACGCCGGGAAGGCCGATGATCGAGGTCCTCAACCGTCAGCATAGGTACGTCATCAGCTTGACGAGGTTCAAGCGGGCGTTGAAGTTTCTCGTGGGGAGATACGAGCTCGGCGACCCGGAGGTGACGCTGGCCTTTGTCGGGACAAGGACGATCAAGAAGCTGAACCGGGATTTCAGGAAAATCGACGCGCCGACCGACGTCCTGAGCTTCCCGGCCGGGGGAAAGAGCGCCGACGGGAAGTCCTACCTGGGCGACATCCTCATCTCCGTGCCCCGGGCGTTCGAGCAGTGTAGGGGCGAATCCCACGGCCTCGAGACCGAGCTCATGGACCTCGCCGTGCACGGGTTCCTTCACCTTGTCGGGTTCGACCACGGGAAGGGGATCGAGGCAGAGGAGGTCGAGGTCCGGCGGCTTCTGGCCGAGAAACAGGGAGAGTGAAAGAGAAACGATGAGCGAATTCTGGAAGTTCGCGGGGCTGGGCCTCGTCTTCCTGGCTGCCTTCCTGCTGTCGCTCTTTCACGCCTCACTGAGCGCCTTCTCCAAAATCTCTCTGAGCCGGTTCCTCGAGGACAAGGACAAGGAATACCGGCAGCGGGTGCTCGACCCCTACGACGAGACGCGGATCGCCGTCGAAAGCTGGAGAGTGATCTTTATCATCGCCTTCCTGATCTACCTCCTGGCTCTCGTCCCGCGCGGCCGGCTCTGGCCGGTCTGGTTCTTCCTGCTCTCGCTGGGCATCTTCTTCCTCCTGTTCGACTATGCTCCCAGGCTGCTCAATTCGCTGAACAAAAAGGCCGTTATCAAAGCCTTCCTCCCCTCTTTCGGGTTCGTCCACGCCCTCGGCGCGCCCCTGCTCCTCCTCATCCGCCGCCTGGAGGAGCAAGAGATCGAGGAAGAAATGCGCGAAGCCTCGGAAGAGGAGCTCGAGACTTTTATCGACGAGGCCACCGAGGAGGGGATCATCGAGGAGCATGAAGGTGACATGCTCAAGAGTGTCGTCGAATTTGGCGACACCCTGGTGCGCGAGATCATGACTCCACGAGTGGACATGGTCTGCATCAAAAGGGACGCCACGTTCGGAGCTCTGCGCGAGCTCATCTTGAAGGAGAAATACTCGCGCCTCCCGGTTTACCGGGACCGCATCGACAACATCGACGGCCAGGTGATCGCCAAGGATATCCTCGCTTACACGGACGAGGCGCACAGGGAGATGTCGATCGAGCCGATCATCCGTCCGGTCTATTTCGTCCCCGAATCGATGAAGGTCAGCCGCCTGCTCAAGGAATTCCAGAGGAGGAAGTTGAAGCTGGCGGTCGTGGTCGACGAGCACGGAGGGGTATCCGGCCTGGTGACGATGGAAAACCTGGTCGAGGAAATCGTCGGTGAGATCCGGGACGAATACGACCTGGACGAAGAGGCGCCGATCACGGAAGTCGGGCCGGCCGAGTTCATCGTCTCCGGCGACGTAAACGTGGAGGAGGTCGAGAAGCTCTTCGACGTGGACGTGGCCGAGGACGATTACATCACCGTCAGCGGGTTGATCTCCCACCATCTGGGACGGCTGCCCAAACGGGGGGAAACCGTCGCCATCAAAGGCCTGTCCATCGAGATCCTGGACATCGACCAGAAAAGGATCAAGAAGCTGAAAATTAAAAAGGCGGAAAGCGCCGGGGAGGGCGAAAAGTGAAAGTCGGCTATGTCGCTCTGATCGGGCGGCCGAACGTCGGCAAATCCATGCTCCTCAACAAGATGCTGGGCGAGAAAGTGGCCATCGTCTCGGACAAGCCGCAGACAACCCGGATCAGCATCCTGGGGATTAAGACGACCGCCGCCGGGCAGATCATCTTCATCGACAACCCCGGCATCCACAAACCGCTCCACTCCCTGAACAAGCGGATGATGCAGTTCGTCTATTCGGCCCTCGAGTCGGCTGATGTCTTGTGCCTGCTCGTCGATGCCACCCAGAGACACGGCCACGGCGACGAGTTCGTCATCGAGACGCTGCGCAAGGTGCGCACCCCCCTCATCCTGCTCATCAACAAGGTTGACGTCGTCCGCAAGGACACCCTCCTGCCGATCATCGACAAGTACAAGGACCTGCTCGATTTTAAGGAAATCATCCCCATCTCGGCCCTGACCGGGATCAACCTGGACGTGCTGGAGAAGAAGATCTACGAATTCCTGCCGGAGGCGGAGAAGCTCTACGACGACGACACGGTCACCGATCAGACCTTGAGGTTCATGCTGGCCGAGATCATCCGGGAAAAACTGCTCAAGCGCGTCGAAGAGGAGCTGCCGTTCGTGACGGCCGTTCTGATCGAGAAGCTGGAGGAGAGGAAAAGGCCGGCGGAAGAAGAGGCGCCCGCGCCCGGCACGCTTTCCGCAGAACAGACCGGAGATCCCGGAGCGGAGGAAAAAGCGATCACCGAGGCGGCCGATTCCGGGCTGGAAGCGGCGCCCTGCGGCGCGGCCACTTTGGAGACGTCGAATCGAGTGGCAGCGGCGGGCCGTGATGTGGTGAGGAAAAGAGGAGTTGGTGCCGGGCCCAAGGCACTTCGGGAAAAAAAGAGAAAAGACAGGAAGAAAGTGACCTATATCAATGCCACGATCTTCGTGGAGAAGGACAATCACCGGAAAATCGTCATCGGCCGGCGGGGCCAGGTAATCAAGGAGATCGGGATCGAGGCGCGCCGGGAGATCGAAGACGTGCTGGATTCGAGGGTCTACCTGGACCTGAATGTCAAGGTCAAACACCGCTGGCGCGACTCGGCCGAGGTCCTCGACCTGATCGAGGGCCAGCGCTAAAATCCTCCTCTCCCCTCGCGGGAGAGGATAGAGGTGAGGGGGTTCGTATTGACAGTTTCCCCCGAAGATGGCAAAATTGCCTCACCTTCCGATCGGCGGTGAGTGTAGCTCAACTGGTTAGAGCAGCGGACTGTGGATCCGCAGGTTGGGGGTTCGAGACCCCTCACTCACCCTGCCTCATTTTT